>NATP01000022.1 GCA_002085375.1 candidate division Zixibacteria bacterium 4484_95 | reverse complement strand
CCCATTCACCGGGTAAAATCATCTCATACCAGCTTTGACCACCATCTGTTGATTTGCATACATCCATAGGACCTCCTGCATATAGTATATTAGAATTTTCAGGATTTATAGCAAACGCACGATAATCGTTTTGTGGTGAACCTATAGATTCTACCAAGTCCCATTCTTCACCGGCATCTGTGCTTTTAAAAAGACCACGTATTGTTCCAGCATAAATCGTGTCAGGTCCAAGTGGATGAATAGCTAAAACTTGGACGGTGCGATCAAGATTACCCAGTTCTAAATGTATCCAACTATCTCCACTATTTATCGATTTATAAACACCATTGTCCAAAGTCCCTAAGTAAATAATATGATTATCAAATGGGTGAAAATTGATTGCTTCTACACATGCACCAGTTGGCCCATTAGTTGACCATCTGTTTTCATCAGCTAACGAAGAAAAAAATGTAGTAATAACAAAGGCAAATATTGCTATTTTAAAAATGAAATCTTTTATATACATAAAATAATCCCTTTTAGCCCCCTCAGTTTATATACAAAGGGGGCTTTAGCTTTTTCTATAGTTGTTATTCTTCCCTTGGTTTACCCTGATAGTATTCTGTTATTCCTTTAATGGTGTTATAATAACCTGTCTGAGCACCATCCGGAAACAAAGATATTTTCATTATATGTTTATTGCTCGGACCACAGTATGTTTTTTCAGAAAAACCATAAAAACCTGTAAAGGGAGGATTCCACATTCTATCTACATTGCAATAGATAACTTGCCATCTTATATACGTTTGTCCTCCCTGGTGCTCTTTATTGAAGCTAAAGCTCCATTCTAGCGAATCGTTGCATGGATCATAAGATTTTTCCCTTGGCAAATCCTCATCATCTGTTACTTCTAATGTACAAGTGTGAGCACAACCTGCATAAGCTTCATTATTACTTGGAAATAACATAACTAAAGAAATTAACATGAACATTGCAATTAATAACCTGAACATTGTATCCTCCTTGATTTATGTTAAAATCTCAAAGTGAATCAGAATTTAAGTGAAAGGAGGACCTCTGGTTAACCCCCACTTGTAATATTCTGTTAGATTTGGAAAATATAATCATCGCTTAATACCGGTTCTAATTACCTATAGAAAATATAAACTTACCGACACCATAACTGTTAATTGGAAATAACGTCTTATTTCAATATTTTCAAACATAATTTATCATTTAAGTAATAATTTGTCAAGTGAAATATCCTTCTCCCGGTATAGATGGCAATATATTTAAAAGGGCTTGTTGCCGGACACTAATGATTTTTTATACTAAAAAGTTTCAAAAATCTAAGAAACCATAATGAGATTGTAATATTTTAGTTTAATTGTTCCAAAGTTTAAAATTATAAGCTTAATGTCTCCTTCTACCACCAGATTTGCCTGCCATTATCAATGGTGAAAATCCGTTCCTCCTTATCGGAATCCACAGCCACCAGCCAGTAAAGACATCCGGCGGGGACTCCGTCAAAAACAAGAGGTTTATCACCGGCAACTGATTTACCAAGCGACTGCCAACCATCTTCCCAGTAAAACAGTTCATACTCCTGTCCGGGTGAAAGAAAGGTTTTGGCGATTCCGTCGGTTGAAATTTCCTGTTTTCGGCGAGTGGTGGACACTAACCTGGCTGATATGGTCTTTTCCTTTACTGGTTCCAGTTTTTTAATAGTGCAATCATCACGAAGAACAAATGGAGCACCGAAGGGTTCGATCTCCTCATTGATATAAAGCGCCGGAAGATAGGCGATGTCTTTACCCATATCGGTAAAAACCACTGAACAATTCTTGATTCTCCCCCAGTGAATCGCTTTCCATTCCCCGGAATTAAAAACACACAGGTAGGCAATGTCCACCGAGTCGGGAACCTCCTGCTTGAACGTTACAGTCACATCACAAACATCCACATAGTCAGCAGTGACATCTATGTAGCTTTTACCTGCAAGCCAGCGGGGTATTTTCTCCTGTTTTTTCTCCTGAAAGACGAGATTTCCTTTTTGCTTACTGAACATCTTTCGATATACCTTGGCCATTTTATTAGCCAGATGATACTTCCCCGGATTTCTTTCCGCACCCATAAACGGGACCACCTTACCGTCAGGAGTTAAGATTGCATTCCAAGCATGGTTATTCCCGGCATTGGCCCAATATGGTGTATAATCGCTTGTGACAGCCAGACCGTTTGCTCGCATGGCATAGATTGCCAAATTCGTCATATCCTCACATCGCCCCATCCGGTTTTTAAGCATTTCAGCTAACCCCTGGTCAGTCGGATGGTAATAATAACGCGGGTCGAATGAGAACCAGGACTTAATATCGTCATTTATCAAGCTGGCTGCCTCGATAGGATCAGATGGGTTTTTCATGTTACTATCAATATTTTTATATTTCTCCCAAAAAGTCTCACGCCAGGATTCAAGTGGTTCGTTACTTCCACGATAGGGAAGAATGTATTCGCAAAAACTCTCAAACGAAAGATTTTTTGCCCAGGGTTTTTCACGCCAGGCTAAAAAAGCGTAATCGATCTGACTAATTAAAAAATCAGCGGTAATAGTTTCCAGATCATTGATCTTTTCTTTTTTCTCAAAATCAAGTTCACCATGCAAGGCTTCCAGTGTATCCCAGGCCATTTTTAGGGTCTTGTAATCAGGATAATCGAGCGCGTTATAATCGACATGCATTCCAGCTGTATCGCAAAGTTCATATGTTGCATAACAGTGCCCCTCCATATTGGCAATTAGGTAGCACGCCGCTTGCAGTTTTAAAGAATCGTCTCCAGCAGCATAGTGGGATAGCACATTTTCCAGCTCACCACGGTTGTCACCAGCTATCTTAAGGGCTTTGTTAACCTCTGGTGGATAGGGAGATTTTTTTGCACATCCACTACTAAGGACAAACAAGAACATCACCAGCAATATAATGACATTTACATTTCTTCCGAGCATTTTTACCTCCACGTGTGTTTTCCCAACGGGCTTTAGGCGTTAAATATATAGAATAAAATATAAGGATATTATAACAAGCTTTTTTTCAAAAATATTATATCTTTCTCTAATTCACTGTTTAAGCAAAAGCTCTAACCGAACTTAAGGTTAAAACTCAAATCAATATACTAACAGCAACCAGAGAAAAAGCCGCCCCGATAAAAGAGCGACTTTTATAATGGCCACCCGGATCATTCAAGCTCAGCCAGTAAAGGCCTAATGATTAACAACTGTTCCGGTCGAAGGATTTCCTCCTTTCCTTTTAGTTTGAATATTCCTCTATTACGGGTGGCTACTATGATATCACTATAATCTTTAAAAAGGCCTATAATCTGCACGTCTTCGAAATCAGGCACAATTTTCAAAGAATCATTAGCGAATACGAATAATCCCTGCTGGGTACCAACATAGGTTTTAAGCACCATTGGCAAGAAGCAGTTAACCTCGTAAACCTCGCTTGAGTCGCCAATATAAAGCTGTTTCCAGCATCCACCATCATAACGGAATATCCCCGAGGGAGTCCCCACCCAGAGAAAAGGATAGCTGTAAGTTAGTGCATTAACGAAATCGAATATTGAGGTATCTCTGATAAGATAGCGCCTTTGCCACCTTTCGCCATCAAATCGCCAGAGCCCATCACCGAATGTGCCCACCCACAATCCACCGATATCCTCTGCCAGGGCAGTGACGAGGATACCCTCCCTGAAAATTGTGGCCTCTTTATCCTGAGCATAGAAATAAAGACCGTTATTTGTGCCGGCAAGATAACCCTCACCGAAAGGGATAATTACATTTACAGGGGAGTCGAAATCATATTCGCTATAGACCTCAAGATAATCCTTGCCGGTAATGAGTAATTTGTTGCCCCCGATAATCGCCCTGTCATTTTCGAAGAAAATACAGTTTAACTGTAAAGCATTAATATCAAGCTTGTTAATATCAGGCTCTGTCCAACCGGCGCTATCACGCACGATCGTATGAAGTTTCTTGCCGGCACACACCGCGAGTTTCCCCGGTTGGTGGAATACGTCATCGATCTCAGGCAGATAGACCTGAGGCGTTTGTTGCAAGATCGATATACCGGCTGTGTCAGCTGGTTCAGCCTTAGCCTGAACAGACATAACTTTTGGCTTTTTCTTCAGCGAAAGGCCAACGATTAAAGTGGTTGCCAGCACTGAGATTACAATTAACGTAACCAATTGACCCTGCGGGGAAGATTTTTGAATGCTTTTCATCTTTTTTACCTCCTTTACTGAGTTTTTTATTGTTTCCAGCTTATTATTTAAACAAAGTCCATGCCAGGAGGTTAACTTGCTGATACTTGAGCAGAAGGCTTTATGGCAGGTCGGAAAAAGTGTGTCAAAACAATCGTTTTCGTGTCAATTTGGAAACATATAAGATATTTATAAAACAAGAAACGATAAGGAACATGTTTTTCGATTCTTCATTTTAAATAATATCTGAAACAACAACTAACAAAACTGGTAAAATCCTATGCGGGTTTTGTATTGCTATTACGTTATTGGAGCTCGTTACATCTATACATTAAAGCTCCAACAAACCTTGACGGACGATATGATATCAACATATACTTGCAGGAAAGGAGTGATAGTTGCGAAAATTTTTAATTGTTTTTTTTATCTTGATGATATCAGCCCAATTCGTTTCAGCAGATACCAATATTCATGTAACAGGTAAGATTATCCTTAAAAAAAACAAACGCCTATATATAGATAAAGGCAGAACTGACGGCGTTAAGGTAGGCCAGAAATTCGATATTATTTATGATAATCAATATTATGGCAGTGGTATCATAGCCTGGACAGGTGAGGACATTTCCTATTCCCGTGTTGATTCACTGGTATTTTATCGACTCCTTTATTATGAACCTTTGGAGGTCAAGATACTTCTTGAATATCCACTTAAATCTCAAGGTGGTGTAATACATATGCCGTTTTATAGAAGCCTTAATTTGAAACCCTCAGAGATAAAAACTCCTATCGAAAAGACTGTTGCCTGTTTGATATACGATGGTTTAGTAAAACTTGATAATCAGGGACAGATTATACCAGCCTTAGCCAATTCCTGGGAAGTTCATGGCAACACATATACATTTTATCTCGATCATACGGTGCGGTTTCATTCCGGTAAACCGATTGATGCTTCTGACGTAGCTTATTCTCTAGTAGAGCTGGCAAAGGCTCCCGATGTTACGCCGGCATCCTCTTTTGTCCTTGAAATATATGGTTATGAAGATGTCCACTTTGGGGGGAAGAACGAGCTAAAGGGTATATTTATACCTAATAAATATACGATAGCCATAACCACTAAAGATACTTTTGTGCCGTTTTTGAAATATTTGGCCGGCCCCGGAGGTTATATAATTCCAGCTGTCGATAGAACAAAAACGCTACCGACACCTATCGGTACTGGTCCGTTTAAGATTGCCTCAGCTAGGGAAGATGTTATAACCCTGGTGGCAAACGAGGAATATTTCGGGACACCACCTACTTTAGACAGCTTAGTTTTAATCAGATATAAAGATCGCAAAGAAGTCGCCTTGGATTTTGAACTTGGAAAAATAGACCTGTTCTTTTTCGATTCAGCCACCGAGAGGGATTACCTCAGTAATGGCAATTACACAGCGCGCAAGTATTATACAAGTTCAACGGTTATGCTCGGATTCCAGTGCCAGCGACAGTATCAAAAAGATTTTAAGCTGTCAAGAGCCTTACAGTACCTATTCGATAAGGAAAGTATTGTCAGGGTACTTCTTGGGAATGCTGCCCAAAAAGCCACCGGCTTAATACCACAAACAATTGGGGCAGGTTCACCTAACATAACAAACTATTATTTTTCAGTAAAGGAGGCTAAAGAAAAAATAAGTCGTATAGATGGCATACCCTCTGAACTGAATCTATTTTTTGACGACACCGATCCCATGTTGGAACCTGTTGCCGGATATATCGCGGGGCAACTTCGACAAGTCGGAATAAAAACGATAACTAAAAACACAAGTAAATACCAACTTGACCGGCAATCAGCCTTAAGCTTGTTAGACTTATATCTTTTTAGATACGATGTACCTATAGGTGATCTCGATGCGTTCTTCTACCCGCTGTTTTCGAAACGATTAAACGGTCAAACCAACTTTTTCTATTATGAAAACCCTCAGCTTGAGAAACTCATTGATGGTGCTCGCCGTCTCGATGATGAATACACTCGTAATGATATCTACCGGAAAGCCGAAAATCTGATTATGGAAAAACCTCCATTGGTGGTTCTATATTACCCGATTATGACTGTTATCTCAAGGCGAGATTTATACGGTTTTGAAGCCGATTTATCTGCCTTTATAAACCTTCGACAAGCTTATTATCAGGCTGGCAGGTGACATGCGCAAAAAGATTTTTTTGGTGTTGTTGATTGCCTCGGTTTTACCCTTTATCGGTGTCACCACAGTTCTGCATTTCGTTACTGTCGAACAACAGCAGGACCTTGCCCAAAAAAGGTTATCGATGGTGATAAGCGGTGTTGTCAGCTCGTATGACCGGACAGCAGCCGGTATTTTAGCTCAGGTCAGGACGTTGGCTTCAAACGATGAGTTAACCCGCACTCTGCTCTTGACAGATGAGATAGGTTTTATAGACCAACCAGCACTGATTAAATCGACAGTCAACTATATGAATCTTTTAAACCTTGATTACCTGATAGTTACAGGTCCCCATGGTAAAGTTCTTGCACAGGGCCATGAACCAATCATGTTCGGGTTTTCCATCGCCGAGGAACCAATTATAAACGAAGCCCTTTTGGGACAACAGGTCCATTCCCTTGGCATACGAGAAATAGAAGGTAAACCCAAGATGATGATGATGGCGGTTGCACCTGTGTGGTTCAAGGATAGAGTCATTGGCGTTGTGGCGGGTGGTGTAATTATCGACGAGGCTTACCTTGAGGACCTTAAGGGACTTGCTGGGGCCGAGCTGATATTAGTCAGGGACGACGTTATCGAGGCAAGCACCATTCCGGGAAAAGCAGAAGAGATAAAACTTAAAATAAAGGGTGGAGATATTTATACAACCGAACTCAGGGACATCCCATATAATTTCTGTTTATTCCCTTTAGTCGACTTCACCGATGAGAAAATCGCCAATCTTTTAATCGGCGTTAGCACATATGATTTGAAGACCGCTTTTAATAAAGTCTCGCTTATTTTTATTTTGTTTGCCGGAGGCGGATTTATTCTGGCCTTTGTACTGGCATGGGGATTTGCCCACAAAATCAGCAAGCCGATCACCATGCTGGCAGGTGTGGCATCGCGCATGGCGACCGGTGATTTCGAGGTTGACGTAAAAACCAATCGCTCGGATGAAATCGGCCAGTTGATAGCGAGTTTCAATTCCATGGCTGCTGATTTGAAAGAGTACCACCAGAAATTAATAGATTCTGAAAGGATGACGGCTTTCACGCAGATGGCTCAAAAAGTCGCCCATGAGATTAAAAATCCGCTGACACCCATACAAGTTTCGATTCAGGATCTCAGGAGGTCTTATAATAATAACGATAAAGATTTTCCTGAAATATTAAAAAAGTCTTGCAACACGGTTTTGGAGGAGGTCTCGACACTTTTAAAAATTGTACGTGAATTCTCGGAGTTCGCTCGTTTTCCCAAACCACAATTTGACAGAGAGGATCTCAACGAGCTGGTCGACTCTCTAGCCACCCTTTATTCAGCCGATAAACAGGCCAACCGTTTGGTGATACATCTATCCGACCGAAAACTATCTGTCGATGTTGACCGGGACCAGATTAAGCGGGCGGTGCATAATGTATTGAAAAATGCCCTTGAGGCGACCGGACAAACCGGTAAAGTTGAACTGGCAACATACGAAGAAAATAGTTTTGCAGTCATTCAGATAACAGATAATGGACCGGGATTCTCCCCGCAGGCAAAAAAGAACCTCTTCTCCCCTTACTTTACAACAAAACCCAAGGGCAGTGGTCTCGGGCTGGTCATTGCAAAAAAAATAATAACTGAACATAACGGCACAATCCATATAGATGATAATGCTAATGGTGGAACGGTTGTTAAGATTAAGTTGAGAATTGCCGGATAAGCGATATGAAGATACTGTTAATCGATGATGAAAAAAATATATTGGACTCTGTAGGCGATGCTCTTAAGCGGTTGGGTTATGATGTCATCACCTCAGCCAGCTATCACGAAGCGTTAGGTCGATGCGATGACTCAGTCGATGTTGCCTTAATCGACGTCTGGTTGCCCGATGGCGATGGCGTGGAGCTTTTGAAAAAGTTTAAAAGCAATTATCCCAACCTTGTAGTCATCATGATCTCAGGCCATTCGACAATCGCCACTGCCGTTGAGGCTGTCA
Source organism: candidate division Zixibacteria bacterium 4484_95 (assembly GCA_002085375.1). GTDB lineage: Bacteria > Zixibacteria > MSB-5A5 > UBA10806 > 4484-95 > 4484-95. The sequence continues at coordinate 30,275 of NATP01000022.1, read as the reverse complement.
AACATGGTGCTTATGATTTTCTGGAAAAACCGTTATCCCTGGACAAACTTGAGATCCTTCTTCAGAATATCAATGAGTTTATCTCGTTGAAAAAGCAAAGGGATAACCTTTTAAACATACTGGAGGGAGAATACAGGCTGATAGGACAATCAAAGGCAATCGAACACCTTCTTAAGACGATTAAGAAATATGCCCCTGAGGAAGCACCGGTATTGATAAGCGGAGAAAGTGGTACGGGCAAAGAGCTTGTCGCCCGCTTAATCCACCAGAATTCCCATCGTAAAAACGGCCCATTCGTGGCCGTCAACTGTGCCGCTTTGCCTAACGAACTGGCCGAGGCTGAGCTTTTCGGTTTCGAGAAAGGAGCCTTTACAGGCGCTGTCCATTCCCGTCAGGGACGTTTCCGTCGTGCCTCAGGAGGAGTACTATTCTTAGATGAAATAAGCGAGACATCATCGTCACTGCAGGCAAAACTGTTGCGTGTAATCGAGGAGAAAAAGGTAACGCCCCTCGGTGGTAAAAACGAACTCGACATAGATGTCAGGATAATAGCTGCCTCAAATAAAGACCTCAATAATGAAGTAAAAAATAACCGTTTCAGACAGGACCTGTTTTTCAGACTGAATGTTCTGCCGATTATCGTGCCTCCTTTAAGAGAAAGAAGCGACGACATAAAAATACTGGTTGACTATTTCTGTGAAAAATATGCAAACAGATCCAATAAGAAATTGCACAAACTCTCCCCATCAGCGATTTCATATCTTGAAAGTTTGAACTATCCGGGGAATATCCGGGAATTGAAAAACTATGTTGAACGGATATTGATACTTTCTGAAAACAACGTCATTAACGTTGATGAGGTAAGAGAGATTTTAGCACCGGTGGTACAAGACAGCCTAAACCGTAGAAGCACCTTAAAACACGCTTTAGAGGAGTTTGAACGAGAGTTTATACTTAACGTGATTAAAGGTGCCGATGGCAATATGGCACGAGCGGCCAGGTCATTGGGAATCGAAAGAAGCCATCTTTATAAGAAAAGCCCGGCTTTTTTAAATCTTGAGAACTTCGGGTAAGTGTATCAAATGATTTATCTTGACATATTGAAAGATAATAATAATTTGTTTTTTTTATGACGGCTGTCGATGCCCCACTGGTGAAGGTTTCAGCTATTTTGGGGCTTGGCAACCCCGGCCAGCGTTATGCGAGAAACCGGCATAATTTCGGCTACATGGTTTTAGACCGTCTTGCTCTTTTAAAAAAAGAAGAATTTGTTCAAGGTGACGGCCCGTTCGTGTTCTGCAAAACCCATCTTGCCTCAGGCGATCTGATTTTGTGTAAACCTACTACTTTTATGAACGACGTCGGCAGGGCGGCATTTGACATTTGTGAACGCTTCGGTATATCTGCCAGGGAAATAATGGTTGTCTCCGACGATTGCAATTTACCTTTGGGAAAAATCCGTTTCAGAAAGCGGGGGTCCGATGGCGGCCACAAAGGATTGCATTCCATTATTTGCCACCTGCAAAGCCGGGAGTTTCCCCGTTTACGTCTTGGAATATGGCATCCACCTCCCGGTGAGCCGCTTGAGGAATATGTCCTGGCGAACTTCAATAGGAAGGAACTTAAAACCGTTACTAAAGTAATCATCACCGCCACCGATTTCATCGAGAAACTGGCAGTTGATGGTTTGGATAAAAACTCCGTTACCGTTACGGTAGCTGAGGAGTAAAACTATAGTAAAAACATGTCTCCCTACTCCGGTAGAGGGGTCAAATTGTCCAAAGGGAGGACTGATGAGAACCTACGAGCTTACGTTTATTCTAAACCCGAATTTAGATGAAGAAACGGTATCGGCAGAGATTAAAAAAATAGAGGACCAGATTAAGTCATTAAACGGTAAAGTGCTTGAAATACAGCCACTTGGCCTAAGGTCTTTAACCTATGAAATAAAAAAACACCGTCAGGGTAACTATATTACTATTTATTATGAGGCTGAACCCGGTGTTTCTACCCAAATTGAAAATACCATGAAACTCAATGAATCTATTTTAAGATTCTTAACAATAGTCCTGCGTCCATCGGAATATACACGAAAAGAAAAAGAAGAAAAAGAAACACCCCAACCGGAGAGTTCGGAATGATGCAGGTTTATTGCAACATTACATTGCCTTTATAATTTTCAATTAAATCAAATATTAACAAATAGGATTTGAGATGATATTTATGTTACGAGGGAACTTAAATGTAGGAACGAGCTTTCAAGATATGAGAATATCGAGGTTTACGGATAGGTAGGAGGAATTGTAAGTGGATAGAACGAAAAGGAAAACATGTCGTTTTTGCGAAGCCCGTGTTAAAAGAATCGACTATCGTGATGATAGAACATTGAGAAGGTTTATGAATGAAAGGGGAAAAATCATTCCCGCCAGAGTGAGTGGTGTATGTTCTAAACACCAGAGATGGCTTTCCAGAGCGATAAGACGGGGCCGGATAATGGCTCTTTTACCATTTAAGCCGCGTACATTCAGTTAAATGTGAATACGCAGAACCCATCAAAAAATCGTTGGCCTAAATCAGACCGGACGGGGTTATGGTTATTAAGCTTGGCAATAGTATTAGCTGGCCCAACGATGGGCTTGGCTATGTTAAATGTAGTTTTTCTCCTTGTAGCGTTGGTCGCTCTTATTGTCCTGATCGTACGTTTCGGATACCCTTCCGCCCTCCTGGCTTGTCTTTGCGCACTTATAATCTGTTCTTTAGCCTACGGTGTTTACATGGCATCAGCATTGTTGCTTTTGTTAATTTTCCCGGGAATCATTATGGGTTACAAGGCAAGAATATTCAGTTCTCCTCATGAGGTTTTGTTGTGGGGTATGGTGCCTTATATGTTACCAATGATCTTTTTGATTTCGCTTTATCCCGATCTCGCCTCCCAGTTGCCTTCCATAGTTGAAACGATGAAAAGCCAATTAGCCGAAAATAATAATATCTTGAGTCTGAGTATCGCTAATAATCAGCAGATATTCTCATCGTTAGAAGCCGTTGTTTATTGGACAATTCGCCTGGCCCCCGGGATTTTCTTTACGTTATTTACAGCTATGGTAGTATTTTCATATCTTGGTGCCACTTATATTGCCCCCTATTTTGGAGGAATACTTCCAAGGTTCAAACCGGTTTTTTTATGGAAAGCAAGTGAGTTATGGTGGATACCATTGGGGTTATCGCTGTTATTTGTTCTTTTGGGAGGTCATTGGTTTAAAGTAATCGGAGAGAACCTGCTCGTTTTCTTCGTTCACTTTTATGCCTTTTTTGGAATATGCATCGTTGAATTTTATTTTAGAAGTTTTAAGATTTCTGGTTGGATAAGGTTAATTATTTATATATTTTTTACGATGACCATAATTGTCGCGATCCCAATCCTAGGGATCTTAGGCCTTATTGATAGCCGGTTTGATTTTAGAAAGGTCTCGCATTTTGAAAATAAATCTTTTAATTGAAGACAAGGAGTTTTGCAGTGAAAGTGATTCTCAAAGATGATATCAAGAACCTGGGCACTTGTGGAAGTGTTGTCGAAGTTAAAGGTGGTTATGCCCGTAATTTTCTAATACCCAGAAACATGGCTGTAGCCGCCACTCCAGGAAACATAAAATCGATTGATGAAATAAAAAAACAAAAAGGCTTCCGGGACAACAAGCGAAAAAAAGAGGCTGAGAAGTTTAAGAATAAACTTGAAAAAATATCGATTACCGCCAATGTTCAGGTTGGCGAGGAGGACAAGGTCTTCGGTTCCGTCACCTCCTCAAATATCGCAAGCCTATTGAGGAACGAAGGATTCGAGATAGATAGACGAATGGTACATCTCGACGAACCAATTAAGGCTCTTGGAGTTTATACTATTCCTATTAAGCTCGAAAAGGATATCATCGCCAACGTTAAACTATGGGTAGTGAAAAAAGAGGAAGAAAAAGAGTAGATGAAAAGGCAATATTTAAATAATAACACTCTTATATTCCTGTTAAGGTCTCTTACGATAATAAGGAATCTATTTTTGACAAAGTTAACATTTAACAGGTTATTCGTAATAGGTAAATAAACTATGGTATTATATCATACACAGTTTAGTAAGATTGGTGGCAATAAATGGAATTTATAAAAGCAAGAATAGACGGACTGGCACTTGATATAACTACAAATTCACCTGTGGTTACTCTCAGTCCTGAAAACTCCAAAAAAATCCTACCGATATGGATAGGACACTACGAGGCCTGGGCAATTGGAATGGAGATATCCGGCGTGATTTCCAAGCGACCACTGACACATGACCTTTTATATGGGGTCATCAAGAGCATGGGTGGCAAGGTTGAAAAAATATGTATAACCGAACTTAAAGAGCAAACGTTTTTTGCCAAGATCCACATTAAATCAAATGGTGATATAATTGAGGTCGATGCTCGACCTTCCGATTCTATCGCACTGGCTTTAAAAGCCAAAGCACCCATTTTTGTAAACGATGAGTTGTTCAGACTCAAAGATGAAAAAACCTCGGGCATTCCCGACCAGGAAACCCTTCGCGATAGACTACGTCGTATTAATCCTGAAGATTTCGGTAAGTATCAATTATGATAATTTCCAGCAAAGATAAAATACCACTTGCAGAGAGTTGTCGTATCTCTGGTTTTAATCCTGTAATATGTTCTAAATATAAAAAAACTAATAAACAACGACTGAATTTTAACGACTTTGGCTTAAATCATCAATATCATCCATGAGGCTATCGATTAAGAAGATCACAGCGTGGATAATAATTTTTTGTGCGGTGACATATTCGCAGAATATCCCCTCATCTCCACGAGAGGGGTTATATCAGGCGCTGGAGATTTATAGCTTGGGGAGATACGAGGATGCTTATCTTATGTTCAAGTCTTTGTCTGAATTTTATGTTTTGGATGAACATCACTCAATTTTCAGATTTATGGCCGCCAAGTCGCTCTACAAAGCCGGTGATTTTGAAAAAGCTCGTCTGGAATTCGAACGTTTCTGTAAGGAATTTCCCGGTTCATCCTACATCAGCGCCGCCAATCTATATCTTGGCCATATCGCCTATCTTAATGACAACCTCTACAAGAGCGCTTCCCGGTATCTCAAAGCTAACAACCTGGCTCCCAATTCCAAAGCCGGCGAAATCGCCGCCGATAATCTGATACCTATGCTTGAGAATGAACTCTCTATCAATGAACTCTCCTCGTTAATCGATAACTATCCAAAATCAAACCTTGCTGGCGAAATCGTATATAACTTAGGCAAAAGGCTCTTCGAACAGCAGAAATATAAGAGAGCAATTAGGCTGTTTGAAAAATACCTCGAAAATTACGCGCCAAGTAATCATAGCGCTGAGGTTAAGGAGTTGTTAAGCACATGTAAGGAAAACATCCATAACAAAGTAGTCATTGGTGTTCTTGCACCTCTTTCAGGCTCATTTGCTGATTATGGTCAAAGTCTGGTAGAGGGTGTAAAGCTTGTTTTTGAGGAAAATAATGAGATTAATGGAAAACGGGTGGAGTTGATTATCAAAGACACGAAAGGGTCACCGGTTTATGCGACAATGGCTGTCAGTCAGCTTGCACTGGATGAACCCGTAGCGATAATCGGCCCGCTAAGGTCCGAATCGGCAGTAGGAGCTGCAGTAGTAGCCAGCTTTCACAATATTCCGATTATCACACCCACCGCCTCGGAAAGCGGAATAGCCAAACTTGGAGAGAATGTTTACCAGGTATCCCCACCAGCCGAGGTTATGGCTGTTACTATGGCTGAATATGCAGTAAATAAAATGGGTATCAAAGAATTCGGTATAATTGCTCCTGGCGACTTTACAGGAAGGCAGGTTTCTAAGGCTTTCACCCAAAGAGTGTACCAGCTTGGCGGAGAGGTGTTATCCAATACATTTTATGAGACCGGGCAGGTGGATTTTACAAACCAGATCAAACCGTTGCGCGAGGTTTTATTGATGAAGACAGAGGAATTACTGGCTACCCAACAAATAGATTCAACCGAGTATTATGATTTTGAAAAGGAGGAATGGCTTGAACAGGATGACTGGCGAGTACATCTTGGCGGACTTTTCTTACCTGGTTATGCCGAAGAACTCTCTCTCCTGATACCTCAAATAAGATACCATGTCATTTCAACACAGTACTTGGGCTTGGATGGCTGGGATTCACCCAAACTTATAGGTAGCATCGAGCGCTATATACAGGGCTCGGTTTTCGCCACCGACTATCATCCCCTTTCTGAAAATAAGATTTGGAATGATTTTTATACGGAATTTTATAAAAAGTACAAGCACGAGTCCGATAGGGTTTCAGCTTTATCATATGATGTTGCAAATCTGATAAAAATGGCTTTGGAGAATGGAGCGGATTCGGCTGAAGATGTCAACAGCTATCTTGGTTCGGTTGAATCTTATAACGGAACGGGTTGTACTATCAATTTCAAATCAACCAATCATGCCAATAATTCGGTCGGTATATTCATTATTGAGGATAATACTATTAAAAAACTTAAATAATGCTTGATAAAGAGAAGAAACTGATAAATATAATAAGACAACTTGGTTCGGTTGTTATAGGATTTTCCGGGGGAGTTGATTCAACTTTGATGGTGCACTTGTGTATCAAACATCTTGGTCTTAACGATGTCTGGGTTGTTACTGCCAATTCGAAATCGACTATGCCCGAGGAGATAAAGTTCTGTAAGAAAATGATGACCAAGATGGGTATTCCCAAAGACCACTTTACAATCATTAATACAAATGAGCTTGATGACCAGAACTATACATCCAACCCTGAGAACCGATGTTATTTTTGCAGACAGGAACTTTTTGGTAAATTGAAAAAGTATGCCCGAGAAGTGGGGGCTAAAAATATCGTTGATGGAAGCAATGCCTCCGATTTGACCGATTACCGTCCGGGTATGAAAGCTAAAAATGAATTTGAGGTCCGCTCGCCGCTTGCCGAAGCCGGTTTTACCAAAAGGGATGTCCGAAATCTGGCCAAGAGATCGGGCCTGACCAACTGGGATAAACCAGCAACACCCTGCTTGTCCTCGAGAATTCCATATCATTCAAAGATCACATTAAAAAAGCTCGAACAAATCGCTACTGCCGAGAGACTTTTAAAAGACCTGGGATTCAAACAGGTTAGAGTGAGACACCATGACCATATCGCCAGGCTGGAAATAGAGGATTTCGAACTACTGCTTAAAAACGGCATAAAAGAAAAAATAAACGAAAAATTAAAAAAGGCGGGATTTACTTACGTAGCCGTCGACCTGGGGGGATTTCGTTCAGGAAGTTTAAATGACGCCATCAAAGAAAAGAGGAAAAGATGACCGAAACCGGCAAGCGAGTAGCTCTAACAGTCACGGTTGGAGACCAGAAGCGTGAGATAACCTTCGATGAGCTTACCCTATCAAATAACTTTGCCCTTGAGGCTTTAGTCAAACTGCTCGTGGATAAAAAGATCATCGAGGTCAAGGAATTGCAGGAAATCATGAACAAAATCCGGAAGGAGCGCTATAAGGATCCTCCCAAAACCAATGCTGAATGAATATGGAAAAACTTACATGGGTTTCTCATCCAGCTAAGATCAGAAAAACCGCCACAATTATAGTGCTGTTGTTTATAGTGGCTATATTTATCGTGGTTTATTCAGTGACATACTCAATCTTAATGGTCATGCTGGCCGGATTTATTTTCCTGGGCACACTCTCGACATTTTTCTTTCCTACAAAATACGAACTTACCAAGGATAAGATAAAAATAAAATATCTTGTCAACAGGGTTGAAAAGGAAATGAAAGTTTTTCGATCATACTATCCCGATAAAAATGGTGTATTGTTGTCGCCGTTCACGCGCCCCTCACGGTTGGAGAATTTCCGTGGCTTATATGTACGCTATCATCAAAATAAGGACGAGGTCGATTCCTTTATAAAAAAGATATTCGAGGAAAGAAAATTTGAAGACAAAGAACAACTCCAAACCGAATAAATCCGCAGGTTCAGACGATACCAAACCAACACCTGAGGAGCAAGAATTAATAGACCGCGTGGCTAAGCTGGTTGTCCGCAAAGGGCTCACAGTGCCAGCAATCTTGTTTTTTGAAACAAGCAAACCATTGAACTGGATCGGCTCTCAGGGAATGATTATCCTTGAACCATTTGTCTGGGCTATCAATCCTTTTCTTTACGCATTTTTCAGGTTAAAACACGAGGATTATTTAAAATTTCAGCGTCTCATAGAAAAACGCCATAACGTGGAGAACCTGCTTCTGGCTATAGAGAAATTTGACAGCCAGGCAAGAATTAAAGAAGATGAAATTCGCCGAGAGTTAAAAATCAAGAAAAAAGAGTTAAGAGCTAAAAGAAAAGCTAAGCGTCAAAAATTTTTCAGAAAACTTTTCGGAAGAGAAAAACCGGAAGACCTCGGAAAATCCCACTGATTACTTTATCAGATAAATATTGTTAACATATATTATTTTAAAATCCTTCAGTCTGTCTTTAAGAATCTATCCACATATGGAAAAACTTATTTCGATCATAACATTTTTCGAGGTAACGCTATCTGTAATGTTTAAAACGTTTACGTTTTTGCCAACCTACATTTAAATATATTCATCGACAAACAACGCCCTTTCTATTTCCATAAAATCCTTAAAAACTCTTTGGGCTCGATTGAGATATTTTGCCTCAAGGGTGGTGCATACAGCCCAGCAGGTCAAACCGGCATCAACCGCCGAGGCGATACCAGTGGGAGCATTCTCTATGGCAATTATACTTTCTTTAGGCAATCCTGAAAGTTTTATCGCGTATAAATATGGTTCAGGATCGGGCTTACCCCTCTCTGTACTTTCATAATCCACAACAAAGTCGAAATAACCATTAAAAAATTTACTTATAACCCTATCCACTATCGATGATACGCTACCAGTAACAACTCCGAGCCTGACTTTGCTTTTGAGTTTATCTAATAATCCAATGATACCCTGAGTCGGTTTAAAGTCGGCGATATGCTCAAAAATCTCCCGCTTGAGTGTATAGATTTTCCTGATGGTTTCCTCATCAGGGTTATCGATGCCAAGCTTTCTTAATCGCTGGCGGACTGTGATAGGATGTTTCACGCCCTCGTTAAGGTAGAACTCCAGTTCATCGGGATGGTAACCGAATTGGGCAAACGCTTTCATCCAGGCTTTTACATGGTATTTCATGGAGTCGATTAATACCCCGTCCATGTCGAAGAATATACCTTTAAAGTTTTTTATCATTAATGTTGATTATCGTCAAAGCCCGAGGTGGTCGGCAACCTTCTGGAGAGCCTCAATCACATTACCGATATGTTCATCAAGCGGTATCCCGAGCTCTTCAGCGCCCTTGATTATCTCCTCGCGGGATACCTGGCGAGCAAAGGCTTTATCTTTCATCTTCTTTTTTACCGATTTCACCCTGACATCCTCAAGTTTCCTTGATGGTCTTACCAGAGCAACCGCTATTATGAAACCGCAAAGTTCGTCCACTGCGTAAAGTGTTTTCTCAAGCTTGGTTTCTCTTGGAACTCCGGTGAAATCGACATGGGATAGAATCGAGTTGATAAAAGCCTCATCGAAACCCTCGGCCCGCAATATATCCGGTCCGGCAAGAGGGTGTTTATCGGGATATTTTTCATAATCGAAATCATGCAACAGCCCGATTGCTCCCCAGTACTCTACATCCTCGCCAAATTTCTCAGCATAGTAACGCATGGCCGCCTCAACGGCAAGGGCATGTTTACGCAACGACCCTGTCTCTGTATAACGGCAAAGCAACTCCCAGACCTTTTGCCTACTTATATTCTGCATATTCCTTTAAAGCTTTGATAATCGATTTTGTCAGACGCTCTCTTATCTTTTGCTCCTCAGAGCCAACCGTAACATCAGCCCAGATTTCATCATATATCCTGTTTACCAGTTTCTTAATGAAATCGTCAAGCTCCTGCCCGGAGAACTCTATTGGCTTAAAATCATTCTTTTTCTTCATACTGACATAATATAGTTATTTTAAAAAAGGGTCAATAGAAATGTAACATAAAGGGTTAATAAGAAAATAGTTTATTTAAAAACGGGGTTTCTAAGCAAACTTCTTCTCTCTATCTAATTGCTCTATTAATCAACCTTTAAATATACTTATGTTCCTTGGCAAACTTCTCCAATTCTTCTCTAAACTGCGGCGCCGCTACATTAATAAGAGCTTTTGCTCTCTCCCTTACAGTTTTGCCGTATAAATTAACAGCACCGTATTCTGTTACTATCCAGTGGACATCGGCACGAGTAGTTGTTACTCCGGTACCGGTAGGTATATAAGGTACGACTCGTGAAACAGTTCCTTTCTTAGCCGTAGCGGGGAACGCTATAAACGGTTTTCCCCCTCTGGATTTTGCCGCACCTCGGACGAAATCCACCTGTCCACCAAATCCGGAATAAAACATGAAGCCAAGTGAATCAGAAAAAACCTGGCCTGTTAAGTCGATTCCCAGAGCTGAGTTGATTGACACCATCTTATCATTCTGGGCAATGACGAAAGGGTCGTTGGTATATTTACATGGGTGAAACTCAAAGATAGGATTATCATCGCAAAACTCGAAAATCTTTCTTGTGCCAAGGGTAAATGCAGCCACTATCTTGCCGGGGTGAAGGGTTTTCTTGGAATTATTAATCACCCCGCTTTCCACCAATGAAATTATACCATCGGAGAACATCTCAGTATGAATGCCCATATCCTTTCGCCCCTCAAGAGCAAACAGGAAAGCGTCAGGGATAGCTCCGATACCCATCTGCAGTGTAGAACCATCCTCAATATTGTCAGCTATTAACTTGCCAATCTTCATGGAGACCTCATCCGGTGTTCCCTGTGGCATCTCTAAAAGCGGGGCATCATGTTCAACTACGTGGGTCAACTTACTCACATGTATAAAACAATCACCATGAACCCGTGGCATTTGAGGATTAACCTGAGCAATGACAGTCTTGGCGCAATGAGCAGCTGACATTGTGATGTCAACACCTACCCCAAATGAGCAAAACCCATGTTCATCTGGCGGGCTAACCTGAATAAGTACAACATCGATAGGAAGCTGACCTGATAACCATAAATTTTCTACCTCCCCAAGAAAGATATGAGTTTGGTCTGCGCGTCCTTCATTTACAGCCTGACGCACATTTTTTCCTATAAACAGAGACCTATGCCTGAAATGACCTTCCATACCCGGCTGGGCATAGGCAGCCTTTCCCTCAGTAAGAATATGAGTGACGGTTACATTTTCCAGCTCATCCTTACGTGCTACCATGGCATCAACAAGATACTCGGGGGTACAGCAACCGGGATGAATATAAACTGTGTCGCCTGACTTTATCGACTTTGCCGCCTCCTCAGCAGTAGTTCTTTTACTATGATAAAAGTCAATCCACTTCATCTCGCACCCCCGGTTTTCAAAATATTCTTGAGCGATTTAGCCTTAATCCCCAGCTTGTTTGCTATCACCTGCTTAAGAAGTTCACCCTGATAGCTATAAAGTCCCTTCGCCAGCCCATAGTCACTCTGTATTGCCTTTTCAAACCCAACCTCGGCTATCAGGTAAACATACGGTAAAATAGAATTAGACAATGCATAGGTCGCTGTGCGGCTGATGTTTGACGGCATATTGGGGACACAAAAATGAATCACATTATGCTTAATAAACGTGGCATTAGCCCAGTTGGTTGGACGGGAGGTCTCAACACATCCCCCCTGGTCGATTGAGGCATCGATAATCACCGACCTGGGCTTCATAGACTTTACCATTTCCTCGGTGATCAACTTAGGCGGTTCCTCGCCATGAATCAAAATTGCTCCAATCAACACATCAGCAATCGGCACAGCCTTTTCGAGGTTATATTCAAAGGGTAAATATGTAACAAGCTGTCTGTTGAATAACTCATTAGCGTGCCGGAGCTTATTTATATCGTTATCGAATAATATTACATTACAACCCAATCCCTTAACCGCTCTGACAGCATTCATTCCAAGTGTTCCTGCACCTACAACCAATACCGTTGCAGGTGGAACCCCGGCACCACCACCCAAAAGTATACCTCGACCACCACCGCTGTTGGACAGGTAGTAGCTTGCAATGCCTGCGCACATTTGGCCTGCCAGACCCGACATCGACACCACGACCGGCAAGCCACCATCATCATCTTCGATGATCTCATAACCAACAGCGGAAATCTTCCTCTCCAACAATAGCTTTACGCTTTCCTCAGGAGCCACTGCCAGATGGAACGCCGTTAACACTATCTGATCCGGTGGCATCATCTTGTATTCCTCAATGGTCGGTGGTGCAACCTTCAAAAGCAGCTTTGAACGCAGAAATATCTCCTCAGTTGAATAAACAAGTTTTGCACCTACCTCAAGGTAATTCTCATCGGTGAAACCTGACCCTTCACCAGCACCCTGCTCCAGATAAACATTATGGCTGGCTTTAACAAGTGTCTTAACACCGGCAGGAGTAAGCGCCACCCTGTTCTCAAGATGATGACCTTCCTTAGCTATCCCTATATCCATAATTATCTCCTCTTTAAGTTGGCCTTATCAGTATATTAAATCAAATTATTATAAATATGCAATGAAATCAAGTATTATGTGAAACAAATCACGAAATATTATTATCCCAAAGACAGATTTACTACAAAGAAAAGATTATGTATTTTTTCAATATCAAATTGAGATTTCAATAGCACAGGCTCATGACTTACAATTCAGGAGAACTGCTATGCGCCTAACTCTATTTAAACCTTCGGGGGCTTCTCTTTTCCCATTCCACAATAACAGGGCTAGCCACAAACACCGATGAATAGGTGCCGACAAGTATGCCAAAGAATAGAGCCAATGAGAAATCCCGAAGAACCTCGCCACCGAATATCAAAAGCGAAAGTACTGCCAGCAAAGTAGTGCCGGTGGTTATAATGGTTCGGGAGAGAACCTCATTAATAGAAGCGTTAACGGTACCAGCAAAATCTCCCCGTTTGCGAAACTGTTTCAAATTTTCTCGAATACGGTCATATACAACTACCGTATCAGTTAATGAATATCCCGCTAATGTCAACAAAGCAGTCATTAGAAGAAGGGATATCTCTTTGTGTAAAAGAAAATATATACCCAGTACTGCCAGAACATCATGAAATGTGGCAATAGTGGCTGCTACACCAAACCTGAAATCAAATCTTATCCATATGTAAACAAGAATACCTAAAAGGGCAAAAATCACAGCCCAGCGCGCCTGCTCCTGAAGAGTTTTCCCGACAGCTCCACCGATATCATCAACACTGTCGATATGAAATTCGTTATCAGGGAAACGTTTTTTAATCCGGGAAGCTATGATATCAGTAAGAAGAGAATCCCCAATTATATCAGATTCCCCTTTGGTGCGGATTATAAATGAATTGTGGGGAACTGTCTCACCGCTTACACTTTGAATATCGGCCCCACCGAATCCCTCAGCCGAAAGTGCTGATCTCAGGTCGTTCACCGAAACGTATTCGTCAAAGTTGCCAAGTATCATAGCCCCACCTACAAAATCGATCCCCAAGTTAGCTTTTCCCAGAAGAATCAGAAAGAAAGCTGTCAGGCCTACAAGTATTAGAATTCCGGAAAATATAAAAGAGAACTTCCGTTTGCCTATAAAATCAATTTTAGTATTTTTAATAATCTCTATCATTGTACTCCACCATCTAAATGCTTAGCGTCCTGTATTTTTTCCTCATATCGAAAATGACCTTGGTTATCAATAAGGCCGTGAAAAGCGAAAGCGTTACCCCGACCGACAAAGTCACGGCAAACCCTTTGATTGGGCCGGTGCCGAACATAAACAAAAACAGAGCCGTTATCAACGTCGTAACATGAGAATCGATAATCGTCAGCAATGCTCTGGAATATCCAGCATCAATAGCTGCCCGTATTGTCTTGCCCGTTTTCAATTCCTCCCTCACGCGCTCAAAAATAAGCACATTTGAATCCACAGAAATTCCCATGGTCAATATGATGCCGGCAATACCCGGCAGTGTTAAGGTGGCGTTGATTCCCGGGACAATCATAAAGGCAAATATAAAGAGGAAATTTAAAAGTAAAGCGAAATCAGCTATCAAACCGGATAACCTATAGTAAAACAACATGAAACAAATCACTGCTAGTAATCCAATTATCACAGCTTTCTTGCCTTTGTTGATCGAATCCTGCCCTAGGGAGGGGCCAATTACTGAGTTCTGGATTATCTCTACCTTTGCCGGTAAAGCACCCGCTTTTAATACCACCGACAACAAGCGGGCATCATCCCAGCTGGCACCAGAACCGCCCAGCTCTATCTGGCCGGTTTTACGAATACGACTTCTAATCTCCGGAGCTGATTCCACGCGGTCGTCAAGCACTATTGCCAGCGGTTTACCTACGTTAGCGCCGGTTAAGGCTGCAAATCGCTTTGCCCCCTCATTGTCGAGCTCAAACCTTACAATGGGGCGACGAAACTGGTCAAAAGACGGCTGGGCATCTATCAAATGTTCACCAGATAATTCCACTCGTTTTTTGAGGAAATACAAGCTCTGGTAGGCCCTATCACCTCGATATGAATCCCTGGTAGCCCAGGCAATCTGCACATCTGATGGAATCAACTTCTGCACTTCAGAAGATTCCAAATATTTCTTTGCCTGATAAAAATCTCTCTTTGGTATGTAAAACCTTACACCATCTGTTTCATCAATTAAGGAAGTAAAGGGATGCTCAGCAAAAAAATCAGTTTCCTCCTCAGTGATCGACTCCTCTTTCGGTGCCTCACTCTCAAACAAATCAACAATCGACCCCAAAGATGTATCCTCGACAGCTTCGATAATGGTTGTATCACCCTCCTGTGGTTCCTCCGGAGAAACTTTCTTATTTTGTTCCGCCAGAACAGAATCAATCTGTGCCAAAAGGGCTTGAGTTTCATCAGGAGTAAGCAACAGTTTAAATTGAAGTTGAGCAGTTTCCCCAATAAGTTTTTTCGCCTGTTCGATATCGGTGAACCCAGGAAGGTCAACTACTATACGATTAGTTCCAGATTTCTGAATTAATGGCTCAGCCACGCCGATTTTGTCAACTCTGTTCCTGATAATCTCCAGTGCCCGATCTTGAACATCGGAGATCTTTCCTTCCAAAGGCTTTTGCACCTCAAGCACAATATGCATTCCGCCCTTAAGGTCAAGTCCCAACCTTAAAGCTCTGTTTTTAAGCGAATGAAATCTAGTTGGATTTTCAGATCTTAAGGTTTGCTTCTCCTCATAACTCATGGAATGGAAAACAAATGTAGGATAAAGACCATACAAGGATAGTAAAATAAGAAAAGCTACCACAACCAGACTTATTTTCTGCGATTGTCTCATTAGTCAACTCCGGATCGATCAAAAACTTTCATCAAATTCAACTTATCGTCAGCAACTGATTACTGACAGTAAAAAACAATAACAAACTTAAATTATAATTCTTATTTATTTAAAGTCAATAAAATAAATCCAAAGAGTTCCCAAAAAATATTTAATACATCAGCAATTTGGCTCTCAAGGTCAAAATGCCGCGTCTCTTTCTACACGTAAAAAGATGGTACGCAAGCTCCGAACAGGTAAATATGTATAAGAACAAAACATCATTCTGTCCAATACGGATAATTTTGTTTATTCCTTGGGACACAGGACAAAACGGTATCCTATTCTAAAATCTTATAACCCCAGCTCATCTTTTGTGAAAATAAACTCGTATTTGTACCCCCATTTCTTGAAATTCTCTATTGCTCCCTGCTGGCGGTCTACCAATGTTATAACCTTGACGATCTCACATTTCAAAGGCTTTAATACCTCAATAACTTTATATGTTGAGCCGCCAGTAGTGGTGACATCCTCAATAACAACAACACGGGAACCTTCTTTGAGAGGTCCCTCAATCTGACTTCTAGTTCCATGTCCTTTGGGCTGTTTGCGGACTAAAAAACCATCAAGTTTAATATTCCTCTTATTTGCAAGAGTTAAAATCGCCCCTACAATCGGGTCAGCACCAATTGTCATTCCGCCAACTGCCTCGATATTTTCGCCCTCAAGCTTATCTAAGAAAAACTCCCCTATAAGGGCCAAACCCTCCGAATCCAGGGAAAGAAGCTTGCCGTTTATGTAATAGTCGGATTTCTGACCGGAGGCTAATATAAACTCACCTTTTTTGACCGCTTTTTCCAAAATCAGTTCTTTTAGCTTTTCTCTTTTTTCCATAACTTTACCCCTACATTTGAAAAAACGCTGTTTTCTCTTTAATAGTGTCGTTTGTTATGTCATATAATCAATTCAGCAACAGGGTCAAGATTTTTCTGCGTAAATTTGAAAAAATGAAACCTACTCCGGTAAAATAACCCAATCAATAAAATCAACTTCGCATTAATTATGTTTTTTGGAAAAGATATCGATTAGTCTTTATCGACAACATATAGATTTATTAATCCTGCCTCTTATTGAAATTTTATAAGAAATAGAAAGAAAGGTTTTTTAAGTCAAGTATTCTGTTCGGTCAGGTTGAAATTATTGACAACAATAATCAAGGTCGAGCTGGAGGAATGGATATTGAAGTTACTCGACAATGTACGCTGAGGACTTTTTTAAACACTTAAGAACATTCCCGAATCGTTGTCCAGGTTAGGTGAATGCACGTATTATCTTGGCGAAAAAACATGGTTTGCAACAATCAGCCAAATTACAACAGAATTTGATTAAGTTGCATTAATCATCTTTTTTACTTGACCATAGGGATTAATAAAATATATTAAAAAATTACTTTTGGAGAAGGTAGGGAATGAAAAGAACGTTTCAACCATCTAATAGAAAAAGAGTCAACGACCACGGTTTTCGTAAGAGGATGTCCACTAAGGCTGGCCGTAATATCTTAAAAAGACGCCGTGCTAAAGGACGGAGAAAACTCACCGTCTCAGACGAATAGCTTTCCCAGAACCAGCAGGCTTAAGGGACGAAAGGCTATTCTTGATGTTATTCGGAAAGGTGATAAACTTTGTGGTGTAAATCTTGGTACTGAATCAGCTTTTAAAACAGATAAAATGAGAAATATTCCATCAAATATAATTGCGGCTTTAGTGAGATTATATCAGATAGTTATAAGCCCTCTTTTTCCAAATAGTTGTCGTTATTATCCATCCTGTTCGGAATATGCAAGACAGGCTTTTTTGACTCATGGTGTTATAAAGGGATTAGCTATGAGTATATGGCGCATCCTCAGATGCAACCCCTGGAGCAAAGGCGGATACGACCCTGTTAGACGGTAAGGTGTAATGGATAAAAGATCTTTAATCGGTTTCCTGTTAATCTTGATTATATTAGTTCTCTGGCCATACTGGAACAAGCTTTTCCTTCCGCAACAGGAGGAAACATCACCACAACAACAGGAAGAAACCACTGTAAGACCTGAAAAACACGATACTCTTTACCAGGAACCTGTCGGTGCATATCAGAAACATATTAAACCGCAGGTAGAGATAAGTCATCCTGTCGGGAAGCCAGATATCCCGGAAAAGCTTATAAATGTCGAAACCGAGGATTTCATTGCCGTCTTTTCATCATATGGTGGCCTTCTAAAGTCCATTCAGCTAAAAAAATATTTCATCGAGAACGGGCCTGCTGGCGACTCGCTTGTTCATCTTATCGGCCCTCCCCAAAGTAGCCCCTGGCAAGCTATGGGTGCCCTGACATTAAGCGTTGAGGATAGCCTTCATTATATCAACTACCTTCCATTTACGGTTGATGGTGGTGATATTTATCTTACAGATGGTGATGAGCCAAAATCGCTGTCATTTATATATGATAACCCTGATGGTGCATCTATAATAAAAGAATACACATTCATGCCAACAGGTTACGATTTTAAGTTCAGTTTAACAATAAACGATCCTCCAGCTTTTGGTTTTGTCGATAAACTCACCATCGGCTGGCTTATGCCATCAATTCCAACTGAAAAGAACCTCAAGGATGACCTTGACAAATTCGCCGCCTTTTCCAACATGGCCGGTGAGGTTGAAGAGTTTAAAAAACTTGAAAAAGGAAAACTTCATCGATCCCTAACAGGCAATAATCTCTGGGTAGCGGTCAGGTCGAAATATTTCACCAACATTATTATATCAGACGATAAACAGGGCGATGAGATTTTAATTGTTGGTAACGAGAGCAGTATCACCGACATCAATAGTAAGCAACACAAGTGGAAAAAATTTGGTGTAGGGATGACATTCAAACTTGATGACAATTCCTATTCTAATAATTTCACAATTTATACAGGCCCGCTCGACTATCAGATTTTGCAGAAAATGGGCCATAACCTCGGCAAGCTGGTTGATATGGGCTGGTCGGTGTTTCGACCATTTGCCATCGCCATCTTATGGATTTTTATCCAGTTTCATAAGTTTCTGTTAAACTATGGCCTGGTTATCATTATATTTTCGATATTGATGAAGGTTGTATTCTGGCCATTGACACGTAAGAGCGCAACATCCATGCATAAAATGAAAGAGCTACAACCGAAGATCCAGGAAATCAAGGCTAAATATAAAGACGACCCCCAGAGACTGAATACTGAAACCATGAGACTCTACAAAGAGTATGGCGTAAACCCATTTGGCTCATGTCTACCGCTTTTCATTCAGATGCCGATTTTTATATCGATGTGGGCGGTTTTAAGAAATTCAATCGAGCTGAGAGCGGCTGAATTCGTTTTCTGGATAACTGACCTTTCCCAGAAGGACCAGTATTATGTTTTGCCGATAGTCATGGGCATCTCCATGTTCTTCCAGCAAAAGATGACAATTACCGATCCTAAACAGAAGATGATGATTTATCTAATGCCAGTATTTTTCACAATATTCTTCGCTGGTTTGCCTTCCGGTCTTATATTGTACTGGACAGTGTTTAATGTCGCAGGTATATTTGAACAGCTTAGAATAAAACGCAAAATGGAGGCTGAGAAAAAAGCAAACGCTTAAAGGAAGTGGTGTAAAGATGTTTAGCCCGATCCTTTGTCGCTGGCATTAAGATGCCTTCAGCAGATAAACGGGCTTTTTTATTATGTATAATCCTGATGATACAATATGCGCAATCTCCACACCTGCCGGTGTAGGAGCACTGGCGATAGTCCGCTTGTCCGGGCGTAACTCGAAAAACATAAGTGAAAAGTCATTCAAGGGGGGTAAGCTTGAGGACAAAAAGGCTACCTTTGGTAATATTATCGATAGCAACGGAATCATCATAGATGATGTCGTTATGATATGGTATAAAGCTCCGGGAAGCTATACCGCCGAGGATATGGTTGAGGTTATCTGTCATGGTGGTTACACCGTTTCACAGCAGATATTGGAGTTATTTTGCAATGCAGGAGCGCGTTTGGCTCAACCTGGTGAATTTACATTACGTGCTTTTCTTAATGGAAAGCTTGATTTGACAGAGGCTGAGGCTGTTAACTCCATCATCAATGCCAAGACCTTAATGTCAAAACAATTGGCAACTTTCAACCTTGAGGGAAAACTTAAGAATAAACTGGATATGATTAATTCAAAATTGTTTGAGTTAATTTCTGTATTAGAAGCTGAAATAGATTTCAGCGATGAGGAGATCGATAAACTAAACTATAATGAGATCCAGGACAATCTGAGTGATATCCAAGCTCGTATAGAGGAATTACTCTCCACTTATGATATCGGCCGGATTGCTGAGGGCAGAGCTCAAATAGCTATAGTAGGGGCGCCTAATGTGGGTAAGTCTAGTTTATTTAATGCATTACTTAGGTCAGAAAGGGCTATCGTTACAGGTATTCCAGGGACTACCAGGGATTATCTCACAGAGTATGTCAATATCGGTGGTTATCCTGTCATAATGACAGATACTGCAGGTATCAGGCAATCAGAACAGGAAATTGAAATAATTGGCATCAACAAGTCAAGGGAACTTATATCCAATGTTGATCTTTGTATTTTTATCCTTGATGCCTCAAGGCCAGTAAACGATGAAGATAGAGAAATTGCTGAATATTTGAATAAATATGCGCATATTCTTGTCGTTAATAAGGCTGACCTGATGGATAAGAGAGGTTATAAGCTCAATGATAATTTCTCAGATCGCAATCCCCTGTACATTTCAGCACTTCGTAGAACGGGTTTGGATATACTTGTTAAAGAAATACAAAAAAGACTAACTATCGATTTAATCGAACCGGTTGAAGGGGCGTTACTTTCACAAAGACAATATGATTGTGTACAAAGGACTCAAAAATCTGTTGGAAATGCTATAACAGCATTAGCTCAGAACGAATCTGAGGAGGTAATTATATCTATATTAAGGGAGGCTTTGGACCACGTCGGTGAATTATCCGGTAGAATCACAAGTGAGGAGATTTTAAATAACATATTTAGCAAGTTTTGTATCGGAAAATAACGTAATCTCAATGTGTTATTAAGATTATAGCGAAGGACATCATAGAATAAGGAGATTGTCGAGAGGTTTAAAGTTTTAGATGAACTGGAACGACCAGTTCGTTTGAACACAAAGATTTCAACTGATATTAACATATTTTCCACATGGATTTTGACCTTATTATAGTAGGTGGCGGTCATGCTGGATGTGAGGCTGCCCTGGTAGGTTCAAGGTTAGGTTTTAATACCGCTCTTATAACCCTTGATAAGAACCGTATCTCTCAAATGAGCTGTAATCCGGCGGTTGGTGGGCTGGCAAAAGGGCAATTGGTAAGGGAAATTGACGCTCTTGGTGGAGAGATAGGTTACTGTACTGATATGACAGGTATCCAGTTTAGAGTTTTAAACAAAAGCAAAGGAGCGGCTGTGCGTTCCCACCGTGCCCAGGTTGATCGTAAACGATTTCGGCAATTCATGACAGAGACCGTTAACCTCCAACCAAAGCTGACTATAATCGAGGGTGAGGTGTGTAAGTTGCTTATCCAAGATAAAATATGTTATGGTGTTGGGCTTGTTTCACGTGAAACGATTAATGCTAAAAAAGTAATACTAACCTCAGGAACATTTCTAAATGGGCTGATTCATATCGGTGAGAAAAAGATTCCCTCGGGTCGGATGGGCGAGAAACCATCTACTGCTCTTTCAAGCTTTTTAGCCGATATGGGATTTGAGATTGGCAGGTTAAAAACAGGCACACCTCCTCGTCTTAATGGCAATACTATCGATTTTTCAATGTTTGTGGTTCAGGAAGGGGACCAACCACCGCCATACTTCTCGAATCGGTCAAATCGCGGTAACTTTAATCAGATACCATGCTATTTGCTTTATACAAACCCCTCCACTCATGAAATAATTCTAAATAATCTACAAAAATCTGCCTTATATAGTGGTCGTATCAATGGTATCGGTCCTCGTTACTGCCCATCGATTGAAGACAAGGTCGTTCGTTTCAAGGATAAAAAACGTCACCAGCTGTTCCTTGAGCCAGAGGGTTCGGATACTTCTGAGTATTATATTAACGGTTTTTCGTCGTCGTTACCCGAGGATATACAGTTGAAAGCTATTCGTGAAGTCGAGGGATTTACCAATGTCGAATTTACACAGCCAGGATATGCCATAGAGTATGATTATCTCCCACCTCATCAACTTAAACCAACATTGGAAACAAAGAGAATTGTAGGACTTTATCTTGCTGGCCAGGTGAACGGGACCTCTGGTTATGAGGAAGCTGCCGCTCAGGGTTTAATGGCAGGGATAAATGCGGTACAGAAACTCCGAGGTGAGAAACCTGTAGTTTTCGATAGGTCACAGGCATATATTGGTGTTTTAATAGATGACCTTGTAACAAAATCCACTGACGAGCCATATCGGATGTTCACCTCAAGGGCGGAATACCGTCTTTATCTACGTGAGGACAATGCGGAGGATAGATTAAGCCAGATAGGTCATCAAATCGGGTTGGTCACCGATGAAACTTGGGATAATTTTCAAAAAGAGAAAAAGTTGCGTCAAGGACTATTAAGGGAATTTCAGAAAATGAAAATAAAGATACCGGGTATTGAAAAATCGATCACTGTATCCGAAACAGCTCGTCGCCCTGATATAGATTTTTATGAAATATATAAGAACCTTCCCTCTGAAGTAGCGGTTGATTTTCCGGTTTTCGAAAAGGTTGCCATCGAAATAAAATACGAAGGCTATCTGAAGCGTCAAGAACAACAACTTCAACGGTTCAAAAAAATGGAATCAATGCATATACCTGAGAATTTCGATTATACCGAAATAAGGGGTTTGAAAAAGGAGGCGATTGAAAAATTGAATCGGTTCAAACCGAACTCGTTGGGACAGGCATCGAGAATATCCGGTGTTTCGCCCGGTGATATAGCTGTGTTGATGGTCCATCTAAGAAGCAGGTAGAGATTTTATATATTATGGATAACAGAAAGATTATAAAAGAGTGGTTTTACGAAAACAAAATCCCTGTTACCGATGTCCAAATAGCCAGGTTTATAAATTATATTGAATTGGTAAAAGATGAATCGAAAAGAATGAATCTCATGTCAAAAAAAGACCTGCCTAATATCATAGAACGTCACCTGCTTGATTCTCTTCATGCTTTGACGGTCTATCCGTTTCCGTCAGGTGCCTCGGTCGCTGACTTTGGGAGCGGAGCTGGATTTCCGGGCATACCGATTGCCATAGCATGTCCTGATGTTAATGTCACGTTAATTGAATCACGAAGGTTAAAGAGCTTGTTTTTGAAAAAGGTTATCGACCATCTGGACCTAAAAAATGTAAAAGTGTTTCATAGTCGATTGGAAAACTTAACCGTGAAGTTCGATATTGTTTTAGCCAGGGCTATATATAAGCAGGAGCGTCTCCGTCAGATGGTCATGCCTAAATTGTCCCCATCCGGTGTCCTGTTATATTTTGCAAAATATAAATCAATTAAGATAATAGAAAAATAAATTGTTTCACGTGAAACAATTTATTGCTTGATTTATGTGTTTATCTATTGTAACATTTTCATGCAGGTGAAGTTGTTATTTAGAACTAATAGATTTGGGTGGCCACTTGGCTGAGATTATCGCTATTGCCAACCAGAAAGGTGGAGTGGGTAAGACGACCACTGCCATCAACTTGTCTTCATCACTGGCAGTTGCTGAAAAGAAAACTCTGCTTGTCGATATCGACCCTCAGGCGAATACGACATCAGGATTAGGCCTCAACAAAAATGAGGTTGGAAGATCGATATACGATGTCCTAATCAATGGTACTCCGGTCGAAGAAGTTATCATAGAGACTGATATCAAATATCTCTATCTTTTTCCATCTAACATAAATCTTGTTGGCGCTGAAATAGAGCTCGTAAACGTCAGCTCGAGAGAATTCAGGCTTAAAAAGGCCTTGGCTAATATTTCAGAGCTCTACGATTTTATTATCATCGATTGTCCTCCATCACTAGGCCTTCTCACAATCAACACCCTAACAGCCGCTGATAGTGTCATCATCCCCATCCAGTGTGAATATTATGCTCTTGAGGGACTGAGTCAGTTGATGAATACTATCAACCTTGTAAAAAAACAATTGAATCCAAAACTTGAAATACACGGTGTTCTTCTTACTATGTATGATAATCGCTTGAATCTCTCCCGGCAGGTGGCGGAGGAAGCAAGAAAATATTTTTCGGACAAAGTTTATGATACTGTAATAAACCGCAATGTTCGTTTATCGGAGGCTCCAAGTTTTGGGAAGCCAATCTTACTTTATGATATCGATTGTACTGGAGCAAACAATTACTTTCGTTTTGCAAAGGAGGTGTTATCACGATGAAAAGGCTTGCACTTGGGCGCGGACTTGATGCCCTGATACCCTCCACTGGCCTCGAATCCGAAAAGAAAAATTATATTATGGAAATTGAATTGTCACGTATTAAACCGGCAGCTCATCAACCGCGTAAAAGTTTTAATGATGAAAAGATAAAAGAACTGGCGGAAACAATACATCGAAAAGGATTAATACAGCCAATTATACTAAAACGCTCTGGTGAAGACTTTGAGCTTGTTGTAGGTGAAAGAAGGTTTAGAGCTGTTAAGTATTTGAAACTGGAAAGAATACCGGCTGTAGTTTATGATGACATCTCAAAACAGGAAACGATGGAGTTAGCACTTGTCGAGAATATCCAGCGGGAGAATCTTAACCCTATTGAAGAGGCCGAGGCTTATCGAGTTTTACTTCAGGAATACGGTTTATCCCAATCTGACCTTGCTGGCCGTACCGGTAAAGATCGTTCCAGTATCGCCAACTACTTAAGATTATTGACATTACCCGATAAGGTCAGACATATGGTTTATGAGGGGAAACTCACAGCTGGTGCAGCCAGAGTAATTTTAGCTGTTCCGGGTGAGAAAGAAAAAATCGAACTTGCCGAAAGAGCTATAAGAAAGGGGTATTCTGTAAGGGAGCTTGAAAAAATTGTCTATGGAAACGGGAAAAAACGTTTGCGAAAAAAAGCCATTATCAAATCCCCTTACCTGTTGTCAATAGAGGAGAAATTAAAAAGGAAGTTCAGAACCAAGATTTCCATTGTTCCAAGGAAAAAAGGTGGAAAGATAATTCTTGAATATTATGATAATGAGAGTTTATCGAGGATTATCGATGAGTTGGGGGTTTAAGACGAATTATGAAAAAGCGTTATCATTTTATGGTGATACCTGAGAGTCGTGAACCGGCTCTTAATTTTCAACTTTCCTCGGGTTTATTGAAGTTTATACTTGTATTGATTGTTATCTGGTTTTTAGTTTTAATAGGGTTAACGATATTTTACGGTAAATTAATTCATAAAGCTTGGCAAGCGGATGTTCTTCTGGAGGAAAACGAAAGATTAAGAGATTATAACTCAAAAGTTGTTGAGATAGAGAAGAGTTTTAAGAAGAACCGAGAACTTACTGCCAAGATAGCCTCGATGGCAGGTATCGATCTTGAGGTTTTCGATAATCCGTTAACTACACCCCCTGACTCTCTTTTTATCGATACTGTTGGAAGAGGTGTGGTTACTGGTGTCCCTGGAGACAGACCAACCTTTTCAACTGAAGAGCTTGAGAAACTCAGGCTACCAAGGGGGAGACCTTTATATGGCTGGATAACACGTGGTTTCATTTCAGGTGATAACGAGGAAAAACATGAGGGGGTTGATATAGCGGTCAAGGAGGGCACACCGGTTGTGGCAACGGCTACGGGGACCGTTGTGTTTGTTGGCTGGGATAAGGACTATGGCAACCTTATCATTATCGACCATGGTAACGGTTACAAGACGGTTTACGGACATAATAAAAAAGTAGTTGCCACAAAGGGGGAGAAAGTGTTTAAGGGGGATGTTATTGCTCTATCGGGAAATACCGGGCACTCAACCGCACCCCATCTTCATTATGGAATATTAAAAGACGGCAAACCGATTGACCCATCGCCGTTTCTTGATTAACCTTTTTTCAAAAGGATTGCAAATGGCTGAAAAAGATACTAAACACGAGGGTAAACTTGGCACCATCATTGGCAAAGGCACCAAGATCGAAGGAACTATAACTGTAGAGGGATCAACCCGTATTGATGGTTATGTTTCGGGCAAGTTAATCTCCAACGACGTAGTTACTATCGGCACCAATGGAGAAGTCAATGCCGAGGTAAAGGCCAGCTCGATAATAGTCGGTGGCCGTGTTAAGGGAAACCTTGAGGCAAGCGAAAAGATTGAGATTCATGCAAAAGCAGAACTCAGAGGAGACCTGGTTGCTAAATCATTACTGATCGAGCATGGCGCTATATTTCACGGTAGTTCCAATATGCTTGGTGAATCGACTCTTAAGTCAGTTAAAAGCGCTCCCAATCAAAACATTCTGGGTAACAAGAAATAAAAATATCTCATACTGCGATTAAAGTGGTTTAGAAGGATGATATGAATAACTATCATAGCCCTCATACTGTTTTAAAAAAACAGGTTTTAAAATAGAATAAAAGCTGTGTATAATAAATATGTTGAAGAAAAAACATATAACGGAATATATAACTATCTTTTTGGTATTTACTTCAATTATGGAATCTATTACAAACGAATAAGTAGGTTTGCAAGGGAAATGTAGTGTAACCTATTAGCACATAAATCCGCACAATATTGCAATATTTATAAGCATTTTGAAAGTTAGTTATCCCAAGTATGATGTAATTATAACCGTGAATAGTTTTTAAATATAACATTGTGAGGATATTATACATATATCTACCAATTAACTCATTGAAGCTCAATCAAATATTTTTAATAATGAACTAATGATAAAAGTAATAACACTTTTTTAAAACAAATATTTCAATACGTTTTTAAGTTGTTGATGGATTTCATGAAAAAAGTCTTGCTTTTAAAAAATAAAGGTATATATTTTGCATATAGGATAAGAAGAATGATATGTCTGGTATTTTCATTAAATCATAAAAAATAAAAAGAAGGAGTAAAGCAGATGCACAGAGCTAAAATAGTATGTTTGTTGATGGTATTATTATTAGCCTCGACAGCATGGCCTGGCCAGATAAACGATAATCTTGCAGAATACATGCAAGGTCTGGCTGATGGTGAGAGTGTTTCAGCACTGGTGATGTTCAAGCATCAGGCTGATATCGAATCGCTAAATAAACAATTAAAGCAGGAAAGAGCTACTCTTGCCGAGAGAAACAGGCGGGTCTTAGAGGCTCTTCATGAAGCGGCAAGCCTTACTCAACCAGCCATGGCTTCATATTTAGAAGAGCTAAAAGAACAAGGTCTGGTTGAAGATTACAAGATGCTCTGGATTGCCAATATACTTAGCGTTACAGCCACCAAAGAAGGTATTGAGATTTTAGCAGAACGGCCAGAGCTCGATGTTTTCTATCTTAATTATCCGATAGAACTATTTGAACCGGTTGAGATAAAAGATGTTGATGAATCCCTTATTACCAACGTGGAGATCGGCCTAGAGCGCATTCATGCTCCCGAGGCTTGGGCTCTTGGCTACACAGGTTTTGGCCGGGTTGTATCAAATATAGATACGGGAGTCGATGGTTACCATCCTGCCCTTGCCGATCGTTTCAGGGGGGATGTCGATGGTGACGGCGATTGCGATGAAAGCTGGTATGACCCGTATGATACTCATTGGGATTTTCCACAAGATTCATGGATACATGGCACTCATACTATGGGTACTATCTGTGGTCGTTCTACGGCCGGTGATACAATTGGCGTGGCAATCGACGCCCAATGGATTGCTGCCGCTCCTATCGATAGAGGTGGGGGCATACCCAGAACAGTCCGTGATGCTTTATTATCATTCGAATGGATCGCCGACCCTGATGGCGACCCGAATACTCAGGATAATCCCGATGCGTGCGGTAACTCGTGGGGTATACCGGATGGTGCGGGTTATCCTGATTGTGACGAAACCTTCTGGCAGGTAATCGATAACTGCGAGGCAGCCGGTACTGTTGTTATATTCTCTGCAGGAAACGAAGGCTACGATGGTCTGCGTTCACCTGCAGACAGAGCCACTACATATTACAATGTTTTCTCTGTAGGGGCTGTCGATGGTAATAACCCTAACCTACCCATTGCCGGTTTCTCCGCTCGTGGTCCAACAGAGTGTGCCACTGGTGACTTGGCAATAAAGCCCGAGGTGGTTGCTCCCGGGGTTGATGTTAGAAGCTCTGTGCCTGGTGGTGGCTATTCCACTTTGAGTGGAACTTCAATGGCTTCTCCTCATATCACCGGTGCAGTTGCGGTCATCCGCCAGGTTAACCCTGACCTCGATGTGGATGCGATTAAAGAGATATTGATGAGCACTGCTGAGGATTTGCCATTTTCAAATCCTGACGGTGAGGATAACACGTTCGGGCATGGCATAATTAACCTTTATGAAGCCTGTCTGGTGGCTCAACAGGGTTACGGTTTCGTTGAGGGGTATGTATATAACGAGCAGGAAGAGCCTATTGCTGGAGCCCTTATACAGGTGGAAGATTCTCCAAGGAGAACATTTGCAAACGACGAAGGGTTCTATCATATCGGCTTACCGGCTGATACTACATATACGCTTATCGCCAGTTTCTTCGGCTACGTTCCCGAAAGTGCAGAGGTTACTGTCATTCCCGACGATACAGTGTTTCAGGATTTCACCCTTTCGTACGCTGATTATGGTGTATTAAATGGTCATGTTACCGATCTTGATTCAATTCCTATTGAAGGTGCCATCGTCAGAGTGGCTGATACCCCTCTGGATTCGGTTTTAACGGATGAAGAAGGGTACTACATTATAGATAATATCCCTGGTGATAATACCTATGATATTGAGGCAACTGCCGTTGGTTATGGTTTAGCCAGAGCCACTGTTTTTATACCTGTTGATGACACCGTAACACAAGATTTTGCTCTTCAGGAGATGGAGTCATTCGAGGTCGATGATGCTGGCTGGGTCGGTGAGGGATGCTGGGAATGGGGCGAGCCTACATCAGGTCCTGGTAGCGCATTCGATGGCAACAACGTCTGGGCAACCGTTTTAGCCGGGAGTTATCCCAATAGCGCTGATGATAGATTGTTCACTACATATTATACGATAACCGAACCTACCGCAACCTTTTCATTCTGGCATTGGTACGATATGGAATCAGGCTGGGATGGCGGTAATATTCACGTATCTACAGATGGTGGAGAGAACTGGGAGCTTGTCTATCCCGAAAGTGGCTATCCACAAAGCGATATTACAGGTCTCGATGGTGAACCGGGGTTTTCCGGTACATCCGGTGATTGGCAGCAGGTCATTGTAGACCTTTCGGCTTATGAAAACCAAACCCTGAAGATAAAGTTCCGCTTTGGCACTGACCCTTCAGTTACACGGGCTGGTTGGTATATCGACGGTGTTGTGTTAAACGGTGGCACCAACTGGGGTGTTCTCGATCCCTCCGCCAGCGTTGAGCCAACATCATTTTATGTCAGTTTAGATTCCGGTGATGTATCTACTTTCCCTCTGACAGTATCAAATGGCGGACCTGGCCTCCTCGAGTTTAACGCTGTCGCTATTACTGATGAATTCAACCAATCAGCTCCACCAGGAGGTGCCCCCCGCAATGATTATTATATTTCTGATAATGATATAGCTAAAGAGAAAATAGGCGATTTAACCTATTACAATTACATCGGTGCTAAAACCGAAAACGATTCCCCTCCGGGTGACGGTCTTATAACTGATTTTGGTGGTCCTGATGAGTTCGGTTACACCTGGATAGACTCACGCGAAGCTAACGGGCCAAGATATGCCTGGGTGGATATCACCGATTATGGAGTATACATTTCCGGTCTTGGTGATGACACCAATGTTGGTCCTTTCGATATCGGATTCGAATTCCCGTTTTACGGTAATGTATTTACAACTTTCCGCTTCTGCACTAACGGATACATATCATTCACCTCAACATCCGCAGAATATTATAATCAACCGCTTCCCTATTCCGATGAACCTTTTAATTTGGTTGCCCCGTTCTGGGATGATTTAGACTTCAGAGATGACGGTGAGGCATACTATTACTCATCGGGTGATTCTCTGATTATTTCTTACATCAATGTTCCACATTACAGTTTTGGTTCGCCTCCCGGACCTTACACATTCCAGATCATTCTACTGGCTAACGGTGATATTATCTACCAGTACCAGGATATCAACGACCCGGTAAATTCAAATACTGTTGGTATCCAGAACGAGGATGGTTCAATAGCCACGCAAATAGTTTACAACGATAACTATGTTGAAAACAATCTGGCCGTTAAAATTAATTATCCGTTGTTCTGGTTGACGGTTTCACCCCAATATGGATTTTTATTCCCTGATGAATCTACAGATCTTGATGTGGTTTTCGATGCAACCGAGCTGGGAACGGGAACATATACTGGTCAAATCCTTCTTTCCACTAATGACCCAGAGAATCTTACTATAAGCGTGCCCTGCACTTTAAGTGTCGGCATGGTGGGTATTGATGAAGATTCTCCCCTGACACCAGCTTCATTCTCACTAAAACAAAATTACCCCAATCCGTTCAATCCTGTAACCGAGATATCGTTCGGTCTGCCAACCTCTGGCCATACTACTTTAGAGGTTTACGATATAATGGGACGCAAGGT
>NATP01000118.1 GCA_002085375.1 candidate division Zixibacteria bacterium 4484_95 | reverse complement strand
GACCAGGCCCAAACATCCCCACACCGCAGAGTTCTTAAGCCGGGTTATAAAATGAAATGGAATATCTAAGCGATGTAGGGCAGGTCTTTCCAGGACCTGCCCTATTTTTTCTGTTTTTGTGAGAAATGGAGAAACTCCCTTGATTGTCTACCTTGACTGAGCCTTCTTATTATGTTAATATTAATAAAATTAAAGTGGAGGTACTTTGGAAGAAAAACCTGATTACCTGAAACATCGTCTGGAAAAATTGCAGGCTCTGCGAAACAAGGGCATAAATCCCTATCCCTACAGGTTTGATAAGACGCACAGCTCTACTGATATAATAAATTGCTTTGAGAACCTTTCAGTTGAGGGTACAAAGGTCAAGTTTGCTGGAAGGATATTAAGCATCCGCGGACATGGTAAGACGATGTTTGCCCATCTGGGGGATTACTCAGGGAAATTGCAGATATATGCCCGGAAAGATGACCTTGGCGATAAATGGGAGTTTTTTAAGTTAATCGATATTGGAGATTTCATAGGTGTTGAGGGTGAGGTTTTCAAAACTAAAACAGGTGAGGTAACGATCAGAGTTGAATCTGCGCTTATGTTGGCAAAATCTCTTCGGCCACTACCTGAGAAATGGCATGGGCTTCAGGATAAAGAACTTCGCTATCGTCGCCGTTATCTTGATTTAATCGCCAACCCTGAGTTAAAGGAGCTTTTTATCAAACGATCGCAAATAATAAAAGAGTTACGCAACTTTCTTGATGAACGTGGCTTTATCGAGGTTGAGACGCCGGTATTGCAACCGATTTACGGTGGTGCCGCCGCTCGCCCATTTGTAACACATCATAATACCCTGGATATTGACATGTATCTGAGGATTGCCGATGAGCTTTATTTAAAAAGGTTGATCATAGGTGGTTTCGAGAAGGTTTACGAGATAGCCAAGGATTTCCGCAACGAGGGAATGGATAAACTTCACAATCCGGAATTCACCATGCTTGAGTTTTACTGGGTTTATGCCGATTACAACGACCTGATGGATTTGCTGGAGGAGATGTTTGGCCAATTAGTTGAAGCTGTATCCGGTTCTGTCCGGATACCTTACGGTGAACACACTATCGATTTCAGTAGGCCGTTTATAAGGGTGCCTTATTTTAAGAGCATTGCAGAGGCCTGTGGTCATGATATAATCGGTCTCGATGAAAGCGAGCTTTTGAAGCTGGCAGAAAAACTCGGTCTGGATACCGAAGGACTTATAAATAAAGGCGATTATTATGAGGCTTTTTTTGACCACTATGTGGAGCCCCATCTTATACAACCGACATTTCTTGTTGATTTCCCGATAGAACTATCACCTTTAGCCAAGGTTCACCGCGATGACCCGCGTTTGGCCGAGAGGTTTGAGCTTTTCGTAGCCGGTATTGAGTTTGGAAATGCTTTTACCGAGTTGAACGATCCTCATGACCAGCGTCGACGGATGGAACAGCAAGCAACTTTAGTCAAGCGAGGCCACCAGGAGGCTCATCCAGTGGATGAGGATTTTATCTTTGCTTTAGAACACGGTATGCCGCCTACGGCTGGTTACGGACTTGGAATCGACCGTCTGGTAATGCTTTTGACCAATATGCCATCCATTCGCGATGTTATATTTTTCCCCACCTTGAAACCCGAGGATTAGGTCGGGCTGATGTCTTTAGAATTTGATATCGCCAAAAGATATATGAGTTCCAGACATCGCTATGGTATTGTCTCGGTCATTACCTTTATCTCCATCGGTGGTGTGATAATCGGAACCGCCGCTTTGGTGGTAGTCCTTTCCGTTATGAACGGCTTTGAATCGGAGGTTCGGTCAAGGATAGTGGGGACAGGCTCGGATATCATGATAAGTCATATCACCGGTGATGGGATCGAAGATTGGCAGGAATTGATGGAAAAGATAAGAGGAGTTGAGGGTGTAACAGCTGTTTCTCCGATTATCCAGAGTAAATGTGCCATAGCCAGCCGGTTTACCTCTGATGGTGTTGTAGTAAGGGGGATAATACCTGAACTTGAATCGGAGGTTGGCCAGATAGACGAATACCTGTTGACAGATGGTATGAGTTTTGAGACGATTGATTCAACAGCTGTGGGTATATGGCTGGGGGTTAACCTGGCGGATATTCTTGGCGTTGGGTTAAATGACAAAGTAAAACTGTTCTCGCTTAAGGAGGCGGTCGGCAGTCTCACCGGATTTGTTCCCAAAGCCATGTCCTGTCGTATTGTTGGTGTATTTGAGACCGGTATGTATGAATACGATGCAAGTCTTGCCTATGTCTCTTTAGAGGCAGCTCAAAGGCTTTTCAATCTCGATAACACGGTAACCAATATTACTGTAAAAACAAGGGACTTCTACAAAGCTGATGAAGTTTCTAAAAAAATAGACAGTGTTATCGGGTATCGATATTACTCTCGCGACTGGAAGGTTATGAACAAAAATATATTCTCGTGGATGACATTGGAGAAATGGGCAAGTTTCATAACCTTGTCTTTGATTATTGCTGTAGCCGCCTTTAATATAATCTCCTCCTTAATCATGATTGTTTTGGAGAAGAGAAAGGATATAGGCATTTTAATGTCTTTGGGGTTTTCCGGGAATAGAATCAGGAAGGTGTTTATCTATCAGGGGATAACAATAGGTAGTCTGGGCGGTGTTATCGGTTGTCTTTTAGGATTTGTTCTTTGCTATATTCAACTTAATTTTAAGATAATATCTTTACCAGAGGAGTACTATTTTATCAGCGCTCTACCGGTAAAGATGCAGTTTGTTGATTTTTTAAGCGTGGCTTTTGCCGCTTTTATATTATCGTTTATAGCAACCATATATCCGGCTTCACGGGCAGCGAATTTAGATCCGGTTGAGGCTATCAGATACGAATAGGTAAACATTAAAAGAAGATGAATGTTCAATCATATATCCTTTCTGCCGAAAATATAACAAAGAGTTATGTTTCGGGTGAGGGTAAACTTGAGGTTTTAAAAGGAGCCAGCCTGCAACTTAAGGCTGGTGAGATGGCGGTATTGTTGGGAGCCTCGGGTACAGGGAAATCCACCCTGCTTCACATTTTAAGCACTCTTGATAAGGCTGAATCGGGTCGTGTATTGTATCGAGGGGTTGATATCAGTAGATTGAGTCCGAAGGAGTTGGCAAGGTTTCGCAACGAGAAGATAGGTTTTGTTTATCAGCTTCATTATCTTTTGCCGGAATTTAGTGCCCTTGAGAATGTGATGATGCCGGGTCTTATAGCTGACATTGACAGGAGACAAGCTAAAAAGATAGCAAAAAATTTGTTAATGGAGGTTGGTTTATCAGGTAGGGAATCTCACCGTCCTAACCAACTCTCGGGTGGAGAAGCTCAACGTGTGGCTATTGCCAGGGCTTTGTTTAATAATCCCGAGGTTGTGTATGCTGATGAACCTACAGGGAACCTCGATACGAAGAACGGCGAGGCTTTAATAGAGCTTTTTAGAAGGTTAAATTTTAATTTGAAACAGACTTTTTTAATTGCTACTCACAATGAACGTCTGGCAAGTCAAATCAGGAGGAAGTTTTTTATTGAAAATGGGTCAATTAAAAGCCTTGCCTTTGGTTAAGGAAATTGATTATGTTTGTAAGGAACATAATATTTTTAAGGTTTGTTAAAAGGTATTAGAGGTGAATGATGTTATGTCAAGATTGTAATAAAAGGGAAGCTACGATACACCTGACTCAGATTATCAACAATGAGAAAGTTGTATTGAACCTTTGTAAAATATGCGCCGAGAAAAGGGGTTTTCATTCTCCGTTTGAGCAGATGCCGTTTCCCTTGGCCGAGTTGGTTTCAGGGATGGTCGGTTCCAATATATTAAAGAAACCCGATAAGACCGGAAAAATTGATAAAAAGGATTTGAAATGCACTAATTGTGGTTTGACCTTTTCTGAGTTTGGCCGGATTGGGAGATTTGGTTGTGCTAATTGCTACAATGTGTTTCGAGTTGAGCTCAATGACCTTTTGCGCCGGATACATGGTTCAGCAGAGCATCGCGGGCATGTGGCCGAAACCCCGACAGAAGAGCTCCAACCATTGCGGGAAGAAAAACGGCTACGTGATAAGTTAAAGAAGGCGATTGAAACCGAGGATTTTGAAACAGCTGCGGAATTAAGGGACCGTATAAGGGAATTATCACTAAAATCCAAAGAGGAAGGTAGTTGATGTTTGAGTCAATGGCAAAAAAACCAGCATCATGGCTAACAGGTAAGGGGCCTGAATCGGAGATCGTGTTATCCTCAAGGATACGTTTTGCTCGTAATATTGCTGAATTTAAGTTTCCCCCCTCTGCCGATACTGATACACGAGAAAAAGTTATTGAATTTGTACGTTCTGCTTTCTCATCGATGGGTCTTCTCAAGCATGGGCATTTTTATAATTCAAACGAAATTAGCCCCTTAGACCAGAGTTTCTTGGTCGAGCGCCACCTTGTTTCGCCAGAATTTATGAAAAATGGCACTGGCGGAGGTCTATACATAGACGATTCCGAATGTCTTTCAATTATGGTCAATGAGGAAGACCATATCCGTTTGCAGTCGATCTCCTCGGGATTATCGATGAACGAATGCTGGGAATGTGCCTATAAAGTTGACCAGGAATTGGCACGCAAGCTTGAATACGCTTATGATGACCAATTTGGTTACCTCACCTCATGTCCAACCAATGTTGGCACAGGTTTGCGGGCATCGATATTGATACATCTGCCGGGCTTGGTACTCACCAGAGAGATTGATAATGTCATCTCCAGAATATCCAAGGTGGGACTCGTTGTAAGGGGTTTTTATGGTGAGGGAACAGATGTTCTGGGCAATCTTTTCCAGATTTCTAACCAGACGACTTTAGGACGCTCCGAGGAGGAGATAATCGATTCGTTATCAAAAGTGACTCAGCAGATTATTGAATATGAACTGAATTCCCAGGAGACTTTAATGAAAGATGCCTCTGACCAGATAGAGGACAAAATCTGGCGTTCATATGGAATTCTAAAACACGCCCGAGTGCTGGCTTCAGGTGAGGTGATGAATCTGCTTTCAGCCTTAAGGCTTGGGATTTGTTTAAAATTGTTCGATAAAGTTTCTCTTAATCAAATAAGTGAACTTTTAATTGTGACTCAGCCTGCCCATCTTCAGAAATATTACGGGCGAGAAATGACCTCCGCAGAACGTGATATGGTGAGGGCAAGCCTTGTCAGGGAAAGTTTGCATGGTAAACAATAATTTGGAAATGGGGGATTGATATATGAATGAAATGTTTACAGAGAGAGCCCGGAAAGCGATAGAGTATGCCCGGGATGAAGCGGCTAGGTTAAAACACGATTACATCGGCACTGAACATTTGCTTTTAGGGTTGATTCGCTTGGGTAAAGGAACTGCTGTTGAAATACTGCAGAATATTGGTGTTGAATTAAACGAGCTGAAAAAGAGCGTGGAGGACATCGTACAACCTTCAGGTGGTACAATGCAGATGGGGCAGTTACCTCTTACCGCACGAGCCAAGAAGACACTTGAGATATCAGGAAATGAGGCTCGGGCTATCCGTTCTAAAGATATCGATACCGAGCATATACTTTTGGCTTTATTGAAGGATGAAGAAGGGGTAGCTGCTCAGGTTTTATCGATGTATGATATCGATTATAAAGAGGTTTATGAGGAACTGCGTAACATACAATCCGGTAAGCCCTCTTCATTTGGGAAAAAGCGGAGAAAATCTAAGACGCCGGCTTTGGACCATTTTGGGCGTGACCTCACGGAGCTTGCCCGGCGGGATAAGCTTGACCCAATCATCGGCCGTGAGGATGAAATTGAAAGGGTCAGCCAGATTCTCTCAAGGCGTAAAAAGAACAATCCTGTTTTGATAGGCGAACCCGGTGTCGGCAAGACCGCTATCGCCGAGGGCTTAGCCCAGAAAATCGTAGAGGGTAAAGTTCCCCAGACACTCGAAGACAAGCGTATTGTGACTTTAGACATGGCCTCGCTTGTAGCTGGCACTAAATATCGTGGCCAGTTTGAAGAACGCCTTAAGGCGGTCATGAACGAGATATTAAACTCTCAGGATGTTATCATTTTCATCGATGAGCTTCATACAATTGTAGGAGCTGGTGGGGCTGAGGGAAGCCTTGATGCCTCTAATATATTTAAGCCGGCTTTATCCCGGGGTGAACTTCAGTGTATCGGTGCCACCACTTTAAACGAATACCGTAAGTATATTGAAAAGGATGGTGCTCTTGAAAGGCGTTTCCAGACGGTGATGGTTAATCCACCCTCCACTGAGGATACGATTAAGATTTTGAAAGGGTTGCGTTCCCGATATGAAGAGCACCATAAGATTGTAATTACTGATGAAGCAATTGAGGCAGCGGTCAAGCTCTCTGACCGTTATATATCGGGGAAGTTCCAACCTGATAAGGCCATTGATGTTGTGGATGAAAGAGTTGATTTTATTAAGACCAACGTTCAGATAAAGAGAAGGATTTTGTCTTTTATCAATAGTCATCCCGAAATTGACAGAAT
>NATP01000117.1 GCA_002085375.1 candidate division Zixibacteria bacterium 4484_95 | reverse complement strand
ATATCATTAAGAAATGGTAATGATGATATTAAGATTAATCAGGATATTAAGGAGCAATTGAAATTAAATATCACTAGTGCCAAAAATATTCATATGATTGCCGGTGGTGATCTGTTAGCTAACCCAAACCGCAATAAATATCTTCAAAGTCTTTTTGAACTTGGAAAATCTTTGAGAGCAAAATTATCAATATTAACCACGGAAACCAATTACATTGGGATTGGACTTGTGGGCAGAACAAATGCGACCTTCGAGGAAATTATAGAAAAAATCGAGAAAGGGGAGATAAAAACACTTTTTGTAGCTGGAGGTGACCCCGTCAATGTCTATCCAGACAGAAATAGGATTACCGAAGCTTTCAAAAAACTTGATTATATGATTTACTGGGGAGCATTTTTAAACCATACGGCTCGTCTGGCAACTCTTGTTATGCCATCGGTGTTACCAACAGAAGATAACGGGTCTTTTATCAACGTTGAGCGCAGACTTCAATTTTTAGATAAATCGTATTCCACGCCCAAAGAGATTACCTCCCTAATAAAACTTTTTACGGATATCAAAATTGAGCTTGGAGGAGGGCTTTATTATTCTGCCAGCGATGTCTTTCCACAGATGGCAAGAGTTATACCCGAATTTAATGGTTTGCGATATAAAGTTTCAGAGGGGCATATTTTCCCTTCGGTAGAGTTGGAGGCAAGTGATAATCTGAAAGCATTGGATGTTAAACCACCGCCGGATTATCCATATGTTTTGATGTTTGCTAAAAACGTTTATTACGGGGCTTCAGGTATGACTTTTAAGTCTAATACACTACGAAAATTAACGCCATCTCAAAAATTGTTGATAAACCCACATGACGCTCGTAAAGAGGGTGTCATGAATGATAGTAAAATCAGGCTTTCAACCGATTCGGCGGCCGGTGAGATAACGGCGATTGTAAGTGAGGATATAAATCAGGGTGAATTATTACTTTCGGGTTATTCAGATGAAAATCCTCCCAATAAGTTTATGGTGGGATTTAATAAACCGGTATATGCAAAGATAGAAAAGGTATGAGATGCTTTTGTCTATATTTATAGATGTTGTTAAAGTGATAGTGGTTTTTGCCGGTTTTATGATCATGATTGCCTATACTACCTGGTTTGAACGACGAATGGTTGCCTTTATTCAAAGCAGGCTTGGTCCCAATCGTGTGGGGCCAGCTGGTTTGTTACAGCCGATTGCCGATGCCTTTAAACTACTCTTTAAAGAACCATTTCTGCCTGAAAAATCCAACAAGGTGTTGTTCTCGCTGGCGCCGATGATAGCATTCATCCCACCTATTCTGGCTGTAGCGGTTGTTCCGATTGGCGACACAATAACCATAGCCGGTCGTAAGGTTGAACTGTTGATATCTGATTTGAATATCGGGATACTTTATGTTTTTGCATTGGGCTCGATTGGTGTTTACGGTTTGGTTCTGGCAGGCTGGTCGTCAAATTCAAAATACTCGCTTCTAGGTGGCTTACGCTCTTCTGCTCAGATGATAAGTTATGAAATCGGTCTAGGTTTATCGGTAGTTGGTTTATTGATGATCGCTCAAACTTTTTCGATTGCCGAGATCGTCCGTCAGCAAAGTGGCTCGGTATTAAACTGGTACTTTTTCAAACAGCCGGTGGCTTTTTTCCTGTTTTTCATCTGCGCCATGGCTGAATCCAACCGTTTGCCCTTCGACCTTCCCGAAGCCGAGTCGGAACTTGTCGCAGGTTATCATACTGAATATCCAGGCATGAGATTCGCCCTGTTCTTTTTGGGTGAGTATGCCCACATGATAACTGTTTCAATGGTAACCGCCAGTCTCTTTTTTGGAGGATGGTCGGGGCCGTTTTTACCGCCAATCGTCTGGTTTTTAATCAAGGTAGTAGCCTTTTTGTTTATCTATGTCTGGGTGAGAGGGACATTGCCCCGCTTCCGGTATGACCAGCTTATGCGTTTCGGCTGGCTGGTGATATTCCCTCTAACCCTGGTTAATATTTTAGTCACTGGTTTAGTGATGGTTTTATGAGGTTAAAATCGATGTGGGGTCCCCTAAGATCTGTATTTATAGCGATTCCTAAAGGTTTGTCTATCACTTTCCGCTACATTTTCAGGAAGAAGGTTACCGAGAAGTATCCAGATGTTAAACCTGTGCTTGAGGACCGATATCGGGGATTGCATTATCTAACACGCTATCCCGATGGCACCGAGCGCTGTGTCTGTTGTGGTTTATGTGCTGCCGCTTGTCCAGCGGATGCTATTTACATGGAACCAGCCGAGACCGAGACAGGGGAGAGGTATTCAAAAGTATATGAGATAAACGGGATTCGATGTATATTCTGTGGAATGTGCGAGGAGGCTTGCCCCGAGGAGGCTATTTTCCTGGGGCATGGGTTTGAGCTGGCATCTGGCAACAGAGGTGATTTTATCTGGACAAAAGAAATGCTATTAGCTAATTTCGATAAAATCGAAAAGGAGCGGGTGGCTAAAAAGATAAAACCATGTATCAGAGAGGATAAATTTCAGTTTAAAAAACCGGCTGAACCATTGCACTGAATTATTATGGCAAATGTGATTTTCTACATATTAGCTGTAATTGCTCTGACCAGCGCCCTGATGGTGGTAACCCGTAAAAACGCTGTCACCTCGGCGGTGTATTTAATTGTTACCATGTGTGCCATTGCTGGTTTGTTTGTGCAGTTGGGCGCTGTTTTTATAGCCGCCTTGCAGATTATAATCTATGCGGGCGCTATTATGGTCCTTTTCTTATTTGTGATAATGTTGTTGAATTTAAGAAAAGATGAATTTGGTTTTGATACAAGAGTATTTCAGCGGCTTTTTGCGGGTCTGCTGGGTATAGTCCTATTAGTCCAGCTGATAATGGTTGTTTCCAGACTCCCGGTTGTAGCTGGCCAGCCGGTTGATACGGAGATGGGCAGGGTTGCCCCCTTGGCCACCAAGTTTTTTACCCAGTACTTGTATCCCTTTGAGATAATCTCGGTGCTTTTGTTGGCGGCTATTATAGGAGCGGTTGTTATCGCTAAGAAGAAGATGGGGAAATAAGTTATGGCGCCTTTAAGTTATTATCTCATATTATCGGCAATGCTCTTTACTATCGGTGTATGGGGTGTTTTAAGAAACCGTAACGCCCTAATTATTTTTATGTCAATAGAACTGATGTTAAACGCTGTTAACATTACCCTGATGGCTTTTTCGAGTTTCTTGAAAGATTTCTCGGGACAGGTCTTTGTGTTTTTGGTGATGGCTATAGCAGCTGCTGAGGTAGCGGTGGGCTTGGCTATCATCGTCTCGATATTCAGGGTTAAAGAAAGTATCAACGTTGATGACGTTAACCTGATGAAATGGTAAACTGGCGAATCTGATGGAGATGATAGTAAAACTAATACCCGTTTTCCCGCTTTTCGGATTTCTTATTATTGGCTTAACGAATAAGAAAATGCCCAAGCAGGTTGTTAATATCATCGCCTGCGGTTCGGTCTTTCTATCTTTTGTAGCCGGAACAATCGCCTTCTTCTCATTGCTGGGAATGCCGTCCAATTCTCGTTTCATAACAGGTTTCTGGTTTGACTGGATTATCGCCGGTTCGTTTAGTAGCTCAGTAAGTTTCATGTTCGACCCGCTGGCAGCGGTCATGGTGCTTGTGGTTTCTGGTGTTAGCTTTATCATCCATGTTTACTCTATAGGATACATGGCTCATGATGGCGGTTATTGGCGCTACTTCTCATTTTTAAACCTGTTCGTTTTCTCTATGTTATTATTAGTCCTTGCTGATAATGTTCTTTTGCTTTTCGTGGGCTGGGAGGGTGTTGGTCTTTGCTCGTATCTTTTAATCGGATTCTGGTTCCATAAAAAATCAGCCAGCGATGCCGGCAAGAAAGCGTTTATCGTGAACCGTATTGGTGACTTCGGATTCCTGCTGGGAATTATGCTCTTATTCTGGACACTTGGTTCAACCAATATCAAAGAAATCTCTCATTTGGCCCCTGAGATGCTTGTGGCTGGCGGTGGATTAGTAACTGCCATTACGCTTTTGTTTTTAGTTGGTGCTGTTGGTAAATCGGCTCAGATACCTTTGTATGTCTGGTTACCGGATGCTATGGAGGGCCCTACACCCGTATCGGCGCTTATCCATGCTGCAACCATGGTAACCGCCGGTGTTTATATGATTGCAAGGTTGTCGGCATTGTATGTTCTTGCACCAACCTCGATGGCCATAGTTGCCATTGTGGGTGGCTTTACCGCTTTGTATGCAGCAACTATTGGCCTTGCCCAGAACGATATAAAAAGGGTGCTTGCCTATTCGACGATAAGCCAGATTGGTTACATGTTTTTAGCCTGTGGAGTGGGTGCTTTTTCTGCCGGCATTTTCCACTTAACAACTCATGCCTTTTTCAAAGCCTTATTATTCATGGGGGCTGGCTCGGTTATTCATGCTTTATCCGGTGAACAGGATATGCGATATATGGGTGGCCTGAAAAACCGCTTACCGTTTACTTACAAGGCTTTCCTGATTGCTACATTGAGTATCTCGGGTATCCCGCTTTTAGCCGGCTTTTTCTCTAAAGATGAAATTCTCTGGAAAGCATATTCATCTGGCCATGGTCATCCTCTTTTGTGGATTCTGGGATTAATCACCGCCATATTAACCGCTTTTTATATGTTCCGCTTGCTATACCTGACTTTCCATGGCAAATCGAATGTCACCGCCGAGGCCGAAAAACATCTCCATGAATCTCCACCGGTTATGCTTATACCTCTTTATATACTGGCTTTCCTGTCGATTTTCGGTGGATATATCGGCCTTCCCCACGCCCTTGGAGGTGGTGCCTGGTTTGAGAATTTCCTAATGCCCGTTATCGCTGAATCTGCCCATGTTATCGAAACTGGCTCCCATCATGCACCTTCGTTGGAATATATTCTGATGCTGGCATCGGTGGTGGCTGTTCTTCTGGGGATTGTCGTTGCCTATAATTTCTATATTAAAAATCCCGAAAAACCCAAACAGCTGGCGCAGAGGTTTGCCGGTTGTTACAGGTTGATATTCAATAAGTATTATATCGATGAAGTTTACGATTACCTGATTGTTAAACCTTTGTATATACTTTCTCTGATATTTTGGAAGATATTTGATGTGAGGGTTATAGATGGTTTTGTCAACAGACTGGCAAAGTTTTTTGGAAGCATGTCGGAAAGGTTCAGAATATTGCAAACCGGATTTGTGCGTAATTATGCATTGGTATTTTTTATCGGTGTAATAATCCTCGTAGGTTATTTATGTTATATTTTTAGGTGATATGTTTGGAAAAGATATGAAGAAACAGATAAAATTGTTGAATGTTTTAATCTTTGAAATGGTGCAATACTGATGGACCACTGGCCGATTTTAACCTGGATTGTATTTTTGCCTCTTATTGGCGTTATACCGCTTCTGATGATTGGTAAAGATAGAAAGAACTTACTGCGAACAACAGCCTTATTATTTGCCTTTGTTGATTTTATCATTTCGTTGATTCTGGTTTTCCGTTTTGACAGTTCAACACCAGATATGCAATTCGTCGAGAAAGTAAAGTGGATTACGTCTATTGGCATCGATTATCACTTAGGCGTGGATGGCCTTTCAATACTTTTGGTTTTGCTTACGACATTTATAAGCGTTATATCTATCGCTTCGACCTGGACTGCCATAACCGA
Organism: candidate division Zixibacteria bacterium 4484_95; assembly: GCA_002085375.1. GTDB lineage: Bacteria > Zixibacteria > MSB-5A5 > UBA10806 > 4484-95 > 4484-95. The sequence goes on along the minus strand of NATP01000117.1, from coordinate 898 downwards.
GAAGGTTAAAGGTTTCATGATAGCTTTTTTAATGTTGGAAACGGGTATACTCGGCGTTTTCCTGGCTATGGATTTGTTCCTGTTTTACGTTTTCTGGGAGGTTATGCTTCTGCCAATGTATTTTATTATTGGTGTCTGGGGTGGCCCGAGGAAAATTTATGCCGCCATAAAATTTATACTGTTTACCATGGCCGGTTCATTATTGATGCTTCTGGCTATTATCTTTTTGTATTTCCTTAATTACCAGTATACGGGTATATATACGTTTGACCTGACCGTGATTCTCAATATGCCCATTGCCCATAATATCCAGCTTTGGTTATTTGGCGCTTTTGCTTTGGCATTTGCCATAAAGGTGCCCATGTTTCCTTTCCATACGTGGCTTCCTGATGCTCATGTTGAGGCACCTACAGCGGGTTCGATAATCCTGGCCGCGGTTCTACTGAAAATGGGAACTTACGGTTTCGTCAGGTTTTGTTTACCGTTGTTCCCGGTGGCTACAATTCAGTTTATGCCGTTAATAAGCATCCTGGCCATCATAGGTATCATCTATGGCGGATTTGTTTCGATGGTCCAGAAAGATGTCAAATCCCTGGTGGCTTTTTCTTCTGTTGCTCATCTTGGGTTTGTTATGCTTGGGATGTTTGCTTTAAATACCCAGGGTCTTTCCGGCTCGATTCTGCAGATGGTCAACCACGGCATCTCCACCGGCGCTTTGTTTATGTTGGTGGGAATGATTTACGAACGCAGGCATACGAGGCTTATAGACGAATTTGGTGGAGTCGCCCATGTTATGCCGGTCTATGCTACCGGTTTTATGATAATTGCCCTCTCTTCCATTGGTCTCCCTGGCACCAACGGCTTCGTAGGCGAGTTCCTGATTTTACTGGGAATGTTT
>NATP01000116.1 GCA_002085375.1 candidate division Zixibacteria bacterium 4484_95 | reverse complement strand
AACCGGCATATCATCAGTATGTAGCCAGTAAGCCGCAATACCAACATTTCCATACCATTGAGGTGTCGGCAGGACAAAACCTAAAAACTCGTACTGGATATCAGCGGGATATTCAATATGAGTGGCCATTAGTTCCTTTTGCTCAAGAAGAGCAATACCAGCAGGATTGTAATAAAGAGCAGAAGCATCGTTGGCTACTCCAAGAAAAGCTTCACCCATTCCAATAGCACGGGCCGAAATTCCTATCTCCAGAAACTGTGCACCAGCAGTTCCTACTTTGGCCTGCCCAAAAGCGACATCCGGTCCGAAGAATCCTGACGCAAGGTTTAATATTAACCCCAATGTCACAATAAAAAGATATTTCCTCATCTTCAAACCTCCTAATTATTTAATTATAGCGAACTTTCCAATTTCTGGTTCTTTATCAGGAATTCCATCCACTATTGAATGGTATTCTATCGAGTATAAATATAACCCCGATACAACCGCCTGAGTATTACGAGATATCAAATCCCAGTAAACAGTGCCGGTAGCATAACCTATAAGATCTCTAGGGTCATATGTTATGGCTCTGACAAGATCTCCATCCAGAGTCCAGATTCTGATTATTGCCCATTGGTCATCAGGTAGATTGGAAAACCATATACGACGGTCCTGCTCTACCCACCCGTAGGGATCACCCGGACTTTCAAAGCCAGCATTTATATAATCCTGGGTATTGGAGATCTTATAAGGATTGGGATATACCATCACCGGATCGGTCTTTTTAATGGGATAAACCAACTTGGAGTTAATCGATTTGGAAGATTCAAGAGGTGACAACTTGGTAATCGGATCGCCAAAATCAAAAGCCGTTACAGCAAAATATACTCCCCGTGCTTCAGAAAGCCCTGTCATCTCGTAACTATAGTACTTTACAGTATCATCACTTATAACCACGGTGCTATCGTAAATTTCATCGAAACCTATATTGAAATCATGGGCAACCCACCTTAATGTATCACCTCCTAAACCAGTAGTATCATCAACAGGATACAGGTTGTTCGGATTAAGCACCCAATCGTCAATTAAAGAATCATACACCTCGGGCACCCAGTCGATTTTATCAAAATGCCTTAATAACGACCAGGTCATCTCATCGTAGGACATGTATATCTTGTAACCCTCGAAATCCTTTTGGCCATTAAAAGTATCTCTCGAATCTTCCGAGCCGGTTTCTGGTTCACCCGGATTTATACTGGTCCAGCAAAGTTTGACTTTTCCTTTATCCACCTCAACATCTAATCTTGGAGAATTAGGAGGAGGTGGTCCTTTGAAATCGGGCACGCCATCTCCCTGGTACCAGAACCAATTACTCGAATCATCAGGATCTCCTAATGAATCTATCAAAATATATTCGCCCGCATAACCATCACCGTCAGTATCAACGCCAGGATTATCAAAAACCCATTCAGCCCATTGGGCATTGGTGGCGAAATCACTGAAATCAAGATTTTCGTAATAAGTGGCTATGGATGAACTATCAGAGGTGTTGTCCTTAAGCCAGTCGTTGTAATTATTGGGGTCTTTATGGAGATCCTCTCCGCATATATAACCAACGGTCAACGGTAAAATATCATATGCCGGAATAGAATCAAAAGGACCAAAGGAGTACAAATAACGCGTATCATAACCGTTGGCTAAGTTACTGGGGCTTTCCGATGTGTTCTCAATCCATCCTTCACCTGTCCAATCCAAAGCACAATAAATCTGGTCATAGTCGAATTCATTATTGGACATAACCTGGTATTTTGCCCTGTCTCCACCCGGTGTACCCCGACCTCCTCCAGGGAATATACCCCATTTGTCGTAGTTTTCCTGCAACTGAGGACCCCAATCAAGTTCCGAATTGATATTGGAAATCCACCAGTTAAAAGAGTACTGGATATCAGGCTGGGGCGCCTGCACAACCCGACAACCCGATATACCCCGTGGTGATAAGTACGGGTCCCAAACACCACCATAAGGTTGGCCATCGTTATCGGCAATATAGGCAGTGTTTATTGAATCCGTATGGGTAGGGAATTCATATGTCATCAAATAACCGCAAATATCATCCTGGGCGCCTTGTTCACTACCATAAGGATTTTCCGACATATGCAAAACGTCAGCATCAATGTACAACCCTATCCAGACATCACTTAACGTATGACTAGTCAGGTTTTCTATTTCGAAATCAATCAAAATGAAGTCCTCGGCATATTCATAAGACCATGAATAGCTTTTTTGTAAGATCCTCAGCCCAAGCGGAATATGGTTTCGGCCATCGTTAGGGTCAGGCGTCAGACCGGCAGTAATAGTATCAGTGTAAACAGCAATGAAATCCTGCTCAGATATAGCGTGGAACTCATTCCGTCCTTCAGGCAGGTCTGATTGAATGCCAACGCTATCAGCATACGGTGGAACCAATGGTCCTCTGATAGAAAGCATTAATATCTCCCCAGCTGGAGGAGTTCCCGGGAACATCTCAAAAACATCACCCCACCAACCATCATTACCAATGGAAACCAGTGTATCTAATACTTCCGGGTCTTCAGGATCTACCACCGTAGCACCTATCCATAAAGCGCCCTGAAAAAGATAATCTAAGTTGGAGCCAGCTGGAAATTCACATGAAGGAGCAGGCTCACCCGTCAACGGATCTATTTCATCCTGGCCCTGACTGCCGAAAATACCATAATTGGTTATTGAGAACTCAACATTGGAAACACGATGGACTCTCAGCTGTTCATTAGGACCAACCGCTGGCTTATAAAGTGGTCCGCCAGCACCACCAGCATTTGGGTTTCTCGTTGTCGCAAAAGAGGTGGTTACAAACGTAAGTAGAACAACCATTGCCATTATAATCCAAAGGTTTTCTAAAGGAACCCAGCGTCTGATGGATGGCAGATTACCCAAAGAACCCTGACAGTTGTTCTTCGTTAACCGAGGCCAGAATTTAAACAGTTTAAATTGAACCATAAATTACCTCCAAATGTATTACCATTCACGTATTCTTCATATTAAAACAGCACCCTATACGTTCAAACTATTTAGAACTGGACACTGAGACCTAACATGATCTGCCTGCCAGAAGTGTAATGAGCCGGGTTATTGTGCCTGGGCAATCCCGTATAAATCTGGCCATTATAATTCACATCGGTATTAGCCATTCCGGTCGAGGAATAAACATCATCGACATTATTGTAGTCAAAGATATTGTTTACCAGTATTGAAAAAGTATAGTTCATGTTGTAAACCTGGAAATTCTTATCAAATTTAACATCGACAGTCGAGTTCGCCGGCATCCTCTTTGAGTTTATAATCGGGCTTTCGTTTCTTCTTAAAGAAAGACCGGGATAATTATCACCTGGTGTGAATGGGCGACCACTTTTATACAACCATATTAAATTCAGGCTCCAGTCGTCAGGAAGTTTAAATATGCCGAAATGGGGATGCTCCCCTTTGATAACACTAAAACTGGCACTAGCAGTCAGCTGATGGCGGATATCCCAATCTAAGGGGTTTTCTTTAATAGCAATCTCTCCACCAGCGAACCTGATGTAATAATCAGATCTATCAGATGAGCTTTTACCGTAAGCCCAGGTATATTCATATTTTATCGAACCAGCCAAAAATTGACCATATCTCTTTAAAAATTCAAATTCTAAACCCCGTGCCCTGGCATAATCGATGTTCTGTTGCATTTCAGTTGAACGACTTGAAAGTTCTTCAGGAACAGTGTTTAAAAGGCCATACTGGTCCTTGTAAAAACCGGAAACATCCAAACGATACCCCTCGGATATAGCATACTGGACACCAACCTCATATTGAATTGTCTTCTCGTAATCAAGATTTGGATTACCAATGACCGTAAAGGCATTTGAAGCCTGAGTTGCTCGCTGGTAATACTTAACAAAACCAGGTCTTTGATAAAAATGACCATAGTTAAAGAATAACTTAGCTTTTTCAGAAATCGGGAACGAAAAACCGATACGAGGAGCCCACCTTTGTTGTGAATCGATTATTCGCCTGTCGCTTAAACCCTCATAACTCAAAGTAACGCTATCTTTAACCTCACGAGCCTGTATAAAAAATTCATACCGAACACCAACATTGGCTATCATCTCCCCGTATTCCATATTGTCTTCAATGTAGAAAGCTCCATCTTTCGGAGTCCTTACATAGAAATCACGGAAAGTCCCTTTGGAATATACTTCAGTACCCGTAACGGTCTCAGGGATACCATCACCGTCTAAATCGCTTACTTCAATCGCTCTTTCTATGCCCCACCACGGTCCGTTTTTATCGGTATTTATCGTATCTGCAGGACCATCGTATTTATTGTAAGGATATTGTAAATCTTGATATTCGATACGATGGAATTTAAATTCAAACCCCGATTTTAACCCATGATTTCGAGAAATCTGGCTGGTCATGTCAAGTTTTAAAGTTCTAGTGCGGGTATAATCATAATGATACTGAGCCCACCGGTCAAATCCAGCATCATAAAATTGATCAGTGGGGTCCCAACGACCATTACCATTGACATCAGTAAATGGCTCACCATAATCGTATCTACCATTAGGAGCATCATATCTTCCATTTTGATTGTAGTCTGTGTATGGAATTCCCTCTGACCAGGGGTCATCAGGACCGGTGTATTGCCCGTTGTGGTCCAGATCGTTTATCGGTTCCCATATGTCCACTATTATGATTGTGCCCATCGAGTCGTAAGGTGGATCATATACGCCATTTCCATTAACATCGGTAAATGGTTCCCCCCAACTATAATCACCATCGATATACGGTTCCGGTTCGTCGATATTGTAGATATCGCTTAATTGAGGGTCATAAATGCCATTACCATTGCCATCCTGATCAAGGTAAGTTGAATCTTCATCGTCGTAAATACCATTTCCGTTTACATCGATGTAATAAACATCGTTATTTATCACCTCCGCAGGATCCCAGACACCATTGCCATTGCTATCCTCAAACGGTTCAGGATCCCAGACGCCGTTACCATTTAAGTCGATGAGGGAATCAACGTCAACATCAAAACGTCCATTGGCATTCAAATCGACATATGGCTCGCCCCAGATACCATCGCCATTTAAATCCTCAAAGTACTCTGCCGGATCCCACTGGCCGTTATCATTAGCATCATAATAAGATTCCCAACCCTTAATGGGAACGTAAAAATTGCTTGGGGTTAAACCGCCTGGTTTGCGTTCATAAGTCTGAATCACCTCACTTAATAATAACTCACCAAATGTATCTTTCAAAAAAGGTGGATTAAATGAGAACCTGGCAGACTTAATTTCACGGGAGGATTTCAACACCTGGGCATTTTCCGGAACATACAGAAAACCGAAATTGAAATCACGTGCTCTGTCCCAATCTTTACTATAGCGCAGGTTCAATTTGTAGCGAGAATTTGGGTCTATTTTCCAGGTGAGTTTCATTAAGCCGGAGTATTTGTTCACCCTTCGATTTGGTATTTCAATGCCTAAAAATTTCTCTGAACCGTAGTCGATTTTGGATCTAGGTGAATCAAAATCATTATAATCAACAAAACCATCATATTTATCAACCGAGAAACTGCCATAATATGCCATATTTTCACCAGGCCATTTCAATCCCAGCGCTGGGAACAACTGGTTAGAAATCAGTGGTAAGGGTCCGCTAATGCTCAAATCAAAACGGTCCTGATTGAATGAATATTTATTCAATCCGGGGCTTCCCATATCATCAGTTAACAACTGGGCATAAACGGTGGTGATCTTATTGGAGCCCTCTTTACGTTGAGTGGTAACCAATCCACCAGCACAATCGCCATATTCTGCAGAATAATTACCTTTCATTATTGATATATCCTCGACATCAGAGGCTGAAACATTCATTGAAAGCCTCGATATCGGTGTTACCTCATCGCCACTGATATTTACACCACCATATCCACCAAGCTGGTCCCGGATAAGAACGCCGTCATCTACAAAAGCAAGTTCACCTGCCCGGGAACCACGAACATGCAAAGCACCACCCTCAGACACAAAGCCAGTTTGGGTCTTAATCACACCCTCGATATTTGTCACCGGCAAAGACTCAATCTCTTCGGCACTTATCCTATCAACGGTGCTAACCTCGTACTTGTCGATATCAGGACGTTCAGCTATAACTGTAATGTCACCAACTTTGATAGCCTCAGATACAAGCTCGAAATTTTGCTCGGTAGTGATGTTAGCCCTAACAAGGACCTCTTTTACAGTCATTTTATTATACCCAATACATTCTCCTACTAATGTATAAGTACCAGGCGGGACATTAAGAATCACATAGGACCCATCAATCGGGTCAACCATGGCACCCATAGTGGTGCCCTCAATCACCACCCTGGCACCGGGTATATGAAGACCTGTCTCGCTGTCGGTTACAACTCCCGAGATTTTCCCAGTTGTACCAGCAAAAACCCAGGGTGACCATATGATCAACAAAGATAACACCGCAAGGTTTATCAACATAACCCTTGCAAATGCATCTTGAGATCGAAATAACCTTATCCACCTCATACTTAAAACCTCCTTATTTTTATTAAATTTATTACCTTCA
>NATP01000021.1 GCA_002085375.1 candidate division Zixibacteria bacterium 4484_95 | reverse complement strand
GTTTATGATGCGGACATTACGCTATGCTCAACATCTGTAGAAGATGATGTCAATTTGCCTTCTTCAACAGCGCTTATGCAAAATTTCCCTAACCCCTTCAATGCCTCGACCAATATCAGATTCAATCTTGCAAAAAATACAGATGTCGAACTTTCAATCTATAACCTTCTGGGCAGGAAAGTGACAACATTGGTTTCAGGCAATATGACTGCTGGTTTGAAGTCAGTAACCTGGAACGGCAAGGACAACAGTGGCAATCAAGTGGCTTCCGGATTGTATCTCTATGTTTTAAAAACCGATGATGGTTCGCAGAGTAAACAGATGCTGTTACTGAAATAAAAAAGATAAATATACAGAGAGAGGAAACGACAAAAGGGAGTGTATAAGCTCCCTTTTGTTTTTAGCCAATAATGTCAAAGTGACATTGATTTTTAGGGAAACGCTAAAATAAGTCGGAAAATGGACGATAAAGCCCTTGACAGATATTATCGTTTATATATATTGAATAAGTTTAGAGGTGTTTAGTTCAGTACTTGAGATAAATGTTTTTGAAAATTAAATAATGGGGCCGTAGTTCAGTTGGGAGAACGTTTGACTGGCAGTCAAAAGGTCACCGGTTCGATCCCGGTCGGCTCCAGAATAGTGTGCCGCCAATAACAATCATTGGCCTTTTTTATTTAGTATCAAAATCTTTAATTTTTCGGATTTACCAAACCTATGATATTATACCGTAATTTATTAAAGTCATAATATTATGTAACTTAAAAACTTATTTTGATATTAAAAAATATCATAAAATAGACTTGACATATTTATTATTTTATACATATTTAAGTAGTTGTTGTGGCTTCAGTTGTTAACGTTAAAAGAAAGGGCTAATTAAAGCTATTAATACTTGACTGGCTTCAGCAATTATTGTATAAGGTTTTAATGTAATTATTTTATGTTATTTGATATCGGCATGCGAATTCATGGAAAGACTGAAAGAAAATAAGAAGTATTAAAACCTAATGTTAATGACTTGGGAAGTAATATAATAAATATAGAGCTTTAGAATAAAAACATAAAGAAAACTACAGGGAAAATATATTTTCTTAGCTAAAAAGGCATAGGAGGAAAATTTGCAATGAAGGGGAAAGTAATATTTTTGGTAAGTATATTTGTCTCATTGGCAATTTTAATGTCAAATTCTGTTAATGCTGAACAAACTAATCAAGACAAAGAGAATACTTACAAAGTTACCATAACTGTTGAATTCAGTGAAACGGAAATAATGTTTGATAAGCTTAACGGGTATGATATTTTGAGAATGAAAGATGCTGATTACTTTGCTGAACTTGGAAAGCCAATGTTACCAACAAAATGCCTGCGTAGAGCGATGCCGTCTGGAATAGCCGTAACAGGAGTAAAAGTTATCGACACACAAAGCGTAGAAATCCCAGGTGAATATATGGTTTTTCCAGCTCAGCCACCTCGCAGATATGTCAAAGCAAAAGATAACATAGATTTCACAGAACCCGATTCCCAAGTATATAAATCGTCTCAACCATACCCAACTGATTTAGCGACATTTATTGACCAGGGAGATATTGCTGGTCAGAGTATAGCCACTATTCAGTTATTTCCATTGCAGTATATTCCCCTTGAAAAGAAACTTATTCTATATACATCTATGACCGTAGCTATCAGTGGCGTGGATGGGTATGTCTGTGGTGATTATCTTCCAAGAAGCATCACTGAAAATGGTATAGCGACATATGAAAAAATGATTAAGGATATGGTGATAAATCCTGAGGATGTCGTATTAAATACAGATGTTACAGGAGCGCCAGTGGTTACAGACCTTCCACCCGGTGGCCCTTACGATCATGTGATTATTACATCAACCTCATATGAATCCTATTATGATGACTTGGTGGAATGGCACACGAAACGAGGACTTAGAGATGTAGTGGTGACAACAAGCTATATTTATAGTAATTATTCCGGGACAGATAATCAACAAAAGATTCGCAACTTTATTATTGATGCTCATAATAATTGGGGTACACAGTATTTCTTGTTAGCAGGTGAAAACGGTACTGTACCGTTTAAGTATATGACCTATTATGAAGAAAGCACACCAAGCGACCAATACTATTCAGACTATGATAGTGACTGGTATCACGAAGTTTTCGTAGGGAGGGTAACAGCTGATAATTCTTCACAAATCAATCTTTTTATCGATAAAGTTATCCATTATGAAAAGAATCCTCCCATCTCGGGATATCCTCTTGATATACTTCTTATTGGAATGGATGTGGACTCTTATACACATTGTGAATATCTGAAAGAGACGATTGACGGTTATATACCCTCGAGATTTAATGTAACCAAAGTTTATGATAGCTATGGTGGTTACCATACGGCTGATGTTATTAATGCTCTTAATGCGGGTCAGAATTTGGTAAATCATGCAGACCATGGTGAATGGAATGTTATGGGTACTGGTGATTATAATCACGGCTGGGGAATTGATAATTCCGATGTGGATGGACTCTACAACAATGGCCAGTTATCCATAGTGGTTTCCCTTGCGTGTTTGGTAAATAAGGTTGACCATTATAGCGATTGCATTTCTGAGCATTTTGTCGTCTATAATTCTAACCAGGCAGGGGTTGCCTTCAATGGTAATACGCGTAATGGTATTTACTATGTTGGCTACCCCGAGGAACTTTCTGGAAAGCTTGATAAAGAATGGTGGAATGGATTATTTAATCGAAGTAAATTTATCCTCGGTCAAACGATTATAGATAGTAAACACCATTTTAGTACAGGTTCTCCAGATGTAAATATAAAAAGACATTGTGAGTGGACATTTAACCTTTTAGGTGAACCATCAATGCCTATCTGGACAGATACACCAGAAAGTCTTGTTGTTTCACATCCCGATAATTTACCACCAGCACCTTCATCTTTTACTGTGCATGTCGAGGAAGTCGGCGGAGACGATGTGTATAGTGCCTATGTATGTTTATGGAAAGGTGATGAAGTGTATCTTACTGGATATACAAATAGCAGTGGCGATATCACTTTTAATCCATCTCCGACCACACCCGGTATCATGTATGTAACTGTAACCAAACATAACTTCCTACCCTATGAATCTGAAGCTACTGTTTTGGAGTATCTTGGATCAATTTCCGGTGAAGTAACCAATGCTGAAACCTCAAACCCCGTTAATGGGGTTTATGTTGAGGCCTTGAATACTTCGTCTAATGATTATACTGATATTAATGGGGAATATCTGCTTTCTGGTCTTGAAGCTGGCTCATATGATGTCTTTTTATCCCATCCCGAATACTATGATACCACGATTTATGGTATTATTGTCAATACGAATGAAAACACTACATTGGACGTTGCATTGCAACCGCTTCCTGGAGCCGATGTTGGTGTTTCAGCTATTCTCAGCCCCCCTGATTCGATACAGATGGGCGAAAGTTATCCACTTGAAGTAGAGATTTCTAATTATGGGACCAACCCTCAATCATTCAATGTCATATTCGAAATACGAGCTTCAGGTTCACCTAGTATTGAGCTTACCGATACTACTACAGTTAATAATATGCCCGCAACCAGCGTTGATACAGTTACTTTCTCCGAAAACTTTGTTCCTGAATTTGGGACTGATTATGACCTGATTTCATATACAACTCTTAGCGGTGACCAGAATAACAGCAACGATACATCTTATGCCATCAGCTATAGCTACGGAGGTGTTTTCATCTGGTATGGCAACACTTCTGATGTCCCAATTTTTGGATTCGTAAATCAAAGAGTAGGGGTTAATGTATATGTTCAAACCTCAGGGAATACTTATATAGCAGATATGCATCTCTGCCTGGGGACAGATGATCAGTATATCGACAGTTTGTTGAGTGATGTTGAAGGAGAATTATACTATCCACTTACTGAGTGGGACGATGCCAGTTTCATGGAGCCTCAGGGTTCTCCACCAAATTCAACCGGTTGGTCGAGCCAATCATTCTTGGGCTGGGCTGATTTAGGAGGTGCGCCAAATCCCTGGCTCCATTCCGAAACCCCGATAAGAGTCATGAGATTTATCGTTAAGACCGTTGATGACCCGCTTTTAATAGGTGATACGGTTCAATGTTTTGGTCCAGGAATCAATACTCCTCTTGGTACATCTTATGCTACTGATACTCTGGGAAGAATAAATTATCCTCTTTTTGAGCAGTTTAGTTTAATGCTTTTTGCTGAGGCAAACTATTGTGACTACGTCCCTGGCGATATCAACAGTGATGGTTCGGTTATGGGCAACGATGTCACTTATGGTGTACGCTATTTTAAAGGCTTAGGGCCCAACCCACCAGATTCATGTTGGAATGAAACGAATGGGTCATGGCTGTATTCTGGTGGTGATGTTAACGGCGATTGTGAATTCAGAGGTTCAGATATTACTTTCCTTGTCTCTTATTTCAAGGGATATCAAACTTCAATATTGTGGTGCCCTTGGACACCTCCTGTTGGTATAGTATCGCTTGGAAAAAACGGTGATATAAATCCCGTAATTCATAATGAAAATTCTGGTGACGATATTAAGCGATAATACAAATGTTTGGCATTTTCATTAAGGGTAATCATCTGAAGCTGTCTTAATAATATAATTCTTTTGTCATCGCGAGGAAAACGCCGTGACAAATGACGAAGCGGTCCATGTAACCTTTTAGTTTTGTTCCGCCTTGTTCGCTAAGACGGTTGCTATAATCCCTCTATAAATTCAATATTTTGACTTTAAAAGTAGACTATTATAACCACCAACAATATAGATATCGTTCAGCTCCTCTCATTAAATTGAGCCGATATATTCAACATATGGCTTTTTTATTTGTGATTTAATCAAAGGTCAAAAACAGCGATTTCAAAACCTGTGTTCCAGCCATCTTAGTATGGTGGAGGCGTCTGCGGACACCAGAGAATTTCCGGGTTGTAACCCTTGAAATATGCCACAATGAATGTAATGTCTGAACCTGTGAACGAACAGTTACCATTTGCATCTCCACTCGAATACAACCAATCGCTATCTGGTAGTACGCAACTGTCAGGGGGAGGATTACCAATCCCCTTAAAGTAACGAACACCATAAGTGACATCGTTACCCATTATGTTTTCATCGCCGTTGATATCATCACCATCGTTTGTTTGTTCCACATATCTGGCAATAATTCCGTAATCACGAGTCCATAAAGAATCGCCAGATTCACTTAGTTCTATCAAGTTTGTGAATCCTTCACAGGCAATAATATATCCGCCATCATCGGTCTGTTTAACACAATAAGCCATATCCGGACCATCAGCGCTATAAAACCGTGTCCAGAGAGTATCTCCGTTTATATCAGTTTTAATAAGATAAACATTCCACCCACCTGTGCCAAAGGAGGAGGAATAACCAGCCATGATATACCCGCCATCGGTTGTTTGCTCTATGTGTTCGGCATAATCATAGTCGCTTCCTCCGTAAGTTCTTGTCCACAATGTATCTGGGACCTGGGCAGAGAGGTTAGCATTACATAGAATAATGATCGATAATATTACAGCTATTTTCAATAAATTAGCAATGTTTTCCTCAAATTTAGTATATGCAATTTTTATAAATACCAACATCTTATCACCTTCCTTTGACAGAGTAGAATGTTGATTTCCTCATAACGATACCTCTATTATAACAATATTATTTAAACTTATTTAATGTAATTTTAATTTTTTAGAAATCAATAGTATTTATTTGAAATCCTTCCGGTAAAATGAGTAAACCTAAAACATTTCATTGTTTTGTCATTGACATCAATATTTCATAAACATAATATGGTTAATTTTGAGGAGGTTAACATGAAAGAACTAAGTGGGAAAGTTGCTCTTGTTACAGGTGGAACACGAGGAATTGGTAAAGCTATAGCCCTTAACCTTGCCAAGATGGGTGCAGATGTTGTAGTAAATTATTTTAAAAGCCGTAACGCCGCTGAAGCTACTTTGAAAGAGCTTGAAACTGTAGGTTCAAACGCTCATGCCGTAAGGGTTAATGTTGGAAATTATGAGAAGGTACCAAAGATCTTCGATGAGATAAGAGAAAAGTATGGTAAACTTGACATACTGGTCTCCAATGCTGCCCTTGGTGTATTCACATCGGCAATAAATATTGATGATAAAGCCTGGAAACTATCAATGGATACTAATGCAAGGGCTTTTTTACACTGTGTTCAGCTTGGGAAAGCTCTAATGCCTGACGGTTCTAAGGTTGTAGCTTTGTCATCACTGGGTTCGAGTCGGCATATAGATGGATATGCATCCATAGGAGCGTCAAAAGCGGTCATTGAAACATTGACAAGGTATTTCGCTTACGAACTGGCTCCCAGACGAATTAATGTAAACACTGTTACCGGTGGTTTTATTGATACCGATGCCCTGAAAGGTTTCCCCAATTATCAGATGATGGTTGATGAAGTCATTCGTCGTACACCATTCGGCAGAATAGGGACAACTGATGAAATTGCTGATGTCGTTGTCTTTTTATGCACAGAGAAAGCCTCCTGGATAACCGGGCAGATTATAGTGGTCGATGGTGGTTATTCACTTAGCTGATGTTCTAATACATTATTATTTATGTTGGAAAAATTGATTATCCTCAGGATTTCGTTTTGTTATCATTACAAACAATAAAACCTGATAAAGCATTGATCCTGTAATCCTCTTTTTTTTATTGACGATTAAATAATTATAGCTATATTTTAAAAAGCTTCGGAGGTAATATGAAACCGGTTCTTTATTTTCTGATTATTATTTCTATCATCATCCCATCATTGGTTTTTGGCGATGGAGTTACGGCGATTAGAGTATATTTCGATACTCCCGATATAAGGCAAGCCTGTTATGATTTGAATCTTAGACCATTAACTGAGGATATAGGTATTTATGGTGATTTTATCGCTTCGGATAAGGATATAGATTTTCTGGAATCCATCCAGGCGAGATATGAGATCTTACCGGAGCATTTATTACCGGTCATCACAGAGATTGCAATCGACTCGATTTATCATACTTATGAGGAGACCGTATTCGAGTTATTCGCTTATGCTTCATATTATCCTACTATAGCCCGAGTTGAATCAATTGGTGTTTCTCAGCAGGAACAAAGAACGATTTATGCATTCAAAGTATCTGACAATGTTCAGGTTGATGAGGATGAGCCGGTTGTTTATTTTGATGGCACCCATCATGCTTGTGAGGTCATGGGATTAGAGATTTGCATGGCTTTGATAGATACACTTCTCGAAAACTACGGACTTGATTCTAATATAACCTACCTTGTTGATAGTACCGAAATCTGGATTGTGCCGTTGGTAAATCCCGATGGGCATTCAGCGGTTATCGATAGCATTTCTTTGTTCTGGAGAAAAAATGGCCGCGACCTCAACGGTAATGATACACTCTACGAATATGAATGCAACGACTGGTGGACCTGTTATACTGAGGGGGTCGATTTAAATCGAAATTATGATTGGTATTGGGAATATGGTGGTAGCCCAAACCCCTGGAGTTACTATTACAGGGGGGAATCTCCCGGTTCTGAGGCTGAAAACCAGGGACTTACATCACTCCTCGAAAGGATTAAGCCATTGCTGTCGCTTTCGTACCACAGTTACGGCGAGGTGATTTACTGCCCCTGGTTGTTAATGGGAAATTATGCACCCGACCATGCTGCTCTTTACAACATTGCCCAGGAACTGGCATCATCAATAATGAGAGAAAACGGTCATGAAACTTATGGCGTATCTTTTGCCCAGGGCAGATCGGGAATGGCCTCAAACTGGCAATATGGACACCTAGGCTCATTTTGTTATCTGCCTGAAACCGTTAAATACCCAGATTTCATAATTCCTCCTGACAGGTATTTTAATGTCATAAGGGAAAATCTTAATGGCTGTTTTTACCTTTTGGAGAGGGCGCATGGAACGCAATTAACCGGCATAGTTTCATCACCTGAAACCGGTCAACCTGTTCAGGCTGAAATCAGAATACTTGAAGTATATTCTGATATACTTGACCCACGTATTTCCAACAACACGTATGGTAGATATCGCTGGTTACTTTTACCCGGGACATATACATTACAGGTATTATCAGAGGACTTTATTGATGTTACGTTTTCCGATATAAATGTAAGGGATAATGGTATTACCGTCTTTGATGTCGATTTGTATACTTATGTTGTTGGTGATGCCAATGGTGACCGTGAGTTAAACGGTAATGATGTAACTTTTCTTATTATTTATTTTAAAGGATTTGGTTCTCCTCCTGAACCGCTTTTAGCAGGTGATGCCAATGGCAACTGCCGACTTACCGGTTCTGATGTTAGTTACTTAGTTGCATATTTTAAGGGCGGCCCGCCTCCGATATATGGGGATTGCTGGTAGGGTACATTTCAAATAACTAATTGTCTGTACTTGAGTTAGTATTCTGGTTTGGTGCCGGAGGTCGGAATCGAACCGACACGGGGTTTAAAGCCCCACCGGATTTTGAGTCCGGCGCGTCTACCAATTTCACCACTCCGGCACAACCATAATTCCAGCGTTTGGTTTGATATTATTGAATAATATTCTTTGAGTCAAGGCAAATCAGTAGCCGTGATATAAGCTACCTTAACTCCTTTACAGCTGTCACGATATTATTTAACTTAGCCTTGGCCTCCTCAATGGTGCGGGTTTTCAAGCCACAATCGGGATCAACCCATAGCTGTTCTTTAGGAATATATTCTAACGCCTGTTTGATGCGTTTTTTTATAAGTTTCACATCTTCGACCAGATGGTTATGGGAATCGACTACTCCGAATGTGATATCTTTGGTAAACGGGTATTTTTTGAACAGTTCTAACATATCGAGATTCGAATTGGACATCTCAAGGTCAAAATTATCAACTGATATTTCAAGCATCTCAGGATAGATTTTCTCAAAATCACCGTAACAAATATGGGTAATGAAATAAGCATCCTGTCTTTCAGTAATTTTATGCATTGTCTCGATAACAATTTTCAGTTCATCCGGCCTAACCGATAGTGCTGGTTCATCGATCTGGATGATTTTGCATCCTGCATCTATTAGCGCCTCAACTTCTTTGCGAATACAACCAGCTAGAGTAAGAGCGGTTGTTTTACGGTCAGGGTAATACTCGTTAAATGACCAGTCCATTATGGTGTATGGTCCTGTAAGCATACCTTTTACCGGCTTTTCCGTTTTCGATTGACAATAGCGCCACCAATCCACAGTTATCGGTTTGGTCCAACCGACCCGGTCAATTATTATTGGTTTATAGTAATATCGGTTACCATAAGAACGGATGAGCCCCCCCTTGTTAAAACCTGTTATCTCCTCGGCGAAAAAGGAAACCATATCACCACGATACATTTCACCATCAACCAAAATATCGATACCAGCATTTTCTTGGTAATCTAACCATTCATCGGTGGCTTTTTTTTCAAGCTCGTACAACCGCTTTTTGTTAATTTTATTTTTACCAAAATCTGATCTTGCCCTAACAAGGTAGTGTGGCTTTGGGAATGAACCGACACTGGTTACTGGCAGAGGAGGAAGGTTTATATTGAGTTTTT
Organism: candidate division Zixibacteria bacterium 4484_95; assembly: GCA_002085375.1. Lineage (GTDB taxonomy): Bacteria > Zixibacteria > MSB-5A5 > UBA10806 > 4484-95 > 4484-95. Next base: position 6,954 of record NATP01000021.1, on the reverse strand, counting down.
TTAACTTATCATTCATTTTTCCCTTCCAGATAAGGCTCTGGTGATATCAGCACAGAGTTTGAGTTTGTCACAAGCTTTATTTCGGGGCAAGAACTCAAGACCACACGAGGATGTGATATACACTTTCTCACTGGAAATTTTACTTGTAATCTTTTCGGCAAATCTCGTAACCTTATCGATATCCTCTAACTTAGTATTTCGACCATCGACAATGCCGAGTCCGACATTTTTTGGAAAGCTATTAAGCCTACTTTCCAAACCGGGGGAATAGGTGAAATCAAAACAGACACCATCAACCTGCAATTCCCATAGTTTGTCAACAAGTGGTACAACATTGCCAAAATATAAAGCCATCAGTGTTTCAGGGATTGTTTTATCCTTTAACATGATATCGTAAACAGATTTCAATAAATCGAATTCGTCAGGATGTTGCAGAATAGCAGGTTCCTCAAGCTGAACTAACTTAGCTCCTTTGATATTTAGCTCCTCGAGCTCATGAGTATATATCTCTGCTAACATATATAAATCTTCCTGGAAAGTCCCATTGGATATTGCATCGGGTCTTAAAATAGACATCCTCAAAAGGCTGAATGGTCCCATCAAAACTACACTTGCCATATCGCCGGCTCTGGCTTTGGTAAATTCAAACTCATCAACCACCAGTGGTCTATAATATCTTGGAGAAGATTTCAAGACGGGTTGTCTGAAATAGAAGTTAGTATCGAAAAAACGCAGAAGTCCATCGATACCAAAACCTTTAATTTTACTAGCCACATGCGAAACAGGATCATAGGAGCGAATCATACCATCAGTGATAAAATCACAACCGCATGATAGTTGCTCGTCGATTATTTCTGACACGGTGCTATCAAGGATATCATTTAACTTCTCAAGGCTGATCCTCTTTTTATCATATTGATTATATGCTCGCCTGAGTTTTTGTTGTCCGGGTTTGTCTCCGATACGTGGGTAAGAGGAATGGTTCTTTGAAAGAATTTTCATGTATATCTTAATCCTGCTAAAAAAATAAATCAGCTAACCCTATTTTGTTTAAATACAAATCATAAGTAAATTTTTTAATTATACAACAAATTTTTAACAGCTATTTACAATCACATACCAGGGAACATTCTATTAATAAAAATATAAATTTTTACTCTTTTGGAAAACCAAAAGTTGAGGTTGATTTCTCAGCCTCTTTTAATATAATTCTTGATATAACAAGCCGTTGTATCTCCGATGTACCCTCACCGATTTCACATAACTTAGCATCGCGGAACATCCGTTCTACGGGATACTTATCACCGTAACCCTCAGCCCCAAGGATACCGATAGCGGCATAGGTGCAGAAATAACCTGTTTCGGAAGCGTGAAGCTTGGCCATAGCCGATTCTTTACTGTATCGAACATTTTCTTTATCTTTGAGCAAAGCAGCATGGTAAACCAGATGCCTTGAGGCCTGTAACTGGGTGGCCATATCGGCAAGCTTGAAACCTACGCTCTGGAATTTGCCTATCGGTTGACCGAACTGCTGGCGTTTTGTGGCATACTTTATAGCGATATCATAAGCTCCCTGGGCAATCCCTAAGGCCATTGCACCGATGGATACTCGACCTCCATCAAGGGTTATCATAAACTGCTTGAAACCTTGGCCCTCTTCACCAAGGCGGTCTTCCTCAGGAATAAAAACATCGTCAAAATGTAAAAACCGAGTATCTGAACCACGAAGTCCCAATTTATTTTCCTTTTTACCGCTGGAAAAACCCGGCGTGCCATGGGTAACAATAAAAGAGGATATTCCTTTAGTGCCCATTTCCCTTGAGGTCTTGGCAGTAAAGACCACGGTCTTAGATATACCAGCGCATGTTATCCAACATTTGGTGCCATTAACTTTATAACCATCCTTGACCTTAGCTGCAAAAGTCTTGGTGCCACCAGCATCAGAGCCTGCCTCGGGCTCAGTTAAACCAAAAGCAGCCAATTTTCCACCAGTGGTGATTTCAGGTAGATATTTCCTTTTTTGTTTTTCGGTTCCAAATTTGTAAATAGGGTATGTTCCAAGCGAGTTGTGAGCAGCTATTGTAATACCAGTTGAACCGCAAACACGGGAGATCTCCTCGACAGCAATGATATATGTTAAAGTATCGGTATAGGTTCCACCATATTTTTTATCTACCTGCATCCCCAATAATCCCATCTCATTGAGCTTTGGGAGAAGCTCATCGGGGAAGAACTGTTCGCGATCAGTTTTTTGAGTTATTGGTGCGATTTCACGCTCGGCGAACTCACGGATTTTCATTCTGTATTTTTCATGTTCAGGTGTTGTCCACATATTATTTCCCATACTTGAATTTAATGTTTAGGTAATTAGTGCAACATCATGATATACAATATGTAAACCATTTTTATATTGCAATTCCAATGTTTTAAGTACCTGATTTTTCCAAGTTACGAAATATCACAATGCGCTGAGCTTCAGATGTTCCTTCATAGATTTCTGTTACCCGTGCATCGCGAAAATACCGTTCCACTGGATACTCTTTTACATAACCATAACCACCATGAATCTGAACGGCTTGGTTGGCAACATAGTTTGCTGTTTCAGAGGCAAATAGTTTGGCCATCGATATCTCTTTAGAGGCTCTCTGCTTATCTTTTAGCCAAGCGCCACGGTACGTTAAAAGACGGGCAGCATCTATCTTCATTGCCATATCAACAAGCTTGAACTGAATAACTTGAAAGTTGGATATCAGCTGACCGAACTGCTCGCGTTCGTGAGCGTATTTAAAAGCTTCTTCAAATGCAGCCTGAGCGATTCCAATAGCTTGGGCTGCTACCCCGATTCGACCATTATCGAGGAGAGCCAGTGCAATTTTAAAACCTTTGTTTTTTTCGCCAACCAGATTTTCTTTGGGAATCTTACAATCAACAAAAGATACCTGGCGCGTATCGGAGGGTTTTATGCCCATCTTTTTTTCTTTTGTTCCTAACTCTAAACCAGGGGTATCCTTATCAATGATAAAACATGAAATTCCCTTTGGACCAGCTTGTTTGTCGGTAAGCGCAAAGACGATGAATACCTTGGCAACGCCGGCCGAGGTTATCCACGATTTTGTGCCATTTAAAACATAGCCATCATCGGTCTCACTTGCACTACATTGAAGTGAACCAGCATCGGTGCCGGCTCCCGGCTCTGAAAGGCAATAACATCCCAAAAGCTCACCTGAGGCCATACTGGGGAGGTACTTTTCCTTTAGATGCTCAGAACCGAAGTCAAGTATTGCCCGGCAACAAAGTGAATTATGCACTGATAGGCATATTGTTACAGCAGCTGAGCCTTTAGATATCTCTTCCAGAGCACATACATATGAAAGTGTATCAAGATCGAGGCCATCATATTTTTCTGGTACAAGCATCCCGAAATATCCCAGTTCACCCAACTCGGTATATATTTCCGGTGGTATTTTTTCCTCTTCATCCATTTTCTCGGCAATAGGCTTTAACTTTTTTTCGGCGAACTCACGAGCTGCATCCGCCATTAGTTTTTGGTCCTCGTTAAATTCAAAATCCATTTTATCATTCCTCGTTATAAGTGATTATTTCTGGTAATTGTAAAAACCCCTACCTGTTTTCTTTCCAAGGTATCCTGCTTGCACCATCCTTTTCAAAAGCGGGCAAGGACGGTACTTGGAATCGGCATAACCTTCGTATAAAGCCTCCATAATGGCCAAACAAACGTCGAGCCCGATAAAATCAGCCAGCGTCAACGGACCCATCGGGTGGTTCATACCCAGTTTCATTACAGTATCAATATCCTCTGCTTTGGCAATACCCTCCATTAAACAATATATCGCTTCATTGATCATTGGCATCAGTAAACGGTTTGAAATATACCCAGGGTAATCGTTGACCTCAACCGGTGTTTTGTCAAGCTTTAAGCACAAGTCTTTTATTATGTTGAAAGTATCATCGGAGGTTGCAATACCTCGAATGAGCTCGACTAATTTCATCATGGGTACAGGGTTCATAAAGTGCATACCAATAACTTTACTTGGTCTTTTCGTTGCCGATGCAATGGCGGTAATTGGCAGGGAAGAGGAGTTTGAAGCCAAGATAGTATGTTCTGGACATATACCATCAAGCCTTTGAAAAATCTCCTTTTTGATAGCTATATTTTCGAAAATTGCCTCAACCACTAAGTCAGCTTTTTCTACTTCCTCCAGCTTTACAGTAGGGTTTATTCTTGCCATTGTTTTGGATATAGTTGTATGTGGTATCGTTCCTTTCTTGGCCTGGCGTTCAAGATTTTTCTGGATTTGGGCAAGTGCTCTATCCAGATATTCACTTTTAACATCAACTAAAAGTATCTCAAAACCGTTCTGGGCGAAGACGTGGGCGATACCATTGCCCATTGTGCCTCCGCCTATTACAGCTACATCTTTTATATTCACGAATCCTCCATTTTGCAGAACTTATTTATACACAAGATAATTACATAACAGGCCGCTTAAATCAAGCGAACTTTTTCACAATCTCGAGCTTAAGATATAATTTTTTTAATAGATTGTAAAGATTAAATAGACATTAATGGGTAAAAAACAATGTTAAATAATATACTTAAATTAATGTAAATTTGAGTAGAATTATTGCTTTATTAATTGCCAAAACATCGATTTTTGTATTATAAACAAGGTAATAGGGAAGAGGTTGATAAGGTTAAATGTCATGAAACATCACCAGATGAAAGGTTGATATGAAACTTGTAATATTATGGCACATGCATCAGCCATTTTATAAAAATCTGGTAAATGGCCGATATGAAATGCCCTGGGTGCGTCTTCATGGGACCAAGGATTACTACGATATGGTTGCCATTCTCGACCAGTTTCCCAATATAAAACAAACCTTTAACCTTGTTCCCTCGCTTTTAGAGCAGATCGAAGAATACGGTAGGGGAGAGGCGGTTGATGACCACCTTGAGCTATCCAGAAAATCAGCCTCGTCGTTGAATAGTGCCGAGAAAGATGAAATTCTAGCTGGCTTTTTTAAAGTAAATTATGAGACTATAATCGCAGTTCACAAAAGGTATACCGAGCTGTATGACCTGAAAAATAAGGTTGGTAAAGAAGGTTTTTCCGAGGAAGATTACCGTGATTTACAAGTCTGGTCAAACTTAGCCTGGATAGACCCAATGTTTTTTGACTCGGAACCTATCAAGACATTGTTGGAAAAAGAGAGAGGCTTTTCGGAAAAGGATAAGATAGAATTACTTACCTTCCAACAAAAAGTTCTAAGTAAAATAATCCCCAAGTATAAAGAGATGGCGCAAAAGGGGCAGATAGAATTATCGGTAAGTCCTTATTTTCATCCCATATTACCTTTATTAATGGACTCTACCATTGCTCATGAAAACCATCCCCAAATGGAATTACCGCAACATCATTTCCATCGTCCGGAGGATGTCATAGCCCATGTAAATATGGCAGTTGAATATTTTAAGGATAAATTTGGTTTTAAGCCGCGGGGAATGTGGCCGTCGGAGGGATCTGTATCGGAACAAATCATACCGATACTGGTCGATGCTGGTATACAGTGGATAGCTACTGACGAGGAGATACTGGCGTTAAGTTTGGGTAAAAGCATAAGAGGTAGTGGAGATGATTCTCTGATAAAAGATGGTGATTTATATAAACCTTACAGTTTAAAGATAAAGGAAAAACCCATTCATATTTTCTTCAGGGACCATGCTCTCTCTGATTTGATAGGTTTCGTCTATTCACGTATGGCCCCTCAAAAAGCGGCTGATGATTTCATAACCAGGTTGGAGAAAATAGAGAATAATCTGAATGCTAACAATAAACCCGAAGCCATAGTATGTATTGCTTTAGACGGCGAAAACGCATGGGAGTACTTTCCAAATGATGGGCATGATTTCCTGAAAGCTCTCTATACCAGATTATCCGAACATCCATCAATAAAAACGGCAACTTTCTCTGAAGTAATTAATAATATCGATAATATACCCTCTTTAAACAAACTTTATCCAGGAAGTTGGATTAACCATGATTTCAGTGTCTGGATCGGCCATCCTGAGGATAACAGGGCTTGGGACTTGCTATATGAAGCCAGGCAGGAGTTGGATAAATATCCAGAAGGTACCGAAAAATATCAATTAGCTCATAAAGAAATACTTATCGCTGAGGGCTCGGATTGGTGTTGGTGGTTTGGTGATGAACATCATAGCCCCGATAACGACCGTTTCGATCAGCTTTACCGTTCTCACCTTAAAAATGTTTACAGGATTCTTGGCCTTACAGTTCCACCGGTACTATTCAAACCCATTAGAAAAGATTTTATAAGAGCTCATCTTTTGGAGCCAGTCGACTTCATAATGCCCAAAATTGATGGGAAATTAACCCATTATTATGAATGGATGAATGGTGGTTTCTTTGATTGCCGAAAAGCCGGCTCGACAATGCATAAAGCCGAAAGGTTGATTAAGGGGATTTATTATGGTTATGGGAAAAAAGGAGAAGTTTATATACGTATCGATCCTGCTGTCGGAACAGACCTGTCCTCTTTGAAAATAAAATTAGAGATGACACAGCCTGAAGGTTTTGAGATTATTTTTGAAAACGGGACAATGAAATCAAATAAAAAAATAGAATATCTCGATTGGGGCTTCAATCGGATACTTGAGGTTGCTTTTTATTCAAAGGAAGTAGGTGGAGAATTATCATCGTTTAAGGTAAGTATATATAAAGGACAAATAGAGGTTGAGAAATGGCCTGTTGTTGATACTATACCCTTAAGGCCGGATTTGGCAATAAAGACTTTCTGGATGGTTTAAATTTGGTTTTTTCATCTCGCATAAAATTTGTTTTTGATATTACCATTAACGGTAATTCTTTGAATAGCCAGGAAAAAGGGTATTGTGGTTTATTTATTATTTTG
>NATP01000115.1 GCA_002085375.1 candidate division Zixibacteria bacterium 4484_95 | reverse complement strand
GGCAAGTCACCCTCTCCCGAATGGAACAATTGGGATGAGAACGATGTTAATATTTCTCCGGTTGATACCACTGTTTTAATGGGGCATCCTTCCGTGGGCATACTACATACAGGTGCTGTAGTATCAGTTTTCGTTGAGGAAAAACCGTTTCGCGGTGTTTCACCTTACATTCACCTCCGCCGGCTGGCAAACAACCATTGCCACCAATGGCAATCGAGCCATTACATTCTGGCCTTACGTTGGCGAAGAGCCAACTCATTTTCGTAATATTTATTACCGCAGATACCTGGACAATAACTGGGAAGAACAGGAAATCCCGCTTGAATTGCCAGAAGTCGGACTTGGTTATGATGCCAAAAACTTATCCTCGGTGTGGGGATACGAGGACAATGTTTATCTTGTATTTGCTGGTATGCTTGAAGGCTCCGAGATTTTCAGTATTTACTTCGTAAAAATAGACTTCGGCACTGGCCAGTTAGTGGAATTTGAGAATATCACCCCAAGTTTTGATTCCAACCAAGAATACCCATATGTATGTTTGCAAAGGGGTGATAATCTGAACCATGATATAGATGATATATATGTTGTTTTTCATGGGAACGAAAACGGTGGTACCGTTAAGATGGTCTACAGAAGAGCGGGCATGATGGAATGGTCTGATATATTTTATCCGGGTAACCCAAATCAATCAAGCAGTTATCCGTGTATAGCAGCAAATCCCTTTGGAACCATTGAGCTTACTTTCGAACAACCTGGCAACCAGTCGGAAAGCCAGATATACCATCAGACGTTTTTCCCCGGAGCCGATACCTTTGGAGCTATTACCCATGTTTCTCAGGGGACACATTTTTCCAAGCGGCCCGTTATCGCCTGTGATATCTTCGGTAACGTTCATATCACATACATCTCCGACAGGCTCCATCCCGATGATCCGGGTAATGAGGAAGTATTTTACCGCATGTTCGATGCTGCTCCACCTCCGCCAACCAACGTTTACGAGAGCGGCGATACGGTTATCTGGAACTACCCTGAACTCCCCGATTTTGACCATTTCGATGTCTTTCTTATCAGTGATTCAGATACCAATTTCATAAGTACAACCTCTGATACTTTCTTTGTCCATAATTTTGGCTCAGAAACAAATCTGGGTATACGGGCGGTTGACCTATACCAGCAATTTTCTACAATATCCACCGAGTCAGTTCAGAGAGGAGCGACTCGCTCTCCTATCGCGCCTATGCAAATCACTCTGGGCAAAAACTATCCAAACCCATTCAACAGCTACACAATTATACCTGCTTACAGTAATCATGGGAAAACTGCTATCGTGGAAATATACAATCTCCTGGGAGAGCTTGTAAAAAGAGTAAGGATTAAGAACAACCAGACCAAGGCCATCTGGGATGGCACCAATCTCTATGCCAAACCAGTAACATCAGGCGTCTATCTCTATAGGGCTGTTTGTAACAACGATTGCTCTGAATTTAAGATGATGGTCTTAATCAAATAAACCCCTAAGTCTGGATATTTAAGTAATTTATTGCTACACATAATATTCCTGCCAGAATCCCTTGTCCATTACTTGAACAACCCACACAAACAAAAACCCAAGATGCGGTTTGCCTTTAAATTATAATCTTTACAACACGAAAGCTAAAAATACCTTCGATCTTGTTTTCAATTTGTTGCATCTAACAAACGTAAGGTCAACTGTACCAAACAATTTTTTAATTTCATATCGTTATAACCGATTTATTAAATGTGGAAATATCTAAATATACAAAGATAGATTTAAAGCTTTTACGTACAGATACCGTTTTAGGTTTTGATCTGTATCTCAGAAGCCACCGGAGATATATCCTGTATCGAAGTCACAGGATTCCTTTCAATGAAAGGGTTAGGCAAAATCTCTTAGGTCATGGTGTAAAATCACTTTATATTCTCACCCGAGATGAAAGTAAGTACAAGTCCTATATCGAAAACAACCTGACTGACATTCTCACTGACCCACAGATTAAAATGGATGTGAAACGCCAGGTTGTATATCAAAACAGCCTGAGTATCGCCCGCGATTTAATAGCAAATCCGACATCGACAGATACCGTTAAGCGCTCTGCCAGAGCAGTCGAGAATATTGTAGAACTGCATATTAAAGACAAAGAGGGGTTAAAAAAAATCATATATTTGATGCCCCAAGATTATAAGATTTATACCCACAGTGCAAATGTTGCAACCTACAGTATAGCCCTGGCAATATCACTGGGTATCTTCAATAAAAAAGAAATCTTCGAGCTAGGACTTGGAGCATTTTTACATGATATCGGTAAAAGCCGTATTCCAAGAGAGATTTTAGATAAACCCGGGCATTTGACCCCCGAAGAGTTCGAGATTGTAAAACGTCATGTCTATCATGGCTGGCACATAGTTAAGGGCAATCCACTTGTTCCCAGGCGGTCGATCCTTCCCATATCATGGCACCACGAGCGATTGTCGGGAGACGGTTACCCGGGAGGGAAAAGAGGAGATGAGATACCGATTCACGGGCTTATAACAGCTATTGCCGATGCTTTCGATGCCATGACGACTAACAGAATCTATCAGAAAGCGCTATCAACCTTTAAAGCGATACAAATCCTGTTAGCCGATGAAAAAAATTACGACCGCAGGATTCTTTTTAAGATGATAAAACTTTTAGGACCGGACAAAACGACCGGTATACAACAACAACGGGGCGAGATGGTTAATTGAGACATATACGATAAATCACAATAAGCGACCGGTAATATCACAAGATTAATAAACGGATAAAGTGTCGAAAAATGCGGATTAAAAATCAGATAGAAAATATCAATTATAAATATAATAAAACGAAAAAACTCTCATTTTTTATAATGACAACATTTGGCTGGATGGTGATATTCGCCCTTATCGTCTTGTCATTATCCTCAATCTATTATCAAAAAAATATCAGAAAAAATTTAATCCATCACTGGTCATCAATCGCCAAATTGATAGCCTATGAATATTCGAACAACCAACATCAAACCTTGACGGGAACAAATCTCTTTAATGAAATATCTAATTATTTCATCCAGAACAATGATGAACTGATTCAGGTTCAATTAGTGACCAAAAACAACCAGGTAGTATCAAGTGTTGATAGGTTAAACAGAGGCGAAAAATACAATAAAATGGCGGTTGTCAATAAAGCCCTTCTTGGCACATCAGGCAACGATATCTCGTCAGATAAAACATCGACTATCCTGACAGTGGCAGAGCCTATCTTTATCAATGGTAAATGTTCGGGAGCGTTGGTTTTTGATATCAACTATAGTCTATTCACACAAAAATCACTGGGGCAGGCTCGGATATTATTTTTCCTGGTCTTAATAATTTTAATCCCCTGGCAGATTGTGCTCGTTTTAATTTATAAGAACAACCAGCAGAATATCTTTGAACATAACCAGCATCTCGAGGCGATGAGTCTTATTTGGAGGAAAATAGTTAATACAGTTGAACTCGATAAAATCCTTGATGTTACCTTAAGCGAGATACTTAAGATGCTCGGTATGGAGGCTGGCTGGATATATTTAAAAGACAATAGAACTAAAAAGTTGTATTTGGCGGCCAAGAAAGGGGATACCAGCAACTATTCACCACCCATCAATATAACTTCAACAGCCAATGCAGACGCAACTGAATCGCCATTGATAGGTGGCGATGTGATGCGCCAGCCTAGAAACAGGTATCATTATTCACAGATGTTTAGGGCCGGTGAGGATATCCCATATTGCTACCTGGATATTCCTCTGAATACCAAAAAACATTTTATGGGTATGCTTTCCATTGCCGGTCGTAGGGATAAACCATTTAGAATCGGCGAGGAGGAATTTATAGTTTCCTTATGCCAGCAGATTGCAATAGCAATCGAAAACGCTCAGCTTTTTGCCAACCTCTCCAAGCAGGCTGTTGAACTCACCTTCTTGCTCAATACGGCCATGATCTCGGCCTCCTCTTTCAATTTAGGCAGAGTACTCTCAGGGCTATCCAAGGAGATAGTAGAAACAATCAAAGTCTCATTTTGCAAGATATTTTTATATGAGGAGAAAAAACAGAAACTGTTACTTAAGGCACAGTACCCAAAAACCGGCATCAACCCTGAAAGTAGAAATGGATTTTCCCTTGATGAGACGCCTGCTCATAAGCTAACGTTACTTTCGGGCCAACCCCAACTATTAGATGAAAACAATCTTCCAGATTTTGCCGGAATAAAAGAGCAAAGGTTCATTTTTGCTCCAAAAACAAAATCGATTTTGATAGTGCCTCTTAAAGTAGCAAGAAACACTTTAGGTTGTCTTACAATAGGTGATACGAACCACAAGCGTATTAAGCAGGAAGATGTCAACCTCTGCACAACAATGGCCTCTCAAATCTCCCTTTCCATAGGTAATGCTAAATTATATTCCGACCTCAAACAGGCCTACACCGAGTTGAAAGAGACCCAGAACAAGCTCATTCAGACCGAGAGGCTAAGAGCTCTTGGCGAAATGTCCACCGGCATAGCTCATGATTTTAACAATGTCCTTTCTATCATATCCGGTCGAATCGAGCTCTTAGAAAAAGTGAAACCCGAACCTGATATTTTAAAACATATAAGTATAATGAAAAAGGCCACCGATGATGGCACAGCCATCATTAAAAGGATCCGTAACTTCTCCCGTCTGGATAGGTCTTTCAATTTCCAGGTTATCGAGACCGCCAGGATAGTCAAAGAGTCCATCGATATGGCAGAAAACCTTCCCCAGCTTCGCAAAAAAGGAAAAATTAAAATCAAAGCCCTTCTGGACGAGTCCTGTCAGATCCTTGCAGATCCAGTAGAGATTCGGGAGGTGATGATTAACATGATTATGAACGCTATTGATGCTATGCCCGATGGCGGTACCATAACCATTCAGATTAAAGTAGATGACAATCACAGCTATATAATCATCAAAGATAATGGTATTGGTATGGATGAAAAAACCGCCTCCAGAGTCTTTGAACCATTTTTTACAACGAAAGGTGAAAAGGGGTCGGGGATGGGATTGTCTGTTGCTTACGGTATCATTTCCTCTCATAATGGCACTATCGATGTCAATAGCCAGCCCGGGAAAGGGACGGTTTTCACCATAAAGATTCCTTTATCAGACCCCTCCCAAACGGTTATTTATGATGCAAATTTAACCCAAAAGCCCAAAACCGATTCAATAACGGTAAACGCAAAGAATTAACAGGATTCCCTGTTCAAAAAATTCAAAAAGGCGGGAGATAAACTACCCGCCTATTTTATTCAACGTAATATGTATTATCCGAATTACATTGCTCGTATTAAACCCTCGGTTTTCAATTTCCAACAGTCAATGTGACAACAATCTGTCCAATTATATTGATATCAAATGGAATATCGCTTGCCAGTCCGTATACGGCAAAGGCTCCCACATCCATAACCAAATTTTCCAAGTAATCAACGTTTTCCATGTATTGAAAACTGTCATTCCAGTCAATTAATAATGAGTCATCTCCGGGTATTTCCGGGGAGACAAAGATTCTGGTAGCATGGGCCCTTACCGTATCGGGAATAGAGTAATCGTAAGTTGTATCGGTATCCACCCAGATCTCGGCATAGACGGGGGTCGAGGTTCTATTATAAATCCAGGCAACCAAGCTTATGGCATCAACATTTTTAATTTTGTCCTTATGTTCTAAGTAATCTTCGTTTGCGTTAAGGTCAAGCCAATATAGGCTAACATCATCACTGGTTGTAACCCCTATATCTATATCTTCCACAATGGTCATCTGGCTCGTTAACAGGCATCCGGTTATCCCCAATCCTATAACAGCAATTAATCCCATCAGAATATAATTTTTCATAATTCACCTCCCGAATTACATAGGCCCCAGGCCGATATGGTAATTTATACCAACGAACCAGAGAAAGCTTTTCCAGGAACCGCTTTCACCGGTTGGGGCAACCTCTATTAAAGCTCTTCCTTCAATACCCACTTTCATGGGCAGGACAAGTTCAACACCTGGTCCTACGGCAAAAGCGGTTTTTGAGATTTCATCCTGGTTGTCGCGTTTCCACTTGTAGGTACCATAACTTCCCATAAAGTAAAAATTCAATCCTGGCATACCACCAGCCTTACCAAAGTAAGCATCAAGGCCAATCGAGGTGACATCACCACCATCTTTTTCATCCGTAAATTCCTGTGGTGTACCCTCAAAGAAAGTCTGTGAGGGATTACCATATCCTCTTGATTGATAATGACCGCCGATAGATAATCCCGGTATCAATGATACTCGCGCCTGAAATCCATACAAAGCACCACTCTCAGCATCATCATTAGCCAAGGGCACAGCCATACCGAAATACGGGCCAACCGTAATGTCACCGATGGCAAAAGCGCTTGGAACCATCATGGCTACGACCAATAATACGGCTAGTTGTGTTTTCATTTATTCTCCTCATCGTTGGGTTAATTGGTTCATTTCACCGCTATTAAAAATTTTCTGATGTCAAAGGTGCTATTAAGAAATCAACCATATTATTAACATACATGTTCCCATAATCAAATCCCAGAATATATCCACATCCCGATGTTATATATCAAATATAAGCAATAGCTTCAACCTCAATATCCACATCCTTTGGTAACCTTGCCACCTCAACCGCTGAACGAGCGGGGAAGACCTCTTTGAAATGCTGCGAATAAATCTCGTTCACTCTGGTGAAGTTATCCATATTTTTCAGGAAAACAGTCACCTTAATAGCTTTTTCCAAATCACTGCCAGCCGCTTTTAAAACAGCACCCAGATTTTTGAAAACAAGCTCGGCCTGTTTTTCAATAGGCCCTGTCTCAAGATTGCCAGAAGCTGGAT
>NATP01000114.1 GCA_002085375.1 candidate division Zixibacteria bacterium 4484_95 | reverse complement strand
ACTTTTCAGGCAATCCTTTATCCAAATGGCAACATCACTTTACAGTATGGGGTTATGAACCCTGGCGACCTCAATCTCATAAGTGCCACGATAGGTATTGAAAACTACAATGCCAGCGATGGCCTTCAGATTGTTTATAATTCATCTTATATGCATAACAACTTGGCGATAGATATATCCTCTGGCTGGTTGTTCGCCTCTCCCTCTTCCGGAACAGTCGATCCCCATGATAGTTTTAACGCTACAATAACGTTTGATGCTACGGTGCTTGATGAGGGTATATATACCGGTAATATCAACCTTGAAAGCAATGACCCCGTTAATCCGGATGTGGATATACCATGCACATTTGTCGTCGCAACGGCACCTGTAATTGATGTTGGTGCATTATCTATTCTCAGTCCACCGGATTCTATGCAAAATGGCACGGCTTATCCTCTTATATCTGAAATTACCAACTTTGGAACCGAGTCACAATCCTTTGATGTTGTCTATGAAATCAAAATGCAAGGGGATCCAACCGTTTTAGTCGCCGACACACTTGGCGTAACCGATCTTGCTCCTGGTGTAATCGACACTCTTATATTTTCCCCCACATTTACTCCTGTTCTGGATACAGCTTATAACTTAATATCATATACTATGCTTGGTGGTGACCAGAACAACAGTAATGATACTACAATTGCAACCTGTCATTCCTATTCAATCGTAGAATTATGGTATGGCAATTTAGACAGTTCACCAATTATCGGGCTTATAAATGATAGAGTAAACGTCGATGTTTACATTCAGACACCGGAAAACGCCTACATAGCTGATTTGCATCTCTGCCTTGGAACAGAAAACCAGTATATCGATAGCCTTCTAAGCGATACCGAGGGTGAAATGTATTATCCGCTTACTGAGTGGGATGATGCCAGTTTCTTACCATCTCAGGGTTCTCCACCTAATCCAGCAGGCTGGTCAAGCCAGTCATTTTTAGGCTGGGCTGATTTATTCGGAGAACCAAATCCCTGGTTGCATTTTGAAACCCCGACCAGGATTATGACTTTTGTAGTTAAGACCGTTAACGATACACTCTTCGTTGGTGATACAGTTCAATGTTTTGCTCCAGGCATCAATACATCCCTCGGAGGATCAGCTGCCGGTGATACTCTGGGTAGAGTCAATTTCCCTCTTATTGAACATTTTAGCCCAATGATATTGTTGCATCAACCCGTTATCGTCTGGTACGGTAATCTTGATGGTTCACCAGTTGTTGGATTACCTGATAGCAGAATAAGTATTAACACATATATTCAAACACCGGAAGATGCCTACATAGCAGATATGCATCTCTGCCTGGGTGTGGATAATCAGTACATCGATAGCCTTTTAAGCGATACCGAGGGTGAACTATTTTATCCGCTTACTGAATGGGACGATGCTAGCTTCTTACCATCTCAAGGATCTCCTCCCAATCCGGCTGGCTGGTCAAGCCAATCATTCTTAGGCTGGGCTGATTTATTTGGTGGTTCAAACCCATGGTTGCACTTCGATACTCCAACAAGAATCATGAGATTTGTCGTAAAAGCTGTTGACGACCCGAATTTAATAGGCGATACGGTTCAATGTTTTGCTCCGGGTGTAAATATTCCCAACGGTGGCTCCACAGCTGGTGATACTCTTGGTTTGGTGACATATTTTCTTTTTGAAAACTTTAGCAGACTGTATTTTGGTGAATCGAGTGGATGTGATTATATTCCCGGTGATATCAATGGCGATGGTGAGATCATGGGTCTTGATGTCACCTATGGAGTCCGTTACTTTAAAGGGTTAGGCGATCCGCCACCGGATTCCTGCTGGAATGATTCATCGGGAGCCTATCTCTATGCCGCCGGTGATGTCAACGGTAGTTGCGAATTCAGTGGCTCGGATATTACATATCTGGTGGCATTTTTCAAAAACTATTTAGATGAACTCTTGTGGTGCCCATGGACACCTCCTCTTAATCCACCAATATCGTTTGGGAAAAGCGATGATGAAACACCCGTAGTTCTGCCCAATAAATAACACCACAAAGTATTTGAAACCATTACAAGGCGGTCTTATGAGTTTGTCTCAAACGGCCGCCTTGTTCTATATCAATTAAAACAATATTGAGCTTAATTAGTATATTTTGTCTTTAGGATAAATATTTCAAAAATACATTTTTAAATTGTCTTTATTATAACGATAGAACCATCACTATAAATATCCATATTTTAATCTTTGTATTCCAGTTCTGCTATTTTCCCACGAGCTATAGACGATTTGATCGATCTTTTGTATTTATCTACTATCTGTTGATAGGCATTTATGGCTTTATCGTACTGTTCAACTTTAGTATAATTTCTACCAGCAGACATCAAATAAGCAGGAGATTGATCTTCATTGTCAGCCAATTCAGCGGCTTTATAAAAATTATCACCTGCCGCAGAATATTCTCCTTTTTCCTCAAAACATACAGCTAAATTTGCGTGGGCGGCAACAAGAAGGATTTTTTCTCGACCGTACTTGTTTATGTACAATTCGTAATATACCATGGCGCTATCGTAGTTATTCTGGTTCATATATGAATTTGCTAAAAAGTAACAGGCGCGGCTGGCTATACTTTTCGATCCGTAATTTTCAATTACATTTTTATAGTCAGAGATAGCCAGGTCAACTTGGCCCATTGCCGCGGCAATCTGACCTTTACCAAAAAGCTCAATTGCCTCATTGTTCTTTTTCGTGATATTGTAACTGATAAAATATGCGACCAGGATAATTACAACAAGCGAAATTAGACCGATGATAAAATAATTTTTGCGTCTTTGAATATACTCCGTAGCTTTAAAAGCAGTACTGACCAGTTTGTCTTGTTTCATCTGGCGTTTGGTTATTCTTTTTTCAGGGCTCAAGGTAACCTCCTTATTTGAATAACAAGTCTATCACTATATCGCCAATCCCGCAAGTTAGATTTAATGATATGCTTAAGGAAATTTATAAGAATTCAGGAATCCCTACGATAAAAAAAACCATCCCGTTATTTACCTCAAGATATAATTCTAAATACCCTCTATAATTTATGCTTGGGTATTTTATCAAGTTATTATTAAACCAGGTAAATCGTTAAAACAGCATACCCATCGAAATATATAAACGGGAATACTTATACTCGAGAGGTTCATCAAGAGTATAACCGCGATAGATAGAGATGGTATTATCATGTTTTGACGAGCCAAATTCATAAGCAACATCAAACCAAATTTTGTCAAACTTCATACCGGTACCGAAAGATAAGATGTTAGTAGTCATCTGGTCGCCTTTGCTTATCGTTTGCATTTCAAATTCCAGCATGTCATCTACTCTAACCGTGTCTATATGATAGCTTTCATTAGTCTTCAAGCTGGGTAGAATATGAAAGCCTGCCCTCAAGGGAACATCAGCAAAACCCGCATCGAAAACATACTCGGCACCTATCCTGAATTGGGTTAAATCCTCCCACTCGGGATCAAATTCATCAAAATCCATCCAATCCAAGTGTTCGTTATCGATATCTAACCGCACTTTAGAATAAGGCCTTAAGTCTATATCAAAAGCTAACATAAAATTTTCCATTGGAAAAACGGACAACCCTCCACCGTATGTCATGGGAAACTTGGTTTTCACGGTTATCCTGTCGAGTAAACCTGCATCATCTCCATAAACATTTACTCCTCCACTATGGAAATAGACAGATTTCTGAGTTAATGTATAACCGGTTCTTATAACCAGGCCTAATCTCACTATTTCGAAATCGGCCACTGCTCCAAAATCAAAATTCACACCGGAAAAGTTGGACCTGTCTCTCTGGCGAGCGTTTGAAAAATATAAATTTGATTCATAACCTCGCACATAGTAATTCAAATTAAGACCAAGTCCAATGTTTTCGACAGGTTTTGCCGCCAACGACATATTCAGAGCATCAATGCCTCTTTTTACCGTGAATATTTCCCTTAAGGTTGGTTCAACTTGAGTATCAAATTTAACATGTAGGTCATATACAGTGCGAAAACCTCCTCCAAACCACAAGTCCCTGTCGAAATAGGTGAATGGAGTAACAGCTCCGGCCTGAATAAGTTTGGTATGGGCACCATCCATTTCATGGTAAGTTATATATGCAAATGGGTCTTGAGTAACTACCGTATCCCCAAAACCCAAAAAAAGCTCACGATATAAGTATTTATCCTTATACTCATCCTGAGAAGAAACGACCTCCATCGACATAACTGATTTTTCTGTGTAAACCATACAGGCCGGGTTGAGAAAGGAATTAAATCCTTCGTGGTTTAATGCCATATAGACACCGCCCATAGCCCGGGACCTTGCACCAAAACCAGAGGAGTTGTAATCAAGATAACCAAAAGTGGGGAATCCCCGGTATTGATTATCGGCCATCTGGGCAATTGATAATCCAAACATAATCAGCACAAAAACAGCGATAAAAACAACCCTTTTCATCTTATCCTCCTAAAACAGCACCAATTATTTCCCTATTAAAATTCTAATAACAATATCCCCCACACCAAAACTTGGACAATTTAATTAAACCTAACTTTTTAGGCAAGAACTTTTAATAGAAAAATCCTTAAATTCTATAAATTCGAAAAATGCCCTGGATATCATTACTATAATATAAACTACCCCCGGCCCGACTTGAACGGGCGACACCCGGTTTAGGAAACCGATGCTCTATCCTAACTGAGCTACGGGGGCAAAATATCATTTCCATCGATAACTATATTTATTTTCATATATAAGGTCAAGATTAATTATAAAACATCGTTGATATCTAAGAAAATGCCAACGAGTTATGGTCTGGCAAGCCAGTTTATGATGCTCGAAACAATCGATATTAAAACAGAAGCGATTACTGCCATCCAGAAGTTATTTATTTCAAATCCTCCTACCAAAAACGAGGTGAGATACAAAAGCAAGCCGTTGATGATAAAAATAAACAACCCAAATGTTAATAAGGTAAATGGAAGGGTTATTATTATCATAAATGGGCGCAACATGGCATTAAAAATTCCCAATATAAGCGCGGCTAAAATTAAAGACAACACATTCGTAACCTCTATACCAGGCAATAACTTGGCCACAAACAAAACAGACAGAGAAGTCACGAATAATTTAGATATAAAACGTTTCATCATTTCTTAACCATTGCATTAACCGGCCTAAATTTCCTTAAAATAATTGTTCCACTCGCTAGGGAATTATTTACATAATCCTTACAACCTTCAATCCATGAATTTTTCATCAACTTCAGATTAACCGAGTATGGTGTATCATAAAGATATACTCCAATTCGAGGAATAGCATAATCACCTCCGCCATTTCTTAAAGCAAAGGCTTTCTCATACCCGGCGTCCCTGACAGCTTCGATAACATCCCTATTATAGCGACCGAAAGGATAAGAAAAATATTTTACACGTTTCCCTATTTTATCCTCGATTGTCTTCTTTGAATACTCGACCTCGAATTCAAGTTGCTTCTTGTCAAGTCCTCTGAGGTCGACATGATTGACAGAATGACTAGCAAACTCAATATTTTGCCGAGCCAGTTGTTGTATCTGCAACCAATCGAGATGTCTCTTTTTTTGATAATCCCATCGGCTGAACTTGCCAATATAGTTGGTTATAATAAACACTGTTGCTCGAAAATCATACTGTTGTAAAATCGGAAAAGCGTTTGTATAGAAGCTTTCCCAACCATCATCAAATGTCAAAGCCAAGTCATTATCAGTCTGACAACTACTGATGTCTTTCCCATAAAAGTCATTTTCTGCCATGTATTCAATTATAGCTTCAAACCTCTGTGTACTGGTTTTTGTTATTGACAGATCGAAACCATTACTTATGTCATGAAAAGCTAAAGTTCGATTGTTGAAGCGTTTTATTTTTAAGTGCCAGAAAATATACCAACCACCGATATACGCTCCTACAAGTCCCAGATATTCAAACATAGCTTATAAGTTAATTGCTTTTTCGACCGTTCTTTCAGAGACAGGACCTAACACCGTTATAGTGAACTTATCAGCCTGAAACACTATTTCCGCCAGGTTTTTAATATCGTAAGCTGTAATTTTGTTAATTTCCGAGATTGCTTCACCAACAGATATATATCTGCCCAGCAAAAATTCGTGTTTGGCCATTCTGTTCATCCTGTTGGAGGTATTTTCCAAACCTAAAATTAAAGACCCTTTTAACTGCTCTTTGGCGGTTTCAATCTCTTTTGAATCAAGTTCATTATCTTTCAGCTTTGTTAGTTCTTTTAACACCGCCAAAATCGCCGTAACGACATGTTTTTTATCAGTATTCAGATATACTCCTATAACACTAGCGTCAATGAAAAAATCAAGATAAGAGAAAATCGTGTAAGCCAACCCTAATTCTTCTCTTATCCTCTGATAAAGTTTGGATGACATGCCCCCTCCAATTATAGAATTAAGTAGAAGCAGTGTTGGTCTTTCGGGATGTTCGTATTTTAACGCCGGTGAACCAATACATATATGAGTCTGGTTGGTCTCTTTAAAAGTAACGTTTAACCCTGGAAACAGTTGCGGTTTGATTCTCTTTAGCTTCATGGACTTATCTTTTCTATCTTCAGCAAAATACTTATTAACAAGGTCAACTAACTTCTTATGCTCAAGATTGCCCGAGGCGGCAATTAACATATTAGATTTTTGATAATACTTTTTAATATGATCAATTATTTTCCCTCGGG
>NATP01000020.1 GCA_002085375.1 candidate division Zixibacteria bacterium 4484_95 | reverse complement strand
TGCTTTCTCGATACGGGATTTTTGACTTATCATCACGCTTTCAATCATATGAACATAATCGCAACCTACGATTTTATCAACGATGACGAATTTGTCGGCTATGATCCATCACAGGACTTAGAAGACCAACCGAGACACGGCACTGGCTGTCTTGGCACGATAGGTGGTTATTATCCCGGTGAGCTGATAGGACCTGCATTCGGCGCCTCGTATATTCTTTGCAAAACTGAGGTCACCGGTTCTGAGACTGCTGTTGAGGAGGATTACTATGTGGCTGGCTTAGAGTGGGGCGAGATGATGGGTGCCGATGTTGCCTCATCATCGCTTTCTTATTACGATTGGTATACTACGGATGACCTTGATGGCCAGACCTGCGTCACCACTATCGCAGCCAATATCGCCTTTAGGAAAGGCATGATTCTTTGCTCGTCGATGGGAAATTCCGGCCCCGGCAAATTCACACTTGGAGCACCCGCCGATTCGCGCTACTCGTTAGCCATAGGAGCTGTTCAGTGGAATGGTAAACTGGCCGGGTTCTCCTCCTGGGGGCCTACTGTCGATGGCCGAATCAAACCCGATATCTGCGCCCGGGGAGTCGCTACCATAGCTGCCTCACCCTATACAACAGACGGTTTCGGTAAATGGAACGGCACATCTTTATCCTGTCCGCTGGCGGCTGGCGTTGTAGCTTTGGTGACGCAGGCACATCCAGACTGGAGCCCCTACAGGATAAAAGAGGCGATACTTAAAACTGCCAGCCAGGCAAACCGCCCCGACATACGCTATGGTTGGGGTATAGTCAATGCCAAGGATGCTATAAATTATCCATCTTTCTCAGGTTACGTCATTGATAACGCTACCAAAAAAGGTTTGGTTGCTGTTATAGAATTAATAACTGAAAAAACTGAAATTGTCATAAATTCCGATAGTTCAGGATATTTTCTTTTCCCCAACCTTGGTGAGGGCGATTACACTGTAAAAGTATTCAAATCCGGATACAAGCAATTTGTCACCTCAATTGACATCCCACCGTCGGAGGAATTTGACATAGAATTGGAGAAAAAAGAGTAGTAAGTCAAAACTGCTGCAGTTTTGACAGATCAAATATGTCAATAGTATTAAGGCTTTTGACCTACGATTGAAAATTTCGATTGAATTCCAATTGCCAAGATTCTTCAGATTTGCGAAAACTTGAAATGAGACTTTTTCAGCAGAGCATAATTATATAACCTTTGAGGTTATTTCGTCCCGCAATGCTGGATTCTCAAAGACAGTTGTTGTAACTTTTGTATAAAACTCGATATCTTAACTTTCAAGATGGTTTCATATAACCATCTTGATATCGATTTTACCAGAAATTCAGGACTAATCTTTAGGTATTAACATCGGCTCAATGTCCTTGGTATTTCCCAGAAGTAGAGTTGGATTCAATGGTGGAGTTTCTGGGCACCATAATATTGCTGGCTGTTGGCCTTGAAAATAAGAAACAAGGAAAGTAATATCAGAACCCGTGAAAGAGCAGTTACCGTTGGCATCACCTCCAGAATATAACCATGAACCTGTTGATTCGTTCCAGCATGAATCCGGTGGTGAGGAGCCTAGCCCTTTGAAGTAACGAACACCGTAAGTTACATCGGTGCCGTCACCATTGACATCACCCGGGACATAATCACAACCACCGGGATACAATACAAGAAGTAGAACTGGAATATCGATAACACCGCTATCTGGATCATTGGAGTTAACTGTTATGGTGCCATCGTAGGTTCCCGGGTAAAGGTTGATGGCGTCGAAGATTATCTCTATGGTGTCCTGTACACCTCCAGGCTCAACCTGCCCACTCTCAGGGTCCTCCGATAACCAAGCACGGTCATCAGAAATATTATAGATCAATGTTCCGTTGCCAGTATTGCTGATGATTAGTTCTCTTGATAAAATATCACCTCCGTTGACAGTGTCGTTGAATGAGTAAACATTAAGATGGATATTGGGAATTGCAACAACCTCAAGCTCGACAGGAATATCTATTTGTGGTTGATTTTCGTCATTAGAGTTAATAGTTATTATCCCAAAGTAGGTACCAACATCAAGGGTTGTGGCATCAAATGTAATGGTTACTGTATCAGTTGCCAGGGGTTCGACTACGCCGCTGACAGGATTTTCACTAATCCAAATCTGGTCATCGGTGATATCGTAATTAAGATCGAGTGTGCCAACATTGGTTATCAGAAGCTCAAAATCAGTGATGCTTCCCGCTAAGACCGTGTCATTGATGGCCTCAACATTTAGCTCGATGATTGCTTCCTGTAAAACCTCCACAACTAAAGATACAGGTATATAAATGATTGGTAAATCTGGGTCGTTGGAGGATATGATAATTTCGCTTGTATATTCACCTTCGTCAAGGTCAACTGCATCAAAGATTACCTCAAGGGAATCTCTGCCACCGGGTTCTACTGAGCCCTCTAAAGGAGAAACTGTTAACCAGGTTGGTACGAGCAATTCAATCGGAGTATCGTCGGATATAAATTCGATATTATAGATATTCTGCGCATTTTGGTTGGGTGTAGATACTAGGCCCATTCTTTCGGTTCTTGACTGGTTACCGTTATAGTCTGCCGGCGGTAAGCTTGTTGCGTCGAGGGTTACCTGTAAAGCAGCGCTGTCCTCGGGGTCAATGTAGTAAGGCCCGCCGTCGAATTGTATCCATGATTGCTCGGTGCTAAACGATACTGAGAGTATTCCTAACCCCGAGTTATAAACCATAATGTCATGGATTGAGGTGCTATCCTGATGCAGGCTATCGGAGATTGCAGTTGGCAAGAAAGAGATATCGGGTGCAAACACGTGCAGGCTGACCGGTATGTTGCCAGAGGGTGTATCCGGGTCGTTTGAGGTGAAATCGATAAAGCCGTTATAGTCTGCCGGCGGTAAGCTTGTTGCGTCGAGGGTTACCTGTAAAGCAGCGCTGTCCTCGGGGTTAATATAGTAAGGCCCGCCGTCGAATTGTATCCATGATTGCTCGGTGCTAAACGATACTGATAATGTTGTATCACCGGTGTTGTAGATAGTTATATCGTGAATAGCCTGTGTGTACTGGGATATACTGTCGGTAATGGATTCTGGTGAGAACGAGATATCAGGTTCTGGGGGTTCCTCTACTACCATTGTTACGGGAATATCGATGTTTGGTGTATCATAGTCATTGGAGGAAATAGAGATCTGGCCGGTATATGTGCCAGCTGTTTGACCTGTGGCATCAAGCGTAACAGTAAGTGAATCTATTTCACCGGCATTCATTGAACCGCTTAAAGGTGTGACATTCAACCAATCATCGGTATGTTCCAGCGCTAAGTCATTAGTAACGGTTTTAACAGGCTCGTCATTTTGGGTTTCGTTTTTATTTATTGTCTGGAGAGATACCAGATCGGTTTTGGTTTTTTTAGATGAGAGCGTACTAAACCCAATCAAATTAAAAGTCTGGAAATTGACGGTGTAATCGAGTGCTCCTTCACCAACATTTTGCAATATAATGTATGTTGTAACTGCTTGATCCACTATGAGGGTATCGGTTATGGTTGTTGGATCGGCGGTTATATCAGGATTATAAACATAAAGATTGACCGGTATACTTCCATCTGGAGTTACCGGATCATTACAGCTAAAATCGATGGAACCGCTGTGGTTACCGGGAGCCAGACCATCGGTATCTAACGTTATATCGATAACTGCACTATCCTGCGGGCTTATATAATATGGCCCACCGTTGAAATATATCCAGGATTGAACTGTTGTAAGTGTTACTTCCAGTGTGGCTGTTCCGGTGTTGTAAACAGTTAGGTAATTGATCCCCTGATGTCCCGGTGATAGGCTATCGGTTATTGAAGTGGGTGAATATGAAATCACAGGGTTTTCAACTGTGGAGTGGTAATAACCATCAAGTGATAGATCATCTATATTCCATCCACAATACTGCCAAGAACCGTCAGTGGTCCCGATTCCGAATCTAATTTGGAAATTGGAATTACTGTCAGCCATTGCTGAAACGTCATAAATCTGTTCATTCCATGATGATTCATCGATTGTGGTAGAACCGTTTTCGAATAATGTGGTCCAGGAACTGCCATTATAAACCTGGAGATATGCGTGGTCATACAGATTTCGCTCTACTCCGAGCCAACGGTAATAAGTCAGGGTTACCTCGGTATAATTGGAGCAGTCTATCACAGGTGAGGTCACCCAGTATGTAGTATTTAGGTTGGCATTATAATCACCGCCGTTTCCGGAGTTGAGGTCATTACCCAGAACCTGGTTATCAGAGCTGGGACTATGGTCAACTGATGGATCGGGGCCGCCATAGCTATCAGAACCACTACCTCCGGTGGCAGGGCCGATAGTCCACTCACCACTACCACCAAGACCTGTCCAGCCCTGATTGTATGAGAAATCATCCGAGAAGAAAACCATCTTGTCGCCAATAGTTAAATCAAAATTAAGGTTGGTTGAATAGTCTCCACTTGCACTGACGGCAAGATTAAATGTCATTTCATATTCCATTGGACAAGAATCATCAGCAGAAACTACAAAAACATCACCAGAATTATCTCCGTTACCACCATCAGGAGCGATATCACCGAATGAGCCATGGTTATCGCTGATATTGATATAAGGGTCACTTTCTGAGAGAGTACCTGTTACTGAACTGGCCTGAGCAGAACCTGTGTTTTCAAGCGTTACAATCAAATCTGCTGTTTCGCCCGGGTCTAATATGCCATTATTGTTACCCATGTAATCGTTAACCGTTACCGATAAATATTCCACAACCGGTGCATGAGCACTTATAAAGAAATCGCTGTTCCACGTATCAAGAGCGGTACCGGTTACAGTCAGCTCAAAATGAATAGAATGGCCGTCAGGAATATTCCCCCCCACATCAAAAGCGAAAGCATCATCATGGTAAGCTGTTCCACCATTACCGCTGATGGTCCCGTATGGTTCGGTGTTGTCGGTAATATTGATGTATGAATCTGATGTTGAAAGAGTGGCCGTAACATTATAAGCATCTTCTGTGCCGGTGTTTTTCAATTGGATGCCTAAAATAATACTTTCGCCATTGTTAACCAATCCATTGTTATTGCCTGAAGAATCGTTAATGGTATGTGAATCATAAATGACATACGGTCCTGAGCTTATAATATCAACACTATCAATATGAGGCCAGTAATTGTGGGCGGTTATGGTGATATACATTACACCGGTTGAGGTTGGGTTTATTGAAAGGGTTACACTTCCGGATGATTCCGTGCCCACAGCGTACACCTCGCTATCTTTCCACAAACAAACCCTGGCTTCGCTGGGTAGGCCGGTAACGTTGAAATTTGATTGGCCAACTGGTGCAGTTTCGTTGTAGCTTGGGTTTAGTGTTAATGGATCTTCTGTGAATAAATCCATGCCGGGGTCGCCGATTGAATTCAAACCATAGTTGAGCCATCTCATAACTGAACTTGCACCCTCGCTGTAACATTCGGGAACCTTGGCCGCCTTGTGGGAGGCTGCTACTGCACCCATACGGTAGGGATAGCCGGATGGTACCCCTGTGCTATTCCCGGTGAAAAGGTAATAATAAAACTCATCGGCATATTGGAAAGAGGGACCGTGTTCATCCGATTGTTGATTCCAGCCCCAGCCATAACGGCTACAGCCTTGGTAAACGACTGCTCCACCGTTTCCGTTTCGAATGAACGCCTCGGAAAGGCAAGGGTCGCTGGTGTAGCCTCCTTCAAGATCAAAAGCGTTTGTGATACAGGCAATAGTATAAATGGTACCCTCTTCATTGCTGTTGGTGAGGGCTGAAGCGTGGCTGCTTGAAAAGTAACTGCCTGTTTCCATCCCCCAGATTGTTTGATTACCATGTGTGGCCATGAAGAAAAATTTGTAACCATCATTGAACTTGTTGATCAAATTCTGATAGGTAACATCATGACCGGGGCCACCAAAGTCTGTATTTGTGTCATAAAAACGAACCCGGGAATGTCCTGGCCAATAAGGGGAAACGTAATCGTTCCAGAGCCTCTCACAGCGCCAATCAGCATCAGATCGACCACCCCAGGTTTGCCATAACTCAACACCACTTAAGAGCATGGGATCAACAAAATCACTAGCAGGCTGGTTCTTGATGTAGTTTAATGTTTTGTTAACGAAGTTTGTTGTATGTGTGGCAGTGCGTACCGGAGCGCGAGAAATGAATACCTC
Organism: candidate division Zixibacteria bacterium 4484_95; assembly: GCA_002085375.1. Lineage (GTDB taxonomy): Bacteria > Zixibacteria > MSB-5A5 > UBA10806 > 4484-95 > 4484-95. The sequence goes on along the minus strand of NATP01000020.1, from coordinate 13,190 downwards.
GGGGTAAAGGTCGATTCCATCGTTATACTCACCTACCCGATTATCACCGTCTGAATTCCAGTTAAAGGTGTTATCAAGGCAGGCATAAAACAGGTCAGTGGGTATGGTGTTATCAGTGGTGCCACCATTGTTGACATCACCCCAGCAGTTCTGGTCCGGTATAATAGTGTCGTCGCCCCCTACGAGGACGAAGATTGTTCCTTTATTAACCGCATAATCCTGAATACAAGCTTTTATTTTGAGCTGGTCTGTTGCGCCTGAATAATTGCTTTGAATATATGTCAAAGTTACAATCTCAGCCGGCCAGCCGGATTGTGTGTACCATTCAGCTAAAGGCTGGAAAGATGAAGCAAGACTGGATGAAGTGATAATTAGGTATTTAACATCGTTAGGGTCTATAGGTGAAAGTATTATGGGTTGGTCCTGAATAACGGATGGATTTTCCACCAGTCCGGATACAACAGTGCCGAATTCAATAGTTGGATTGAAAGGTGAATAGGATGCATTGAATTCAACCTGTACCACAAGCCTTTCTAGTATTTCAACCCGTCCTGAGGCGGGATAATATCGAAGAGGAAATATTTCAAAGCCCCCCAGGGAGTAACCGCGCAACGAACCTTCACCGGTAAAGACGAAGGCATCAGAAGGATATGGGTTGTCCGAGGAGTAAACCGACTCGTTGCGAATGACCTCCGGTAGCGGGCCGTCGTATGAAACAGGAACAGGTGTTGGTGCGGGTCGTATATTGTAATTACCAGGAAGTAAAGACCACTTTTCATCTATAACCCTGATATCCGTGACACGTGTGCCAAAAGGTGTTGCGATATGCCCGGTTTTAACCGGAACAAACGGGTTTCCAGGGGCACCTTTCATATTACAACCATCTAATTTTAGTAAATCACCGTACTGGTCACCGGTTATCTCTAACGATTTTTGATCAAATTCAAATTCATAAGAAAATCCCCATGATCCTTTTGCGGATGCTAAAAAAAACATCATGCAAATTCCAGCGTGTATTAACCTTTTCATAACTATCCCTCACTAAAGCTTAATACATTTGCTTGTATACCTTGTAAGTTATATTAGGGCATATGCATAAAAAGTTGTCATGTTCTTCTGTAGAAGAAGGTAAAACTTTGTAAAAAAGCCTAAACCTTCTCCAATGCTGAATATTTCCCATCTATTAACCCAAGCACATTGTTACTGTAAGTTAAGTAGTCTTTTAAATCAGCAGGGGCAATTATATCCCCTTTCGTATATAACATAATTATTATTTATAATTTGTCAATTTCAATTTTGAGCAAAAATGAATAGACTGATTTATGTTAGTTAACAATAAATTGAACGTTATTCAAAACAGGTAACATAAAACTTTATTTGGTCGAATTCTTAACTATATAAGAGATTTATTATCTTTCCCCAATAACTTGTAAGCCTTTTGAAGTTCATATGTTGCATCTGTTATGGTGGATATTATTTTTTTTACTTTTAGAATTGTAATCAATTACATAAGTATTGCTAAGTTGCCTATCGTCCGAAAACATGTTTTTGTTCATTTGTAAGATATAATGGTCTAAATAGTTACATGAATTTAATTAGAGAATAGCTGATAATAATTAATAGATAAAGACTGTCAACTGGTTGCTAGTTCTCGTGCGTTATTGGGTTTGTGATATACTTGCCATGTTTTAATTGCGAGGATGGATTGAATGGTGGTGTCTGGGGACACCAGGGAATAGCCCTGTTGTAACCTTTAAAAAAAGCAACAAGGTATGTGATATCTGAACCCTGGAAAAGACAATTGCCATTTGTATCACCGGCAGAATACAGCCAACATGAGGTTGAATCATTCCAGCATGAATCAGGAGGAGGTGGCCCAAGTCCCTTGAAGTAGCGAACACTGTATACAGCGTCATTGCCCATAACATAATTGTCGCCATTGACATCACCGGGGACATAAAGTGGTGAAATTAAAGTTGGCGTTTCATCAGCACTTAGGCTAACCAGCTCGTAATTATTCAGAAGTTGCCAGTTGCCCTGTTGTCCGGATGGATATATTGTTGCAACAGCACAGTAGTTGTTTAAAGAATCATTGAGATAATACAGGGAAGCTCCTTTACGAAAAGCCCAGATGTTATAGCCATCGCTTAAAATGAAATTCAAGGTTGAAGATGCATCGTTTGAAGCAAGCTCTGTTATTGCCCCTATAACACCGTTAATGATATTCCAGTTATTTTCCTCAATGTTTTTTAATAAGTATAAGAAATAAAGTTCTGAATCAACTATTAATGATGTATCAGCAGGGTCGCATTCTGGTATTCCGGAGCCATTAGGAGGGTTTTCCTCGAGATATTCCTCACCGATTAAATCATATAATAACGATTTGCTGACATGACCGTTGTGGGCAAATATCCAGTTATGGTCGTTTTTGTTCCTTGAGAAAGGGTGTGGGTTAGGAATGGTATCGCAACCATGGCAACAGCAACCTGAAGCACAATTTCTTATATGGGCTAATACTATTTTGGGTTTGGAGATATCAAGTTGAATGACCACTGAATCATAATTAGGATCGTTATATGCTCGCAATGCTCCTCTTTCTATAGTCTGTATTTCCCCGAAGCTTGGGAAGTAAGCGATACCCCATCCATCCGGATTTATAGTCTGTGATAGGTTCTTTAGGGAGTGGATGTCTCCGATAAGATGGTCATAAATAATCCCATCCTCTATATCGTTTGAAATGGCGGCCCACATACTGCAGTTATGCTCCTCTTTTTCAACATTGGCAATCATCGGTTTGTTATCTTGTGGGTAAAAAATCAGGTTAGTGTTATTATTGGTATACGCATTGTCATGTCCACCAGCAACAAACACCAATAATAAAACGATAAAATCAACTTTCATTTTTAACCTTCCAAAAGTAAAATTAAATCATGTGACTTGCAAAATATCGATATTACCAACATGTTTTCACCAGTTTATTTCATTTTGGTTTACATCAGAGCGGTTTTTTGTTTTGTTTAAAGCAAACGGCTACTTGTAAGTAGCATATAAAAAATACAAATAAAATGTATATTATTCTACTCTTATTTTTATATATTTTAATATTGTGTGGCTTCAAGGGTTTTTCTAATATTAAAAGTTACTTTTCTGTAATGTTTTTGATATTTTTTGATTGATTAAACAGGATTTTAAGATGATAGAAAAAGAAACTTTATCAGTTTAATAAGCCCTGGCGTTAATTTCCACTTGTTTCTCCTTGAAAATGAGATACGTATTGATTAAAATTAAATGGAGTGTGACTTATGCCTGCAAATTTACCACCCCAGTATTATGCTTTAGAAAAGGAGTTCAAAAAAGAAACCGATCTCCATGAGAAATTACGTTTAGCCAAGGAACTTCTGGGGGTAATGCCAAAACATAAAGGCACAGATAAACTTCAGGCTGACCTTAAGGCAAAAATATCAAAACTTAAAAAGCAGATTGAATCCGGCAGGAAAAAACATGGTGCCCGACGGGCTGACACTCTTGACCATATCGAAAAAGAGGGAGCAGCACAGATTATACTGGTTGGCCCTCCCAACTCCGGCAAATCAAGTCTTCTTGATAGCCTTACAAATTTGAAACCGGCAATTGCTGATTATCCATATACTACACGCGAGCCGTCAGCCGGTATTATGACATTCGAGACAGTCCAATTCCAGTTAGTCGATACCTCGCCAATATCAAAGGAGCAACTGGATACTTATTTGCTAAATCTTATCCGTCAGGCTGACCTTGTTGTAGTGGTGGCTGATGTTTCCGATGTTGGATTGGAAAGCGGTCTTAAGGTTGTATTCGATCGGTTGATTGAAAAAAGAATTGTCCTGGTTCCACAAGTAACCAAAAAGAACGATGATCCCCGTATAGCTTATAAAAAAACTATCATAGCTGCTCATAAGTATTTAGAAAAGAATGGAGAAAAAGGACTAAAGAAATTAAGAGATCTATATCCGGAATTTACCATAATACCGACATCGATTCTTGATGATGATTCCCTGAACAATTTCAAGGCAGCGATTTTTAATTCACTGGGGATTATCAGGGTTTATACTAAACGGATTGGTCATGATGTCGATTATGTCGACCCGATTATTCTTCCGGTGGGCGGGACAGTAGAGGATGCGGCTATAGCGCTTCATAAAGATTTCGCATATAAACTTCAATATGCCAAAGTTTGGGGGAAAGGGAAATTTAAGGGGCAGAGAGTAAAAAACAGTTTTGTCCTTTCTGACAAGGATGTCATCGAATTCCATATTTAGTTGCCACACAAAGAGTCTTATTTCAAGTTTTGGTCGGAGGCCAAAATATTTCAGGGCAAAAAGAAGCTCTTTGATAAGTTTCTTCAGATTCCAACCTTTTACTGCTAACTCGGGAGTGGTTATATTGCCAATAATTTATTTTAAGAGATTTCTAGCCATACCGACATCATTTCTGAGATCGCTGATGACCTTTTCTATTAATGATCTCTGCTTAACCTATCTCGCTATTTTTTACTCGCCATCTTCTTGACTATCGGTAGGATAATCCGGGTATTTCCAATTCACTTCTTGTCTGTTTAACCTCTCAATCCTTAAACAAATGTCTCACGAGAAAGGAAATGTTTTCCTTGCGTTCCCTGAGCCTTCTTAAATAATAAGGCAGCCAGTGAGTGCCGAATGGAGTATAAACCCTCATTTTATATCCCTGCCTTACAAGTTCCCGCTGGGCAGACCTGTTGATACCATAAAGCATTTGAAATTCGAAGCTGGATTTATCCCGACCAAGCTGGTTTGCCGTCTCTATCGAGGCTTTTATCATAGCCTCATCATGGCTGGCGATTGCGGGATAATTGCCATTTTTCAATAGCATCTTTGCAAGTTTAACGAAATTATCATTGACATCATCTTTAGACTGGAAAGCGACCGTTTTGGGTTCTTTGTATGCTCCTTTACATAATCTTACTTTTATTTGTCGTTTATTCAACTCCTCGATATCCTTCTCCGAACGGTAAAGGTATGATTGAATCACAGTGCCCATATTTTCGAATTTTTCATGCCATCTGTAAACCAGATTAAGAGTTCTCTCGGTATAATCTGAGCCCTCCATATCGATACGTACAAAATTGCCCAAGCTGGCGGCTTTCTCTAGTATACGGTTAACATTCTCATAACAGAAATCATCTGAAATATCTAATCCCATTTGTGTTAGCTTGATTGAGATATTTGAATCTATTTTTGTTTTGGTAATTACCTGCAGGAGATTTATGTAATTGTCGGCTGTACGAGTGGCTTTTTCCTGGTTGGTGACATTTTCGCCTAATATATCCAGTGTTACGCTCATTCCGGAAGCGTTAAGTTTTTTTACAGCTTCTATGGCGCTTTCAACAGTTTCGCCAGTAATAAACCGTCGAGCAAAAAATGTCAGAAAACTCACATACACCTCCTGTCAAGACCTCATCAAATCTATATCTGGCTGATGACTTTTGCAAGTGAAAATATTCTCAATCTTTTAATGACTACTAACCCAAAAATAAATATAAACATATCAACATAAAACTGGTTATGCTTAAATAAAAATATAATAGAAAATTTTCAGGAACTACTCATCGATTTTAGGGGAAGTGCTTTTGTCGATATCCAGCATCTCAAGGCTTTCAGTATATGAGGTTGTTATCGGTTCAACCACTGACATAAGCTTCTGGGTAACCTGGCGAATCCTTAAAGCGCTTTTTTCAATGGTGATTATCTTGTTCACAATATCTGAAGGAAGATTATCTTTATTTAATAAAAGCAACTGGGTATTACCAAGAATAGCAGTGAGAGGGTTGTTCACCTCGTGGTTTATGGCGACGGCGGTTTCCAGTATGGAGGAGATTTTTTCACCTTTGACAATCAGCTTATGGTCCTTTTTCAGTTGGTTGAATGATTCGATTATCTCATCGTAGTTGGTTGGTGTATCGAAATCAGAGATAATACTTCTGAACTTGGAAAATATTAACTCTGCCGATTTGAATTTACCGGCAAATAACGCTGTTATTATCTTTCCGCCTACTTTAAACTCTGACCACCTGATATTTTCAAACTCTCCACTCGTTGGTAAATAAGAACAGATCTCTTCAATCTTTTTGCTGTTTAAAGCGGGCTCTTCTGTAAAGATTTTTAATAGTTGTTCTGTTGGTATAAATTTTTTGTGTTTCTTTCCTCTTTTTTCAACCCAGTAAGCTTGTTTTTGATCTTTATATTGGAAAGCCATAATTCCTTCAACGCCAATATGAATCATCTCTTCAGCAGCTTTGATTAGGATCTTTTCAAGTTTGATTGGTTTTTCCAATGTTTGTTTGGATAATGCTAAAATGATATTGCTGGCGAAGAGTTCCAGAATTTGACCGATTATATGCTTAAGTGGATTCGAGTGTTTTATTATAATATAGATATGTCCGCTATATCCGCAGGGACTTTTGATGCAAGCGCAGGCAACGATATATCTTTCACCGTCGTTTACATTAAATGTGGCTGAGGTAGCATCAAGAGAATTATATTTTTTTTCGAAGTTTACTAATGTTTCAATCTGAGACTTCTCTCCTGTAGATTGCTGGTATATCTTTTTATTCGGGAGGATGATTTTTATCTTGACTGCAAGGGGTTGGCAGATAGTCACTATTCCTTCTATGGCTTTATCGGCCAGCTGTCCAAACGGCGTGTATAGAAGCTCTTGTAACGAATCAATGAGATTGCAAATTTTATTTTCGTTCATTTTAGAGGTTTCCGCAAGAATAAACCAAAAAACAGATGACCCTTTAAAGTATTATACTTGACAAAGATAAATACAGTCAATATTATTTTAAACTTAATATAAATATCGGCTTTTACAGTGGAGTAATTGAATGATACGAGATAAATGCGGTGTTTTTGGCATCACGGGGACACGGAATGCGGCTGTTTTGACCTATCTCGGGCTCTACGCCCTGCAACATCGAGGACAGGAATCCTGTGGTATTGCCACCAGCAATGGCAAAATCATTCACGTTAAAAGAGGAATGGGTAAAGTCGATGAGGTATTTTCTTCTTTAGACCAGTTGAAAATATTAAAGGGACGTATGGCGATTGGCCATAACCGGTATTCAACAACTGGTTCATCGTCGCCAATAAACATTCAACCGCTTTTGATTAATTATAAAAATGGTTCCCTGGCCTTGGGGCATAACGGTAACATTATAAATTATCACCGATTGCGCCAGAAAATGGAGGCCAATGGTTCAATTTTTACTTCCAGCTCTGATACAGAGGTTATACTTCATTTAGTAGCAAAATCACGCCAACGGCGGATTGAGAAGGCTTTAGCCGATGCTTTAAAACGAGTCACTGGTGCTTATTCTTTGGTCATGCTTTCGGGCGAAAACCTGATTGCAGCTCGTGACCCGGTTGGAGTAAGACCTTTAGCTTTAGGAAAACTTCGAAAATCATGGGTTATTGCCTCCGAAACCTGTGCCTTTGATATAATCGGGGCTAAATATATCCGCGATATAGAACCCGGTGAAATACTTGTTGCAAATGGCAACATGCTGAAATCATATAGGATTTTGCCAAAACGACGCCACGCTTTCTGTATTTTTGAATTTATCTATTTCTCACGTCCCGATTCAATGATCTATAGAATGAATGTCGATAAGGTGCGGCGCCGTCTTGGAAGACAGCTTGCCAGTGAACATCCAGTTGAGGCTGATATCGTTATGGCTGTCCCCGACAGCTCCAATACCGCCGCTCTGGGTTTCTCGGAGGCTACTGGAATACCGTTCGAGATTGGCTTAATACGCAATCATTATGTAGGACGAACATTTATTGAACCAGAGCAGAAAATACGGGATCTTGATGTCAAAATTAAATTTAACCCAATCCGCGGCGTGCTGAAAAAAAAGCGTGTAGTGATAGTGGATGATTCAATTGTCAGGGGAACAACCTCCAGGAAACTGGTCAAAATGCTTCGCGAGGCTGGCGCTAAAGAGGTACATATGCGCGTATCCTCACCACAGATTACACACCCCTGCTTTTATGGTATAGATATGCCTACTAAAAAGGAACTTATAGCTTCACGACGGTCAGTAAAATCGATAAGACGCTATCTCGGCGTCGATTCGCTCGGTTATCTGTCATTAGGGGGAATGCTTTCTTTGGCCGCCCTCCCCAAGGAAGGGTTCTGCCATGCCTGCTTCTCGGGGAAGTATCCGATAAAGGTGAAATAGGATTTATTAGTTTTAATGTTTAAATAAACCCACTAGGTTAACCAGATAGGAAGTAGCAATCTATTAAATATTTTTTAAATAAATTTTTCTGATTATATGACAATTAAACCTCTTAGCATAGATGGATGTCGAATACTTGCTGATACTTTAGGTAATTTGCCTGATATGGTCAATGACGTTCATCTTCTAAGACGTGGATTGTGCCGTGCTTACATTATGGGCAGTCCTTCGCATTTTAAAGGAGCGATTATTCAGGCAGACATTGAACCTAATGAACTATCAGGCCATGGTTCTTCTTCAGAGGCCCTATGGGAATTATTAAAAAGATTGGAATGCTGGGATTGCATTAGTGTCCCTTCAGAATATGCTATTACTCTTGGAAAGACTATTGAAAAAGAAATGGGAATTCGTGTAAAGTATATTGATGATATCTGCCATGTATTAGAAACACCGGTAGTAGGTTTCCAGAATGATGATGTTCGAATGCTGAGCTCAACCGACCTTGAACTGTTGAGATCAGCTCCAACAGTGTTTCGTGAATACAACCTTTTTGGAAGCCCGGAGAAGTTGTTATCGGACAGTTTTGTTGCAGGTGCAATTGTATCAAACAGAATGGTTTCTATAGCCTGTATGACATCCTGTAATGATAATTATGCCGATATTGGTGTTGGTACTCTAAAAAAGTGGCGTGGCAGGGGATACGCCACAGCGGGGGCTTGTTTAGTAGTAAAGCGGGTTCAGGAAATGGGATATATACCTGTCTGGAGTACAGGTGAACTTAACATTGCCTCGCTTCAGGTTGCTCGGAAATTAGGTTTCACTGAAGTATCAAGAAGGACCTATGTTGTCCTTAACAAACAGAGTTAATATGAAGTTATCTAACTAAACTTAATGTAATTCTATACATTATCTTCCCCAGTGGTGGTGATTATTACTTACATTGTTTTTTTGGGATATAAATTACATTTCAATTATATCACTTATAGGTCTATATCCGATTTTAAGTCAAAAATACATATATGAATTTAACAATAATTATTGTCTAAAGTAGTGGTCTTTTAATCCGAATTATTTAACAGGATAATTGAAATATTAACTCTATAATTAATCGATTTTCGAATTAAAGTTAAAGGGAGAATGATACTATGGGTATAAAGAGGTTGGTTATTGGGATAGCTGTTATAATGCTTTTATTATTTGTGGCATGCAGTGATGATGAATCAGTTTACCCTAAAGAACGGGCTGTTGCATCCGGAACGACCGACTCAAGTGGTAAGGTTGAACTTGACCTGGGAAGCCATATTATTACGGTTTCAGTTATCAATGAGGCAGAGGCTGGCTTGAGTGATATTCCTGTAACCGGCTATTTGCTAAATGATTACTTCTTTGCATTCACCGGTGGAAACGAATCTTATTATCCTGGTTTCAGGTTTATGCCATATGATTCAATGGAGATCGCGGAGGATATAAGTTATTCCCCGCATGTATCAGGTGTTCAATCTCCAGAGAGTTACCAGGCTTTCGAAGCTGAGGTTGTAATAACGCTTGCGAGTTTGGATCGACAGGTTTATTCGTACTACAATGAGCCTCCACATAATGAGGCAGTTTATACAGATGAGTGGTGCACACCGGTTTCATCGTTAGGTACGCTTGAAGATGTATATAATTTGACTGATTCTGTAACCATTGATAATGGTTTTTTTATACATATCACAAGTAACGTGGCAACCCTGACCAATGCAGAGGTGCAAACGGTCTCGGTTGCAATGAGCCAGATTGAGGATTTTGAGACGTTTTCAGTTTTGATGGGGTTGGAGTTTCATATTTTTAATGATGATACTTTGAATATCCATTACGTTACATACAATGACAGTATATTACCTGTCATATACATTAATTCTGTTATCATGGCTGAAGGAAGTTTCTTTGCCCAGTTTACCTTGACCTGGGATGAAAACCCTCGAGACCTTGATTCGCATCTATGGACTCCCGAAATCGAGGGGGATAGTTTTCATATATATTTTGCCAGCAAGGGAGAAACGCTTGAGCCACCTTACGCTTTTCTCGACTTAGATGATATCACCAGCTGGGGTCCAGAACACATCGTCGTTTATCAAGGATTTCCGGGTTTATATACGTATGCTGTCCATCATTGGGCAGGTGAGGGGGATATTCCCTCCTCAAATGCGGAAGTATCGATATTGAAACCCGACAGGAGTGTACAGGAATTTACACCGCCTGATACGACAGCGCAGGAGGATTGGTACTGGCATGTATGCACTTTAGATGGTGAAACAGGTGAGATAACGGCGATTGGCATCATCTCTCCCGACCCGCCATTACCGTATTATCGGGTGGGTGGTATGCAATCAAAAAATTACTAAATTGATTGTGCAGATGAAATGACAGAGCTCCAGAAATGTAATATCTGGAGCTTTTTTATAAAATACAAATCTATTATTTTGTTAAAGTAATATCCCTGTTTTTTACAATGGTTGACTTGAAACCGTAATTATTCTATATTCGTAAAATTGGAATTGTGACTATGGATAAAAGGGATTACTACGAAATATTGGGTGTTTCCAGAAGTGCTAGCCTTGATGAGATAAAAAAGGCTTACCGCCGTTTGGCGGTTAAATATCATCCAGATAAGAATCCCGGCGATAAAACTGCCGAAGAAAAGTTTAAAGAGGCCACCGAGGCTTATGAGGTTTTAAAAGACGACAGTAAACGCCAAATATACGATCGTTATGGTCATCAGGGGCTTGCCGGTGGAGGTTTCGGTGGTTTTGGCGATTTTGGGTTCGATCTGGGTGATGCCCTAAGAGCTTTCATGCGGGATTTTGGTGGTTTCGGTTTTGAGAATTTCTTCGGAGAAACAACGACAGCAAGGCAAAGAGCTGGTCCGCAAAGAGGACGGGACCTTCAGGTAAAACTGAAGTTGTCTTTAGAGGAAATTGCAACAGGTGTTGAAAAAACTATCAGAATAAAAAGACTGGTCGTATGTGACCGTTGCAATGGAAGCGGTCTTGAAAAAGGGACATCAAAGAGAACATGTCCCCGTTGTAACGGTACAGGCCAGCAGAAAACCGTTACCCGTTCGTTTTTTGGCCAGTTTGTCAATATTTCAACCTGTCCTTATTGTAGCGGAACCGGAAAGATAATAGAAAAGCCATGTTTGGCATGTGCAGGAAATGGTCGGATTAAGGGCCAATCTGAGATAAAGGTGAAAATTCCCCAAGGGGTATCCTCGGGAAATTATATACCAGTAAGAAGTGCGGGTGACGTTGGACCACATGGCGGGCCTGCCGGGGATGTCCTGGTAATTATCGAGGAGAAAGAACACTCTATTTTTACCCGCCATGGTGATGATATAATTTGTGAACAAGCTATTAATTTCTCCAAAGCTGCCCTTGGTGCTCATATTGAAGTTCCCACCCTTGATGGAAAAGTCAATTTAAAAATACCGGCGGGAACTCAATCGGGTAGAGTATTCAGGTTGCGTGGCAAAGGTATACCTCATTTAAACGGTTACGGGCGAGGTGACCAGTTGGTAAGAGTATTAGTTATTACGCCAACCAAATTGTCTGCCCAGGAGAAAGAGCTGTTTATGAGGTTAGCCGAGTTGCAAAAAAATCAACCTTTGAATACCGATAAATCTTTTTTTGAAAAGCTTCGCCAAACACTTGGTGTGTAAAATTGCTCTCTGAAAAATATCAAAGGATTATTATCGCTTGCAGTAACGATATAATGGAGGTTTTTTCGAATTTCCTTTTGGAACGTAATACTGGCGGGCTTGTGATTGATGATGAAAAACTAAGTGGCCAAACCATTATAACGGCTTATTTACATCCGCAAAAAGATAAGCCATTTACCCAGAAGGAAATTAACGATTTCTTTTCAAAACAACTATCTTTATTTCCTGACGCTAAATATAAGCTCATTAGCCTGGATTATATTAAGAATGATGACTGGTTAGCTGGCTGGAAAGAAAGTTTTGTACCCATTCATGTTACTGACAAAATCGTTGTTCGTCCAAGTTGGAGACATTATCATGTGAGGACAGACGAAATTGAGATCGTCATCGACCCCAAGATGGCTTTCGGTACAGGTCATCACCAGTCTACTGCCCAATGCTTAAAAGCGCTTGAAAAAATCGGCTGTAGAGGAAAAAGAGTTTTGGATTACGGATGTGGTACGGGGATACTGGCAATTGCTGCCTCAAAGATGGGTGCCGCTGAAGTGGTAGCTGTAGATATTGATCGCGAGGCTATTGGGTGCGCTAAAGAGAATTTTGCCCTGAATAATGTCGATGTTCAGCTGATTCGGGCGTCGGATTTCGTAGCCTGTCCACCTTGTGACATCGTAGCCGCCAATTTGAGTATTGACCAGATAATAGAACTTTATAATGAACTCGATGAATCTTTAAAAGATGAGGGATTTATTATATTTTCAGGTATACCATGTCAGGACAGGCAAAGATTTTTAGACTATATAAATGATAAACCCTATATTCTTAAGGATGATTTAACAGGTAGTGAATGGATAAGTTATATAGGCTTAAAACAGAAACCAAACCAAAGTTAAATGGGTGAAATATGATTGGATGTGTTTTTTGCAGGATTGTCGAACGTAAGGTGAAAGCGGATATTGTTTATGAAGATGATGATATAATTGCCATTAACGACATCAATCCTCAGGCGCCGACGCATATATTGCTCATTCCCAAAAAGCATATTCCCACTATTGAAGATGCCTCTCCTGAAATAATGGGCAAATTATTAAACCAGGCAGGCCAACTTGCTAAAAAGGTCGGTATTTCTCAGAAGGGATACCGGACGGTTATCAACTGCCGTGAACACGCCGGCCAGTCAATAAATCATCTCCATGTGCATCTATTGGGCGGTAGATGGTTTTCCTGGCCACCAGGGTA
>NATP01000113.1 GCA_002085375.1 candidate division Zixibacteria bacterium 4484_95 | reverse complement strand
CAAATCAGGATATTTGTATTTGGCGAGGTTAACAAGCCCGGGGGTTATAGTGTGTCCTCTTTGGCAACGCTTCTCCATGCTTTATACGTAGCTGATGGGATAACAACCAATGGAAGTTTGCGTGATGTTAGGCTTATCCGCAACACCAAGGTTTTCAGTCATTATGACTTATATGACCTACTTTTAAGGGGCGATACAAAAGGCGATTTAAAGCTTCTTTCGGGCGATGTGGTTTATGTTCCGGTAGCAGGACCTCTGGTGAGTATAAGTGGTGAGGTAAAAAGACCAGCGATCTATGAGCTTAAAGGTGACGAAAGGGTCACAGATTTATTAGAAATTGCTGGTGGAACCAATCCCACCGCCTTTCTGGAATCGATAAGTTTGGATAGGGTTGGCCCAAACGATAGCCGTATATTAAAAGACCTCAATCTCGCTGATACAGCAGGCATTGCCGAAAATAACATATTACTCCAAGATGGTGACAGAATCAGAGTCCCATCGATTTACGATTTTCATGAGAATATGGTTCAACTGACAGGTCATGTTAAGCACCCGGGACCGTTTGGCTTTACCGATTCGATGCGTATCTCACAGCTCATAGCTTGTGGCGAACAATTAAAAGGAAACACTTATAAAAAACGAGCTGACCTTTACCGAACATACGATAATGGTGAGAAGGAAATAATACCTGTTAACCTCGAGAAAATCCTCGAGGGCGACCAAGCTTCAGATATTTATCTTCAACCGTTCGACAATTTAGTGGTCTATTCTAATGACCAGGTTAAGCGAAAGAAATCTGTAAGCATCACCGGAGCTATAAAAAAACCGGACGTTTATCCGTTATATCAGGGAATGAAACTCACTGACCTTATCTTTTTGGCTGGTAACCTGACCAAACAGGCGTATATGGTCAGAGCTGAAATTGCCAGAGCAAACCCGGGTAACCCTCCCAATATCGTCTCCGTTAATCTTGAAGATGTTCTTATAAATAAGAAACCCGGCGCTGATATATTTTTAAAAGAGGATGACCATGTTTTCATAAGGTTGATCCCTGATTGGCGACCAGTACAGATAGTTACAATCGAGGGTGAGGTAATTTTCCCAGGCCAGTATGCTATCAAGCAGAAAGATGAGAGATTGTCTGATCTTATAAAGAGGGCCGGTGGTTTAACGCCATCAGCGTTTTCGAAGGGGGCGATGTTCTATCGCAGTTCAATTGAGGAGGATGTTACACGTCGAAATATAGGTAAGATAATTGAAAACAGCCGGGAGACCCAGATGGATTCTCTTGGCCATCCCATAACAAGCAATAAAGTAGATTTCAATCCTTCATTATTAAATAGAATAATCATCGACCTTGATAAAATTTTAAAGGAGCCTGATGGACCACAAGATATAGTTCTCTCAGGTGGTGATTACATCTATATACCTACTTATCCGTCCGGTGTTCAGGTTATTGGAGCTGTCGCTGCCAACGGCACCATTGCCTATGTTAAAAACAAAAAGGCTATGTTCTATATCGAGCAGGCCGGTGGCTTTACACCGGATGCTGATAAATCGGAGATCCGCCTCGTGAAACCTGACGGCAAAGTATTTTACGGACGCAAGGCTCGAAAAAAAGTTATTGAGCTTGGTGATGCAGTTGTTGTGCCGTCGAGATTAAAAAGCAAGACCGATTGGAGTGACATTATTAGCTCGACCGCAACTATACTTGGTTCGGTTGCAACAACCATATTCGTTATTGACAGGCTTAAGTAATTAAAAAAAACAGGCTTATTATTGAACAAAGATTAATGAATAATCATAAAGAATGCAACAAAGATTAATGAATAATCATAATAAACTCTATAACAGGTGTTGTTTCATATCGTTACATTTCACTTTTTATGATTGTTAAATGCCCAATGTTACAGCTGAATACATTAAATTGTTTCAAAACTAAACATTTTCTTATTAATGCCGAATGTAAACTTGAACAATTTGTAAAAAAATAATCATTAAAGGGGGCATTAATGATTAGGGAACACTTCAATACGCTGAGGAAACTTTTATTTACCGCCGACCTGTGTTTGGTCGTGCTGAGTTTTCAGATATCTTTATATGTTAAAGCCTTCTATTATAAAACAGGGATTACACATTTCACATTTGACGATTTTATGTTAGCTGCTATCGTCATCTGGGGATTGGTTCTCTGGAACCATAAAGGCTGTTATACATTCCGTCTGAGAACCGGTTTTGAGATTATGCAAGCATCGACCTCTGCTTCTTTAAAGGCATCGGGGCTTTTCCTAGTTTACTTTTTTGTGATGGGGTATCCCAACCAGAGCAGGATTCAAGTTGCCAGCTTTTTAATTTTGAGTTTGATAAGTCTCAATCTTCTCCGCCTTACTGTTAATTCTCTTTTAAGATATTACAGGAAACGTGGATACAACAGTCAAACCGTGATAATCGTTGGTAGGGGTAAAAAGGCTAAGGAATTTGCTGATAAGGTCATCGAAAATGTCCACTGGGGATTTAACATCACTGGTTTTATTGATTGGAAAGGATCCCCAAAGGGTACTTCCAAATATCACCTCTCAAGCTATCGTGATATTCCTTATATAGGATGCCTTGAGGATTTGCCGGACATAATCAAGTCCCAACAGGTTGATTGGGTGGTTTACGCTGTTGAAAATGGCCATCTCAGGAAAGTTGAAAAATCTGTTGCAATCTGTCAGGAGATGGGCACACGGGTGGCAGTGCTGGCTGATTTCTTCCCTGCAAAATATGCAAAGGAGAGAGTTGATCAGTTCTTGGAATATCCAATGTTGCTTTTTGATA
This sequence comes from candidate division Zixibacteria bacterium 4484_95, assembly GCA_002085375.1. Classification (GTDB taxonomy): domain Bacteria; phylum Zixibacteria; class MSB-5A5; order UBA10806; family 4484-95; genus 4484-95. The sequence continues at coordinate 7,378 of NATP01000113.1, read as the reverse complement.
CTGCCCCCCGAGCAAATATTGCTTTCATCTTTAAATGTGTTATTGATCGTGTCGTAGCCGCTATTGGCATAATTTTATTATCACCTCTGATGTTTTTTGTTGCGTTAGCTATCAAATTATCATCAAAAGGGCCGATTTTATTTAAACAGGAACGCTGTGGACTTAATGGTAAGAAATTTTCGCTTTATAAATTTAGGACGATGGTTGTTGATGCTGAAAAACTCAAAGCAAATTTGCTCAAGCGAAATGAGATGGATGGCCCAGCTTTTAAGATAAAGAATGACCCAAGAATAACCACTTTTGGCAGGTGGTTGAGAAAAACCTCTATTGATGAGTTGCCACAGCTTTTTAATGTTTTGAGAGGAGATATGTCTTTGGTGGGGCCACGACCACCGCTGGCTAATGAAGTAAAAAAATACGACCTCTGGCAAAGACGAAAACTATCTGTGAAACCGGGCCTTACATGCCTCTGGCAGGTTGGTGGAAGAAATGATATCAGCTTCGAGCAATGGATGAAAATGGACCTGGAGTATATCGATAACTGGTCACTTTGGCTGGATACTAAAATCCTTGCCAGGACAATTCCGGAGGTTACCGTTGTTGGTGACGGCTCCAAAGCCTTGAATCTGATATATAAAAAAGACTTTGATATCGCCTTTATAGACCTGGTCTTACCCAGTATCGATGGCTTTTATATTTTAAAAACACTGAAAAGAAAATCGCCCCTGACCGTGGCAATCGTTATGAGCGGTCGAAATGATTTTAATGCAGTTGTTGATTCTATAAAATTGGGTGTTTATGACTACCTCATGAAACCTTTTGATATAGATGATATCCTGAAAATTACAAAATCGGCTTCTACCGAGCGAAAGCGAATGGTTGATGCCGGTTACGCATATAAATATGAGCCTTATAAAAATAAACATGACAGGGTAGAGAATATTCTAAGTGTTGCAACCAATATTTTCATGGCTATTCTGGCGTTATTTTTTGGTTTTACGCTTCAAGGAGAAATCTTCCAATCGAGTAAGATACCCTTGCTTTGGGGAGCAAAAGAGCTCATTTATCTTCTTGCTTCATTTGCATGTTGTTATGGTTTTGTTCTTTCGAGAAATTATAAAAACAACCGCTTTTTTGCCGGAAAGAAAAGGTTCGGTATAGATATGGGGGGATTGACCTGGGCTTATGTAGTATTTGTAGCGATACTTTTCTTTTTAAAGAAAATATATTTTGCCGACTTTCGCTTAGCGTTGATGTTCGGTTACGTAGTTGGTTTGGTCGGATTAAGGTTCAACAGATTTATTCTGGTTCCTCGATTGGCTGGCTTTTTCGCAAGGCGGCAGGAAGGTCAAAAAAGTATTATCATAGTTGGTTCGGGAAAAAAGGCTGACGAGCTTTTCAAACAGATGAAAAAGAGATTTGGAAACAATAACGTAGTAAATATCATCAGCGATAATGAAAGCTTGTACGAGCCGGAAAGAATTCCATCGTACAAAGGCGGCAAGTCTGAAAGGAATCGCTATAATGCACATGACCCAAAAGAGCTATTCCTCGATGGTAATACCCTTGATGAGAGGAAGATAAACAATCTAATAGCTGATTTTGACGGGCGCCGGGTAACGATAAATCTTACCAACAAAAGTCAGGAAAAAAGAAGTACCCTTGAACCAACTTTATCATAGAATTAAATGAGAATTACATTAAGATTTTTTATTGTCGTTTTATGCTCCAATTTAGCTTTTGGAAGTATGTTGCCTGTAGGTAGACCTGATACAAGAATATCATATGATTATTTGAGGGAGCTGTATCTCAGGGGTTATGTAGATGCGCAGGCTGCGTTGTTTATACCGGTCGATTATAGATATATATCAGGGCTTTCCCTGGAAGGTATACCGCCTATGTTTGATAAGCTGACCAAGCCGTTGGCTTATCTAGACCGCCGTTTTCACAATGAATTGGAAGGCCTCAAGCTCAATTTATCGGTTGTTCCTTATGGCTTGTTTAATGGCGATGTTTCAAAAAGCTATTTCGCCTTTTACCCCGGAGCAAATTATAAAATCTCGCCAAATCTGTTTATCGATATCGCCTACAGGATTGACAGTGGACTTAATGATGATTCACTTTATACCGGCAAGCGATGGAGTGAATTTGCCGGTTATGGTGAACTGGCGATGATAAGTTACAGGACGAAGAGATTATCGATTGGTTTCGGCCGTCGACGGTGCGCATGGGGCGTTGCCCGAAAAGGAAAAACCCTGATGTTGTCAGCAACGGCTATGCCTCTCGATGGATTGTTTATCGACTACAGGATACGTAAGACCCTCTCATTTCATTCGACTATCGCCTGTTTATCACCAATCAAAGTAGATTCGCTTTTCCTTGAAAGCGGACATACGGAGAACAGGTATTTTTCAGCGCATGCTTTAATGATTTCACCAGTCAAATGGCTGGACTTTGTTTTAAAGGAGTCGGTCGTATATGGCGGGTTTGGACGACGATTTGAGCCATATTATGCAATGCCGCTTCTATGGTTCCACGCCGAACAGTTAAACGCCAATATCGATGACAACACCTTCTTCGGTATCGAGACGGTTATTCGACTTAAAAATCGATATGCGGGTTACCTTGAGTTGCTGATAGACGATTATCAGATTGAGAAAAAAACCGCCTCCGATTATGAACCCAATGAAATAGGTTTTATTGCCGGGGTTGATATATTTGATTTTCCGGTTAGAATGGGCTTTATGGAGCTTGAATATACCCGTATCAACAACAGAACCTATAATCAGATGAAACCCAGAAACCGCTATGTTAATCAAAACTATCCGTTAGGACACCCTCTTGGCCCTGATAATGAATCGGTCAATCTATCATATACGTATCATATTAAAAGGGGTTTGACCGGTGGGTTTATATTTTATGTTCTAAATAGAGGAGAGGGACGAATAAATAACGACTGGGAAACGCCCTGGATCGATGACAGTACATACTCTGAGAAATTTCCCTCGGGTGTCGTCGAGAAAAGGCTTGGGGGCCAATTTGAACTTTTATTCCACAGAGACAGTTTTCTGCAAGCCAGGATAGCCTGCGGTGTTGCTGATATAAAAAATAAGGGAAATATTCCCGGAGTCGATGAAACGGACTGGAGTATTGAATTTGAAATAATACTTTCTTCGCCGGGTATAGTTTTAAGGTTTAATGATAATTGATATATTATAGTATTGTATCGTAATAAACCTCTACACTACTAAGGTATTACTTAAGCGGTCCTTTCAATAACTTTATGTCATCTATCCAGGCGGTTCCTTTGCCGCTTATAACAAGGTTAAGTTTCACGTTGTCAGGATTTTCACCCTTTTTTAAAAAGAAAAAAGTCTCTGAAGTTGACCAATCATTGGAGCCGGAGAGGGCTGATTGAAAGCCCCGCGAGAAGAATTCTCCCCGGCCAGGGAAATGACACAACATCTCCAAATATGCCCGGCCTTCTACGTTTTCTGTGCGAATCTTCGCCTGGTAAAATAAACGTGCGTTTTCAACATCGATGTCACCGATTTCAAATAATCGAACCAAAGTGGACTCGGTTACGACAATTTGCAATGAACCATTGCCATCACTTGAGATTTCCCTATCGAACACTATGCCTGATTGGCTTATGATTCCCTCGAGGTCGTCTAAGGGAAAGTTTTTTAGTAGCACAGGCTGTTGTGATTGTTGAGAGCAACTATATGCACCAACTATCACTATTATAGATATTGAAAAAATCAGGATTTTCTTGATCATTGTTGTTAACTCCTATCGGTATTAATTTAAAAACGGCGCCTTTTTGCAAGCACCGTTATCCCCCTCCTTTAACAAAGATAAAGGATTATTTTAAAACAAATTTGCACCAATCGGACATATATCTCTGACCGTATTTATCTTCGCCAATGATTACAAAATAATATTTCCCGGGTGGCAATGTGGTTCCATCCTTGAGCACACCATTCCAGACTTTGTTAATTGGCGGGATACCCTTGCCTTCTATCATATGCACAGCGTATTCATCGGCAATCTTATCAGTCCATCGCTTTATTTTGGCGGTGAATATGTAAAGTTTCCAGGAGGTTATTCTTATCAATTTTTGTGGTCTTGTATAAAATACAATTCTTCTATTACCGGAGATGCTGATGTCGGTGACGTTCATTTCAACATCGAGTTTCAAGAAAGCGGGAGGTTTTGGCACGGGTTTCTGTTTTTCTGGATACCGGGTATTATCAACGATAGTTTGTTCAGGTTTCTTTTCTTGAGGAGGCTGGCGTTTGGTGAATTTTGTAAGGTCGTATATTTTGTCTGTTTTTCTACCGTAGTCCGGTACACCACCCCATCCGTAAGTTACCGAAAGGAAGTTATCCGATGGCAGGGTCTCCGATGACTCAAAGGGGTAACTTCTGAACCCATAGTCGAAACGCAAATCACGGCCCTTGAGATTGAAATTAAGAGACATACCAGCATGCCAGCGGTTGAAATCGGTTTTATTATCGGCTATGGTTGTTTTGCCGAATGTGTAACCTCCCCGAATGCCGAATGATATTGTATAGTTGGTGGCGATCCACCACTCGGTACCAAAGTTGAAAAGCGAGGTATTGATTGTTGATGCTTCGCCGGCCTGTTCTAACTGCCAGCCGGCGAGAATTGAGCCAAGGTTATCTGTCATCGGTATAAGGTAAGCGCCAGCAAAGCGAATTTTTCTTGGTAAATGCTCGGTTGTGCTCGGCAAGTCAGGTGTAAGTTTGCTTCTTAAGAGATTTTCAGCCGCTGCGGCCAAGGCGAAATTAACCTGTGGCCTATAGCTAAACCCGACATCCAAATCAAAAGATGAGCGCTCACTTTGATTGGTTTCAAAGATATATTTGAAACCTATGCCACCGGCAATGTCATTGTTGAGCATTCTGGCATAAGAGAGGTTTATGTTGTTTGTGGTTGTAACTGTCGTTGGGTTGGAGGTTGAGCCAAACTGATGTGTATTTAAAACGATATTGCCAAAATTTTCCTTGTAATAATTGAAGCCTACTAAACCATCATAGGGAGATTCATCAATACCAGCTAACCCGTATTTTGTAGGATGATAATATTGGAACTGAACCTGCCAGTCTCTCACAAAAGCGGGTCCAGCGGGGTTATAAAGCGCTCCATATGGTTCATCAGCAAAGACTATATGGGAAAAACCTATGCCCTCCCCTCTGGCACCAATAAGGTTATCGATACCAGCATAACATAATTTTTGTTGATATGGCCCCGCAGAATAAATAAGTATTGTCAAAAGTACCAGTATCGCTATTTTCTTACTCATCATATACCTCCATGCGAACTTAGAAGGTTAACAATAAATTTATTTCTTGCCCTCCAGGCAGTTGTATTAATCCTGGTGATAATTTCATTATTAATTATATCGGTTGTATCTTCTGATATCTTACTCTGAATAAGCCTAAACGCTGAAAATAAATTGTGGTTGAACAATTCACTTAGCCAATTTTTGAAGGGGTTGTTCTCTTATCAATGATTTAACTGGCTATTTGTTAAACACTTAAAGAGTCTCTCGGCCTTTTATCAACCCTGATATATAAGGTCTTGGCGTTTACTAAAATCTACTTAAAATAAATGAGAGCTAAGTCAGGCGTATAGTAATGTCCGATAATAACAATATTACAAACAAATCAAATGATATGAGGTTGGAGCAAAACAAAGGGTGATGATTGTTTTGTCTTGACACTGGTAATAAGTCATGGTTATAATTTTCACATGAGATTATCTATTTCTATGACATTATTAATATTGGTGGCTTTGAATATTAGAGCCCCTTTATTGGAGGCAGATATGGATATAGAAATCAGGCAACCGGCAGTAGCGGGGAGTTTCTATCCAGGTGAACCATCCCAGCTGGCTAAAATGATTGCTGAAATGTTAGCAAAAACTGAAAAACCGTCTATCCCTGGTGACATCATTGGCCTGATAGTCCCCCATGCTGGTTATATATATTCAGGCCCTGTAGCTGCTTATGCCTATAAAGCCATCCAGGGTATGGAATATTCTGATGTTATTGTTATTGCTCCATGCCATGTTGAAGCTTTTGCAGGTGCCGCTGTTTATCCGGGCGATGCATACGCCACTCCTTTAGGTGATGTTGAGATAAACAAAGAGCTTTCCAATAAAATAGCATCATATTCAAACCTTATTAAGCTTTCTGATCAAGGACACCGTTTCAACTATCGTGGTGGAGAACATTCGCTTGAGGTCCAGCTTCCATTTCTTCAGACCATGCTCAAGGATTTCCGCCTTGTAGCAATTGTAATGGGTAGCCAGGATATGCAAACCTGCAAAGACCTTGCCGAATCGATAGCCAAGCATTGCCGGAATAGAAACGACATCTTGATTGTCGCTAGTTCCGATCTTTCCCATTACCACGATTACGATACCGCGGTAAAACTGGATAACAGAGTAGTGGAACTTGTTAATAATTATGATTATAACCAATTGTTCGAGGAGATAAAACAACAGAAGATTGAAGCCTGCGGCGGTGGTCCGATTATTGCCCTTATGATGGCTGCTGAAAAATTGGGCGCCGGTGATATTAAGGTGGTTAATTATGCTAATTCAGGTGATGTTACCGGTGATAAGTCCGCGGTTGTGGGTTACCTTTCTGCGGTTATCTATAAAGCAGATAAGTCATCGAAAGTTCATGTCATTGACGAAAAGTCTCAGAGTGAAGATCTGGGGAAGGAGGAAAGTGGTTCGGTTGAGGTTGACCCTGCTTCGACAGTTGATTTCGGCCTTTCGGACAAAGACAAAAAAGCTCTTCTTAAACTTGCCCGTGAAGCTATTTTATCGGTTTTGGAAAAACATGACCTCGGGCTTGATAAGTCCAGATTTACCGGGGTGTTGGCTGAAAATCGAGGGGCTTTTGTCACGCTTACAATAGGTGGCAATTTGCGGGGGTGTATCGGTTATACTCAGGCGGTAAAACCTTTGTATGAGACTATTGCCGAAATGGCCGTTCAGGCTGCATTTCATGACCCACGGTTTCCACCTCTTACGTCTGAGGAATTAATGAAAGTTAGGGTTGAGATTTCAGTTTTGACGCCGATGACAATTGTAAAAGACCCTAATGAGGTAGTTGTAGGCCGCGATGGGCTTTACATAACTAGGGGTTTTAATAGCGGCCTTTTGTTGCCGCAGGTAGCGGTTGATTATAACTGGGATAGAGAGACTTTTCTTGACCAAACGTGCCTTAAAGCCGGCCTTCCACCCGGTACCTGGAAAAAAGAAGGCACCCAGATATACAGGTTCCAAGCCGATATTTTCAAAGAGGAATGATATCGTCAGACAGATAAAGAATCTTAAA
>NATP01000159.1 GCA_002085375.1 candidate division Zixibacteria bacterium 4484_95 | reverse complement strand
AACAATAGGGTGCACTTGACCGCTGTTCCGCTGGCGCGTCACAGCGGCAAGTGACCCATGACGTTAGATTCTAAAAGAGCAAAATCATGAATCCTGAGATCATATATTCTAATTTTCGAGATGAAGCCTTAGCCCATATGTTCTCGGCGGAACAGTATGAAACTTTTGTCGCTATGCCTTTCCGAAATCGCTTCAGTTATCATCCAGACATTATCCTAAATCAAGCCATTCAGAAGGCTGCCGCTGAAGCAAACAAAAATAGAGGTGATCAACTTAAAGAATTCCTTATGCCTCAAACTGTTGCTGGGAAACCGCCAACCGCGAATGTCATTACAGAAGATATTGTGAAATCAATCCTGTTCTCCCATTTTTTTATAGCTGATCTTACAGGCGGAAACGGCGGTGTTCTCATTGAAACAGGCATTGCAATGTCCTTTAAATCAAATACTCAAATTATTTTGATCACACAGGACCCGCTTGATCAACTCCATTTTGATATTAGAAATAACAGAGTTATATCCTATAACCCAGACGGTAAAACAGAGGAGATTAGTGAGGCATTCTTAGCCGCTGCACAGTCGTTTGAGAACGATAGAGAACGATATGTTACCCAGGTTTCGAAAAGTCTGAGTAAAGATGCTATCCTAACCCTTGATTGCTATGCGAGTTGGTATCAAAGCAAAGAATCAGCACAAGGTCAACCAGGACTATTTTATCCGGAAAGGATGCCGGAATTTTTTACAAATGCATACGGAGATCAGGCAATAAATATGTTTCAGCTTACATTGTTAGAGCTATATCAAAAACGGATGATCTGGACAGACTACAGCCTCAGAAAAAACGACAGTGGTGGGCGACATCACGCATGGGCGGTACACGTAACCAAAATAGGATGGCTCCTAATTAAATACCTTTGGCCGCATTACACTGACCGTTACTGCGAGAGAATAATTTGAGCTTTTTACGAAAACGTTCAGGATTAAGGTAAAAGTGTTCAAGATCTAACAAGGCTCTTGCAGCCGACAGCTAACCGCTGCGGCTGAAGAGCATCGTTAGGGGGTGCATATGGGATTTTTAAAAAAACTTTTTGGGACGAGTCAACCAGCTCCAAATTTGCCTATCCATCCTGATGATAAAGAACTTGTGAAAGAATATGATATCAGGTGGTGGGAATCCTTGACCTTAGACGATTGCAAAGCATTTGAACAACAGGATAACGTTGCGCAAATGGCCCTTTTTATGAAGCTTGTTGAAGAGGACGGTTTTTCAAAGGAAGAAGCAGCCAAACGTCTTAGAAAATCGCATATTTTCTATTATGGAACACTAAAGCAACGAGATGATGAGCCATTAGGCTTTATCGGTGAAGACGCTAAGCTACCCTATATTCTAAAAGATAGAGCAAACAAGGCAGTCATGAAATACATAAGAAAGATGGACAAAAATGAAATTGAGTCTGCATCAAGTATGAACGCAATTGTAAGAAATCTAATTCGAACAGGAAAAATATAATAACCCAACAATGAAGTTCCTTAGAGACGATATAAATCAAACAATGTGTAGTTGTCGAGATATAGCCTGACAGGTTTTGACCGGACAAGAGGTTTGAGATATACAAGAGGAAACTAATTAGGGAGATGTCAATTGTGGGACTTTCTACGCATTTTATCGGGGTTCATTCTCATGTCCATCGCCGTTGAAAGGGGAATTCACTATGCTCGGCGTTTGGATAACGAGGTACTCACCCCCAGGCTAAGGGAAGATGTCCGTTGATAAACTGGCATTGATTGAACAATCATATCCCGAAGGTGAGTACACTCCAGAGGCTCGGAAAGTCATTGATGAAGTATTAGAGGAACGTAAACAAGAGCTTGAAAACTATAAACATCTGGAACCATTGAGAGAAGGGTTTATTGATGCAAGGAAAGCACTTGGTATTTCTCTCGCTACACATGTCTTCTATACTATCGTTACAGCTTTCGCACTGAAGATATTGTTAAAATTGATGGGCATAGATTTAGGATGGCTTATATGCATATTCTTTGGAGTGGTGGTAGCACATCTAATCTATAGGAAGAAAATGAAGCGAAGCATTGATGCCTCAGAGAAGGGCAAAAGCAACGAAACGAAAGAATAAGAGACTCTCACGGCTGATGTCAGACGAGATTGAAATCTCCATCTGTGAATTGTTGTGGTTAGGTCTTAGTAACTATTATGTAATGATAAATGGAAGTTGGGTATAGAATCTTAATATAAATACTTTTCCCCTAACCAGCGCCGGGACGCAGATCGCAAGCAAGACATTCTTCGTGGATTGCCTGAAGACGCGGTACAGGATAAGGTAGTTATTGGATGAAACGACGTGATTTAGAACGAAAACTAAGAATTGCTGGTTGTTATTTAAAACGGGAGGGGAAATCACATTCTCTTTGGATCAATCCTAAGACTGGGGTTATTGAAGCAGTACCACGACATAATGAGATTAAAGAACCATTAGCAAAAAAGATACTTAAGAATTTAAATGCAGAATAAAAAGCATAACAAGCGGGTGCACTTGACCGCCATTCCGCTGCGCCCTTCGGGCTTGCTCCATGTCGGCAAGTAAACAAGAGGTGCATTCTATGGCAAGAAAAACTCATCATGTAGTCCCCAATCCAAAAGGGGGGTGGAGTGTAAAAAAAGGTGGTGCCTCGAAAGCATCAAAGACATTCACCAGCAAAACAGCAGCAACGAATTATGCTAGAAAGGTTAGCAAGAACCAACAATCTGAACTGATAATTCACAAGAAAGATGGCACTATACAGAGAACTGCGAGTCATGGAAGGGACCCAATTCCACCTAAAGATAAAGATACTCATAAAAAGAAATGACTAAAAATAACGACTTTGAAAAAAACGTATTTATAAATTGCCCGTTTGATGATGAGTATCTGTCTTTGTTGAGGCCAATACTTTTCACAATAATTTATCTTGGTTTCCAGCCTAGAATAGCTCTCGAAAGGCTCGATTCAGGAGAGCCAAGATTCATAAAGATATGTGAATTGATAGAAGAATCAAAGTATGGTATTCATGATTTATCAAGAATAAAGGCGCGAAAAAAAGGAGAATATTTCCGGCTTAATATGTCTTTTGAGCTGGGCCTAGATATCGGTTGTCGAATCTTTCGAAATGAAAAGTGGGCCCAAAAAAGGCATCTTATATTGGAAGAAGAAAAATATAGGTATCAAGCTGCTATTTCTGATCTCTCCAACTCGGATATTAAATACCACAAGAATGACCCCATGAGAGCCATACGACAGATAAGAAATTGGTTTGTGGAGAATGGCCTACGTAACGCACCAAGTGCAACAACAATCTGGTATAGGTTCACAGATTTCATTACAGACTTTCACAAAGAAAGAGAATCTGAAGGATTTGAGGAAGAAGATTTGGGCTTCATCAAAAAATGGATTGGAAAAAATGTGTCATAACAAGTCGCTGCAGTGGATTTTGTTTCGCTTCGCTACACAAAACCACTGAGCTCAGGCGTTAGGAGGTTAATTATGAGATTTTTGGTTTATGTAAATACAAATCCAGATAGAAAGCATATTACAATTCATTGTGAAAAAAGTAAATCTTGTGGCCATGTTTTCCAACAATTGATAGCACAACAAACCTCTGCTAATCCAACAATTTCTACTATAAATAATTCAAAGGAAGTAATTAAAATTGCAGAAACAGACAATTCTTATTGGTTGGTTATTTGGGCTAGTGATTTGAATAGCTTATTAAATAATCCTGCCCTTCAAAATATTGCACAAAATTTGGGAGTTACCCCTCTTCAATGTCAGCATTGCTGTTAATAGTATTTTCATAACTACCGATGTTTTAGTTTGACTGATTGTTTACGAATTTATGTTTTGAGGCAAAGATTTGTAGGCTGTCGAATTTTGGAAAGAATTAATTTATAGAAGGAAATAGCCCTCAGTGTTAGTGAATATTAGGGATTACTTAAAAGGCGTTATAAAAGGATAAAAAATAGAATTGATTGAGACCGATCATGGTTGTAACACGTTATAATTATGTTGGAGCTTAGAATGATACAGCTATCTGAAGGCATTTGGGCAGTTATGTGGAATGTAATAGGAGGCGCTATCGTTGCCGGTCTGACATTAGCCATGCAAGGTATTTGTAAAAAAGTCAGACGTCGTTCTTTTCGTATGATATTTGGAAAAGATGTGGAAAACGATTTCTATTTGGTTTATCCTCTCTTTGAACCCCCATCAAGTGAAATTGTGTTCAAAAAGCCTCCATCAAAAGTGTCCAGAAAAACCTATTCGGCTACTAACCTCTCTGAAGTTCATTCAACAGCTGTAACACGGGCTGTAAACTATCTTGCCTATGAAATCGGAAGCAGCTCGGTAACGCCGCCTCGAATTATATCCGACGTTGATGCGGATAAATCAATGGATATTTCATTTTTGGCTATTGGCGGTCGCACAAATCACAAAACTGTTGATATCTTTGATAATGAGGAAAATAAGTTTTTAGATTTTAAGGACGGTTCAATAGTGTCCAAAGAGTCAGAGGACCCGATTATTAACGTAGAGTCGGAAGTAGATTATGCAATTATTATGAAGATAAACCCTTTTGCAAAGAGTGAACGTACCTGGCTTTGTTGTGCTGGTTTTGGTGAATGGGGTACCAGTGGTGCTGCGTGGTGGCTTTCACATAATTGGAAAACCATCTATAAAGGAGCAAAAAACAGACCTTTTGCATGTATTACATGTACCAAAGTGGGAAGTGATGACTCTACAAAAATGCTCCATCTCTTCTTATCCTCGGAAGACGTGCAACATGCTACCCCTAAGTCAAAATAACTGTCGTTGATATATGGACCAATGTCCCTGTGAAACCCCTTATAACAAGGCTAATTCAGCCGACGCAAAAAACCGCGCGGCTGATTAGCCCGGTTAGCCGTAGCAGGACTTCCTGAACCCAAGTTTGAAGAATATCAAGGGTTCAGAGCAATCTTCAGGAAAGATATTTATACAGAGGAATATCTTAGTGGCT
>NATP01000112.1 GCA_002085375.1 candidate division Zixibacteria bacterium 4484_95 | reverse complement strand
AGTTCCTGATTTTACTGGGGATGTTTAAAACTAATATCACTTTTGCTGTGCTGGGAGCTACGGGTGTTATAATAGCTGCAGTTTACATGTTGTGGATGATCCAGAGGGTCTTTTTTGGTGAATGTAAGAACGAAAAGAACCTAGCCTTGACCGACATAAACTGGCGAGAAAAATTGCTTCTTGTTCCACTTGTTGTTATGGTCTTCTGGATTGGCATATACCCAAAACCGTTTTTGAGAATAATCGAACCATCGGTAAAAAATCTCGTCGAAAGTGTCCAGCAGAAATACCGAACATCGTTAGAGGAATTCCAGCTTGACATGGCTACCGTTCCTGACCTGGATGAAATCGATCATGGCAATCTTCAGCCCAATCAGGAGGTAACAAAATGATGCCTCCTATAAATTGGCCGGTGATTTACCCCGAATTGGCTATTTGCATTACGGCATTTATAGTCCTGATCGTTGATCTGTTTCTGCCCGGACGGCATAAATGGGTTTTAAGCCTTATTTCCATTTTCGGTGTCCTGGTAGCGCTCCAGATTGTGTTTATGAATTTTGGTTTGAAAGGTGATACTAAAGCTTTCTTCGGTATGGTTGTAAGCGATGCTACTGGCCTGTATTTCAAAACCATTTTCTGTATAGGCACTCTTCTGGCGATTTTTGTCTCGATCACGTATCAGAGAAGGGAATTTCCGGAGGTTGGCGAGTTCTACACGCTTATGCTTTTATCCACATTTGGTATGATGATTATGGCTTCGGCGCTTGACCTCATTACCATATTTTTAGGCCTGGAGATGATGAGCATTCCCCTGTATGTTTTGGCTGGAATTTATCGCGGAAGATATCGAAGTCGTGAGGCTGCTTTGAAATACTTTCTTTTAGGTGCTTTCGCCTCGGGATTTTTGCTTTATGGGATAGCTTTAATCTATGGCGCCTTTGGTACAACTAATATAACACGGATTGTCGAGCTTATCGCCGATGGTAAACCATATTCACCGTTTTTTGTAGGTGTTGGTTCCGTTCTGGTCTTGATCGGGTTGGCTTTTAAAGCCGGTGTGGTGCCGTTTCATATGTGGATTCCTGATGTTTATGAGGGTGCTCCAGCACCGGTAACCGCTTTTATGTCCGCCGGACCAAAAGCGGCAGCTATCGTTGCAATCCTGCGTATTTTCGTGATAACTACTCCGGTAATTGACCTCACTTGGGTTTTCTGGGTTTTAGCTGTCGTTACCATGACCTGGGGCAATATCCTGGCTATTAACCAGAACAATATCAAAAGAATGCTGGCTTATTCCTCTATTGCCCATGTTGGCTACCTGCTGGTAGCTATAACTGTTGGTGGAGAAGAGGGCGTTTCTTCGGCGGCATTTTACCTGCTGGTTTATACGATTATGAATATCGGAGCTTTTGCCATTGTTGTCCTTTTTGCTGAAAGGGAGGAGTTCTACGAAAACATTTCGGATTACGCCGGTTTCGGCAGCCGATTTCCTTTTGCTGCAATTACCATGACGATTTTTATGGCATCATTGGGGGGTATTCCCGGCACGGCGGGTTTTGTGGGTAAGTTTATGATATTTTCCGGAGCGATTAATCATGGATTTTACTGGCTGGCTGTTATAGGTGTTTTAAACTCCCTTGTATCGATTTATTATTACCTGCGAGTGGTTGTTGCAATGTATATGAGGCAACCCCAGACACGTCTTGTCGATATCGCCATCTCACCTTCTTTGATGATTGCTATAATTATCACCTTATTGCTGGTAATTCAAATAGGAATTTTCCCTGATAACTGGTTATCACTGGCAAAGCAGGCGGCATCTTTAGCTTTTTAATACGTTATATTTATAATATTTATTTTAAACATAACAAATGATTCCTTAATAGTATCTATATTGGTTTAATTGGTGCTTTATTTGATAGGTAAGGGGCTTTTGGTATACAATGGATAAAGATCGATACTGTTTATCGTCTTTAAAAATGCTTCAACTATGACCGGGTCAAACTGGGTGCCGGAGTTATCTTTGATTTCTTTAATGGCCGCCTCTATGTTTTTACCTTTCCTATATGGCCGGTCGCTGGTAATGGCATCAAAAGTATCAACTACTGCCAGTAACCTTCCTTCTATAGGGATATCCTTGCCTTTTAAACCCATCGGGTAACCCTTGCCGTCGTAACGCTCATGATGATGCATTATATAGGGCAATGCCGGTTCTAAAAAGGTTACTTTTTCTATCATACGAGCTCCCACTTCAGGATGAGTTTTCATAACTGCAAACTCCTCGGGTGTGAGAGAGCCATGTTTGTTCAGGATGGCATCGGGAACGCCGATTTTACCTATGTCATGGAGGATGGCGCCTATTTTCAACTTCTTGGTTATATCCGGCTTCCAGTCTAACACTTTAGCGATACTTAATGCTATATTACATACACGATTTGTGTGGCCAGCGGTATATTTATCTCTGGCTTCGATAGCATTTGCTAAGGCTTCGACGGTGTTAAAATAAGCATCCTCCAGGTCCTGGTATAATTTCGAGTTTTCAATAGCCATGGCGGCTTTGGCAGCAAAAAGGGAAAGAGTTGTTAACTGACCGGTTGTGTATTGATGAATGGTTTTAGTCCGGAAAAGGCTTAAGATACCGATAGTTTTCCCCTTGGCCAGAAGCGGCTGGCAGATCGATGATTTAATTATTTTTTGTCCTGAGCGAGCGTAAGCATCGTGTTCATTTATGATGACAGGTTTACCCTCACGGCTTATCTCCCTGGCCAGTTTTTGGCTAAAATTGCTTAAATAATCGCTTTCATCCGGGTCTTTGCAAACATTCTTTTGATGGCTTATTTCACCGTCAGGTTGTATCAGGTGAAGGCCGGCAAAATCAGCACTGAACTCTCGGATGGCGGTATCCAGAATCAAGTTAAGCAAACGGTCTAATTCGATAACTGAACCCATCGCCTCGGATATTTTATAAAAAGACATAATCTCGTTAAGTCTGATATTTTCCTTTTCTAATTTTTGCTGGTTAAATGCCCGTTTGATGGTAGCTTTTAGGTGTTCCATATCGAAAGGTTTGACCAAATAGTCAAATGCGCCCTTTTTCAAAACGGAGATGGCATTTTGTATCGTTGGTTTGCCGGTCATTAGAATAATCTTGGCATCCGGATGGTATTTCTGAGTATGAAGCATGACATCCACTCCCGAACCGTCATCAAGTATTAAATCTGTTAATACTATGGAAATCTCTTTTTCTTTTAATATCTTATTCGCCTTGGCAAGCGATTCAGCCAACAATATATCATAATCCTGGTCGGCCAGCATCTCTTTAACTAACTGGAGGATACTTGTTTCATCGTCAACAACCAAAATGGGTTCGGTAGACTTCCGATCCAGTTCTATAGATTCTAAAATTTCTTTTACGCTCAATGGCAATCCCCACTTTCATATTTTGTATCGACTTTAAAGTGTGAAGGTTTGTAATATAGATTTAGGATGTTGCAGTGAGGTGGATGCTACGGTTAAAAATAAAACATTAGATATTTAATTGAACAATTAGATGTTTATAACTGGTTTTAATTTGAAACGTTATTGTTCAATTCATTGGATTCCATGTGGGGAGTATAACTGTTTTTTAGAATTTAATTACATGTAATAAACTTGTCAAGCAGCTGAAATATGATTATTTATCTTCTCCCGAATTGAGGTGCGGTTTGTTAACTGTTTTTTTAAAAATTTAATGCTATATCATTTAAAAGGTTACAATGTTTGCCTGTCAGGTTGCTTTTATTTTTCTTAAAAATTGTTCAGTCTGCTTGTGTGCCATATAAGAGCTTCTTACTAACGGTCCTGATTCGATGTGTTTTATACCTGAGTTTTCTCCGATTTTTTTTATAAGATCAAACTCCTCTGGCGCATAATATTTTTTTACAGGAAGATGGTTTTTTGAGGGCGCCAGATACTGACCAACCGTGAATATCTGACAATTTATCCGCGCTACATCGTTTAACGTTTCTTCAATCTGTTGAAATGTTTCACCAAGTCCCACCATCATTCCTGATTTTGTGATTATGTCTTCTGTTTTCTCAGAAATGTGTTTTAATACATCCAGAGACCGCCCGTAATCTGCTAAAGGTCTGACTTTATTGTAAAGGTCAGGAACCGTTTCAATATTATGGGCAAGGACATTCGGTTTTACATTCAAAACGATGTCAAGCGCTTTACTATTTCCGGCGAAATCGGGAATGAGAAGCTCAATTTTGCAGTCAGGATTTTCCTTTCTGATTTGATTTACCGTTTCGGCGAAAATAGTAGCACCGCCATCGGCAAGGTCATCCCGTGTCACCGAGGTTATGACAGCAAACCTTAGATTTAGTTTTTTAACCGCTTGGGCTACCCGTGAAGGTTCATCCAAATCAGGAGGTAAAGGGTGGTTGGATTTGACACCGCAAAAACGGCAGTTGCGAGTGCATTTATCCCCCAGTATCATAAAAGTCGCAGTATGGGCTGAAAAACATTCCCCAATATTAGGACAGCCTGCTTCCTGGCAAACAGTGTGAAGCTTCAACTGTTTTAAAAGGGTTTTCATCTCAATATAGACAGGCCCGAACCGAGGTTTAATTTTCAACCAGGGAGGTTTATGATGGGATTGTTTTTGTCGCTGGCCATTCATCTTTATTGCCCGGTTAAAACGGTTTTCTGTATTCGTATTTAGTGGACAGAATGGCGTCCTGCTCCTACGATTGTTTCATTTTAATTATATAAAAAAACGGTATTCTGTAACAGTGTATGGTAACAACCTTAATCGTTCCATGATTCGATATATTTATCCACCGCTACAGCCGCTGTTGTTCCGTCACCGATAGCGTTAGTTATCTGTTTGCACAGTTGTTTCCTGACATCACCAATTGCATAAATACCTTTTAAGGATGTCTCCATATATTCATTGGTAATTATATAACCCTGAGGGTCTTTTTTTATTTCTTGGTCAAAGAGGTTTGAGTTGGGAATAAAACCGATGAAGGGGAAAATGGCTCCGATTTTTAAATTTGTGACCTGGCCGGTTTTTACATTTTTTATATCCACTGATTCGACTCTGTCTGTGCCGTTGATTTTTTCCACCACTGAATCCCAGAAAAATTTTATTTTGAGATTTTTCATTGCTCGCGCCTGGATGATTTTTTGTGCTCTAAGTTTATCACGGCGGTGTATGATATAAACATTGGAAGCGAATTTGGTCAGGAAATTACCTTCCTCTACTGCCACATCGCTTCCACCCACGACAGCCATGACCTCGCCCTTAAAAAACGCTCCATCGCAGATGGCACAGTATGAGACACCTTTGCCAGTAAGTTCAGCTTCCCCTGGAACCCCGAGTTTACGTGGCTCTCCTCCAGTAGCGATTATTACAGCTTTTGCTTTATAACTATTATCATCACCCTCGACAAGCCAATATTTGCCATCAGCTTTTATTTTTCTAACTGTTTCGGTCTGTATATCTAAACCGAATTTTTTAGCATGTGATTCGATTTTCTTAGCCAGTTCGATGCCGGATATCGATTCAAAGCCGGGATAATCCTCAACTAATTCGGTGTTGGCAATCTGACCGCCTGGCATCATCTTCTCCAAAAGAATAGTATCCAGTTCAGCCCGGGTGCAATACATTCCCGCTGTTAATCCTCCCGGGCCTCCGCCTACTATGATGACATCATGCTCCTGTGGATTTGTTCCATTGGACATTCAAACCTCCTGATTAATAATCTATACCTTTTCGGGCAATGACCCCTTTGTGAAATGGATGTTTTATCTCTTTCATTTCGGTAACCAAATCGGCTTTATCTATCAATCTCTCGTCAGCATTTCTGCCGGTGATGATTATATCCATCGTTCTGGGTTTCTGTTCGATAAATTTCAATATGTCTTCGATATCTATAAGCTTCAGTGAAATCGCCAGGTTCAGCTCGTCAAGTATCAAAATATCATACCTGCCCGATAACATAAGCTCCCGACTGAACTCAAGTGCCTCTGTTGCGACCTTAATATGCTCGGACTTGTCATGTTTATCGCCTCTTATACCGACATAACCGAGCCCTTTCTGGTAAATCTCGACATTGGGAGAAAGCTTTTTGATGCCATCAAGCTCCCCGTATTTCCAGCTGCCTTTGATAAACTGGACAATGACAGATTTAAGGTCATGACCAGTTGCCCTGAGACATATGCCCAAGGCGGCGGTAGTTTTGCCCTTACCATCACCTGTATATACTATCACCAAACCTTTCTTTTCGGCTTTTTCCATAATTTTACCCTTTGCGTTTATTATAAACGTACTATTATGTGTTTCCAGTTCCTTAAACGAGGTATTTTTAACATGAGTTGAAGTTAAATTAATATGATAAGCAAGTCAAGGTTAACGGGAGCAGTGTATTGTAATCGTCGCACAATATTCCTTTACAAACGTTTTTATAAAAGTATTTTTAATGCAAGGTATATTTTCTGCACCATGCAGGGGGGGGTAACAGATATATTTTTATCAGGGTAACACCATTCACGTAGCTTTGTTAAAACATTAACGCCACAAGATACAAAGACAGTTAAGCTGTTGTATTTAAAATAGTCGGTATTTATAATTTACTCAACTATGATATTATTAGCCTGTATTATTCATAAACTTTTTTAATTTTAAGAAGTGGCTTGGGCATCCTGCCCAAGAATCACTGGCAAAGATGCCGGTGCTACATTGCCGACAATTAAATTCTTTTGGACAACTTAAAAACACTCCGTAATTTTAATGGGTTCCAAATC
>NATP01000111.1 GCA_002085375.1 candidate division Zixibacteria bacterium 4484_95 | reverse complement strand
AGGGTGACCTATTTATCAGGTTCAGTAACAGGGGGTTGAGACCGATGGGCGGGTAAATTTTATCTGGGATGCCACTGACAACTCAGGCAATAAGGTTTCTTCGGGTGTTTATTTTGCTAAGGCATTAACGCCCCAAGATGTAAAGACAGTTAAGCTATTGTACTTAAAATAGCCAGCATTTATAATCTAATCAACTACGACATTATTAGCCTGTATTATTCATAAATTCTTTTCATTTTAAGAAGTGGCTTGGGCATCTTGCCCAAGTATCGCTTCTAAAAGGAGGCAGATCATTTCGTCGCTTTGCTTCTCGTAATGACTGAGATTATGAATTTCTGAAACGGGACTCAGGTCATGTTTTGAATATAATGAGTAAACGCAGTCTTTTAACAAACCCGGCACATATATAATTATTTTACTTGATAAGCGTTATCATCTTGGCTATAATTTGCGCTGATTGTGGTTGGAATTAACATGAGCTAATTATATCTACATAGAGAAGAAATAAAAAAACAAAGCGGATGCGAATAAATAAATATCTGGCTCGCTCAGGGATAGCCTCAAGGCGTAATGCCGACGCTCTGATTCTTCAGGGACGGGTTAAACTTAACGGCAAGCTGGTCAAAAAGCCCGGTGTCCAGGTTCAGGAAGGTAAAGATATAGTTAAGGTTGATGGTAAGGTCATCTCCCCGGAGACCGGCTCTTATTACATAATGTTAAATAAACCTGCTGGTTATCTGGTTTCAAGTCGAGACCCCCATCATAAAAAACTTGTTACATCGCTATTAAGAGAATATAAAGGAAAGGTCTTTCCAATAGGTCGTCTCGACCGAGAATCATCAGGGCTTTTACTTTTTACTAACGATGGTGAACTTGCTTTCAGATTGAGCCATCCCCGGTTTGCTGTGGAGAAAACCTACGAAGTTGTATGCCAGGGTGCCATAACCGATTCAACGCTTAAGACACTTCAAAAGGGAATCATCCTCGAGGATGGTCCAACTGCTCCGGCACGAGTGAAACTGGTTCACAAGGCAATGTCAACAAGTGTCGTCCGGATAACCATACACGAGGGGCGCAAGCGGCAGGTGCGTCGGATGTTTAAAAAAGTGGGATATCCTGTACTATCCTTAAAAAGAATCGCATTTGGCGGTTTGAACCTGGGTAGTTTAGAGGAAGGAAAATTTATTCACGTTAAAAAATCAGAGATCAAAAAACTGCGTCTTTTAGTGGGGTTTAAATAATGCCAAAAGTAGTTGTCATCGATGGGCCGGCCGGTTCCGGAAAAAGTACTACCGCCATCGCCTTAGCGAAAAAACTTGGTTACGTTTATCTTGATACAGGTGCCATGTATCGCGCCCTGACGCTCAAGTTCCTTAATCTTGGAATTAAAGAATATAACGATGAAAAAAGAATCCGTAATATTCTGGATAATACATCCATAGAGATTAAACCGGTTGATGATGTGTTGCATATATTCCTCGACGGCATTGATGTAACTTATCAAATACGCAGTAATGAGGTTGATAACTATGTGTCAGAGATTTCAGCTATTGATTCTGTCCGTGATTTTATGCAGGAAAAACAAAGACATATCGCACATGAATATAATATCGTGGCTGAGGGAAGAGACCTTGGCTCATATGTTTTCCCCGATGCGGATGTTAAGATATTTTTAACGGCAGATCTTGATGTTAGAGCTAAAAGAAGGCTTTTACAGAAAAATGCTTTTCCCGAAGAATTCAATGAGTTTCGCAACAACCTCACCAAAAGAGATCGTATTGACTCAAGTCGAAAACATTCACCGTTGAAGAAGGTCGAAGATGCGATAGTGGTTGATACTACAAACCTGACATTTGACCAGCAGGTAGAGAAAATATACAGTATATGCAAAAAGAAAATAGGGTAAACAGTTTTTACTGGGGATGTCATTTTGTCATAAATTTATATATGCGAAGTTTGTGCAGACTCGAGCTCTATGGTCTCGAAAATATCCCTGCTGAAGGTGGTTTAATTATCGCCTCTAATCATACATCCATAGCCGACCCTTTTCTGTTGGGCTCAACTGTTCCTCGTGAATTATGGTTTATGGCCAAAAAGGAGCTTTTTAAATCATTTTTACTGAAAAATATAATATCGAGGTTGAATGCTTTTCCGGTTGACAGGTTTGGGTTCGACATAGATGTGATAAGGCAATCTTTAGCGGTTCTAAAACAGGGTAAAGCACTTGTGATGTTTCCCGAGGGAACTCGCTCGAAAGATGGTATAATCCGAAAAGGAAAAATCGGAATTGGTATGCTTGCAAAAAAGGCAGGCATTCCGATTGTTCCCGTCTATATGGAAAATACAAGAAAAGCCTGGATGAATTTTATCCGGGGTAAAAATTTAAGAGTTGTTTTTGGACAGATTATTGAAGTCACGTGGATAAATACCCGACGAGAATCCAAAGACGGGTATATAGAGATAACCGATGAAGTAATGAGCAGGATTAAGATCCTTAAGCAGAAAATAACTTCTTTATCCCAAGATGCTTGATTAACCATTTTAGATTTTCGCTTGATAAAAAACCCGTGCTTGGCTTTTATCTAATTGCTATCAGCCGATAAAAAAAGTGATTGCTTTATCGGGGATAGCACTTATATTTCCCTAGACCCGGTGAGAGGTCAACCCTTTGGGGTAATGAATATGTTAAGGAGGATTTTGTTAAATGGTCGTAAAGAAGAAAACCGCGGTAGCGAAAAAAGCCGCGAAAGAAACTAAAAAGCATGGAGGTGGTGCTAAAAGTAAAACTGAAAAAGCCAGAAAGAGATCAAGAGCAGCTGCAACCGCCAAGAAAAAACAGGCTAAGGAAGTCAAAGCTGCAAAAGAAACGCCTGTTAGGAAAACACGCACCAAAGCCCCCAGAACAAAAATTAAAAAATTAGATACTCCGGTTGTCCTGACTGAGGAGGAAATCGAAGAACAGGAATATTCCGAAGAGGAATATAATAAAATGCTGGTAATGTATGAGAGCACCATGCAGGACTTCAAAGAAGGAGAGATTGTCACGGGTAAAGTGATGGGGGTAACCAGGGATGATGTTATCGTTGATGTCGGTTTTAAATCGGAGGGTATTATACCTATCAGTGAATTCCCTGAACCTATCAATGTTTCAGTAGGGGATCAGATCGATGTTTTCCTTGACGTTATTGAAGACAACGACGGTCAGTTGGTGCTTTCAAAACAAAAAGCGGATTTCCTTAAAGTTTGGGATAAAATCAAAGATGCTCACGATTCGGGAGCCACAATCAAAGGTAGAATAGTCAGGCGCATAAAAGGCGGTCTCGTTGTCGATTTATATGGTGTAGAATCATTTCTACCCGGTTCACAGGTAGCTATCAGACAGGTGCCTGATTTTGATGCTCTTTTAAACCAGGAAATGGACCTGAAAATTATAAAAATAAATAAAAGCAGACGTAATATTGTAGTTTCACGCAGAGCTGTTCTTGAAGAAGAGCGCAATAAGATGCGAGAAACGCTTCTAAAAGAGATAGAGCCGGGTCAGATCCGTGAGGGCATAGTAAAAAATATAACCGATTTTGGCGTGTTCATCGACCTTGGTGGAGTTGATGGCCTTTTACACATAACCGATATGTCCTGGGGGCGTATCAATCATCCATCTGAGATTACAAAACTTGGTCAACAAATCAAGGTAAAGATATTAGATTTCGATAAGGAATCAGGGCGTATATCTTTGGGGCTCAAACAACTCACCCCGTATCCCTGGGAGAATGTCGAAGAAAAATATCCGGTTAACAGCCGTGTTAAAGGTAAAGTCGTTTCTATTACCGACTATGGAGCCTTTGTTGAACTTGAACTCGGTGTTGAAGGACTGATTCATATCTCGGAAATGTCCTGGACTCAACATATAAAACATCCTTCAAGATTACTTTCTGTTGGCGATTTAGTCGAAGCGGTTGTTTTGACCGTTGACAGGGAAAACGAAAAAATTTCACTTGGATTAAAACAGCTTGAACCAGATCCATGGCTTACACTCGATTTAAAATACCCGATTGGCTCTATTGTCAAAGGTAGGGTAAGAAATCTCACTACATTTGGTGCATTTGTTGAAATTGAGGAGGGTATTGACGGATTGGTTCATATTTCTGATATGTCCTGGACTAAACGTATTCAACATCCCTCAGAAATTATGAAAAGGAACGACGAAATCGAGGTTAAGGTTTTAAGTATAGACCAGGAAAACCGTAGAATTTCCTTGGGGCATAAACAGGTCCAGGAAGACCCCTGGCCAAGCCTTGAATTAAAATATGCGGTCAATACCGAAACATTAGGCACGATTACCAGATTGCTCGATCGTGGGGTTATAGTTGAGCTTGAAGGAGAAGTCGAAGGATTTGTACCTTCTAATAAATTAGGTAAGGCGGACATAAGCAAACCCAGTGAAGCCTTCTCAATCGGTGAGACCATTCCTTTACGAGTTATTGAATTCGACAATAAAAATCGGAAAATAGTTCTCTCCGTAGAGGCTTATTATGCTGTCAGGGAAAGAGAAGAACTAGATAAGTTTTTGGCTCAACACCCAACCCGCACGGTTAAAGTAAAGGATGTTGTTGGAGAGGAAGTGGATGATTTCCCCGAGAAGAAACCCGAAAGTGAAATACATTCTGAATCAGAACAGATGCCTTCGGTTAAAGCGCCAGATGAGAAACCGGAATCGACACCAAACGACCAGAACTGATTAGAAAATTATGATATTATCCCCTGGTTAAGTCCAAAGGTTTGCAACCGGGGGTTTTTTATTTGACATAAGGATATGCCGTTATTAAAATTGAAGTATATGCATGGAGTTGTAGTTGTTAAAAGGATGTCATTGATCAAGAGATAAACCTGGTATGAACGTTTATTGGCGACTACTTAAATATATCAAACCGCACCTGGCTCTTTTTGTACTGGCTGTTATTTGTATGTTTTTTTTAGCGCTTACAAGCGGTGTTTCCCTTACAACCATAGTTCCCATAACAAACATAGTATTCGAACCAAACGACACCCTATCATATTCTGACACAATAAATTATAAAACATCATTTAAAGATATACTTAAACTTGATAAAAAGGCTATTTTGTCGGTTATTGGTGGTAAAACCCGACTTGATAAGTTAACTCGTGTAGGTATCTTGTTGATTTTAATATTCTTAATAAAGAACATATTCTTTTTTGGTCAAAAATATTTAACCGTAAGAGTTGAACAGGGTATAGTCAGGGATATTCGAAACGATGTTTACCTTAAATATCATTCTTTGCCTTTATCTTTTTTCCATGGTAAAAGGTCGGGCGAGCTGATTTCGCGACTTACCAACGATGTTACACTTATCATGGGAGCAGTTGGCAAAGGTCTTTCAGAACTAATAAAAAACAGCTTTTATTTTGTTTTTTACCTGGCCATAGCTTTATGGGCATCCTGGCAAATGGCTTTAGCCACGTTGGTGATTTTACCTCCTGCAGTTATAATAATAAGTCTTATTGGTCGGAAATTAAGAGCAAATTCTACTATAACACAGGAGAAAATGGCTTCGGTGACATCTGTTCTCCAAGAAACGATATCAGGAATTAGAGTAGTTAAGGCTTTCGGAATGCAAAACTTTGAGATTGCTAAATTCAAGAAATTTGCGCAGGAGTATTTTCGAACGATGGTGAAATTGACGAGGGTTTCCTCTTTGGGACCGCCACTTACCGAGCTTTTAGGGGTGACAGCCGGTGCCTTGATTTTATGGTATGGAGGCAGACAGATTCTAACTGGTGGTTCATTAACGACCAGCACATTTTTACTGTTTTTACTTGCGGCATTTTCCATGATGGACCCAATAAAAAAATTAAGCTATGTAAATATCGACATCCAGCAAGGAGTGGCTGCTGCTGAAAGGATATTCAACATCTTGGATATTAAAGAGTTCATCTCCGAAAGAAAAAACGCACTTGAAGTAACCGAATTTAAGAAATCCATAAGATATGAAAATATATCATTTAGCTATGGTGCAGGTGAGTTCTCGTTAAAAAATATAAACATTAATTTGAACAGGGGTGAAATCCTAGCCTTGGTGGGTCCCTCGGGTGGTGGTAAATCAACTCTGGTTGACCTTCTGCCAAGGTTCTATGACCCTACCTCTGGTCGAGTAACCATCGATGATGTGGACATACGTGATATCACAATTAGTTCACTCAGATCATTAATGGGAATTGTAACCCAGGAAACCATTCTCTTTAATGATACTATAGCTAACAATATCGCCTATGGGCAACTTGATACCCCTTTAAGTCGCATAAAGGAGGTGGCTGAAGCTGCTTATGCAGACGAATTTATTGAGAGTTTACCGAAAGGCTATGATACTTTAATTGGTGACCGTGGGATCAAACTCTCTGGTGGACAAAGACAGCGTTTAGCTATTGCTCGAGCCCTTCTCAAGGACCCACCAATACTTATATTTGATGAAGCCACATCGTCTCTTGATACCGAATCAGAACTTTTAATCCAGAAAGCTATCGACAATCTTTTATCTGGTAGGACAGTGATTGTGGTCGCTCATAGATTGTCTACGATACGGAATGCTGACCAGATACTGGTTATTGATAAAGGTCGAATTGTAGAGGGGGGTTCACATAATGACTTGGTTGCTGATAACGGTCTGTATAAAAAACTCTATGAAATGCAATTTGCAGAGGCGAGATAGCGCCTAATTGAGCTTATTAAAACAGTTTGATTGCAGGAACTTATATGGAGATTTTATAAATGGAGCGGGTCAACCCCTATCTTAATAATATCGCCTTTTATTTAGTGTTGTTATTTGCGATAGTGTTACCC
>NATP01000158.1 GCA_002085375.1 candidate division Zixibacteria bacterium 4484_95 | reverse complement strand
CCCAGCGTTCCCAGCAGCATGATAATAATGAGATTTCTCTGGCCCATTCGTGAGTCTGCCCGGGTAGTGAAGTGGCGAATTAAAAGCTTATATTCCTCTTGCGTGAGAAACTGTGGCACCGTTTTTTCGATTTTTGGATAGGGTATACCGGTGGCAATATTTTCAGGTATGATCCGGTGAAGCGTCAAAAAATGGTAAAATTGCCTTAGGGCCCAGACCCGGGACTTTGTAACATGAATTGAGGGGGCATTGTAGTCGGCTGTAAAATTGATTAGATGCCGGTAGCGAACCCGTTTAATAGACTGAATTCTTTGTATTTTTAGAAAGTTTGCCAATTCGTTAAGCCTGATGGTTAAAGCATGGATGGAACGCGCCGAGAAATCGGCCAACTGACAGTATGCAAGAAATTGGCTGCAATACCGATGGAGCATGATGCCACCCTGCAATACCGATGGAGCATGATGCCACCCCCCTTTTGTTATCATGCTCCATCATTAAACACCCATTAATAAAACCTAAGATGAGCGTTTCAAATTTTAAAGGTAATCAAATACCTTTTATTTTTAATGAATTATCTTGATTTATATTTTTAAAATTTAAAACCCTTCGAGATTGCCAATCTTACCGCATCTACTGTTCCTTGTATCTGCGACAACCTCGACAATCGCTCAACCTAGGTAAAAGGTAAATTGCTCTAACTGCGGGGTTTGTTAGTTCGCTGGAAATTAAATCGTTGACATGCGTAACCCAAAAGGTTACAATATGAAAAATGATTAAATCATTCAAACACAAAGGATTGAAGGAATTTTTCTTTACCGGCAGCAAGAAAGGAATTAGACCAGAGCATGCTGATAGGCTGGAAAGGATTTTAGACCGTTTGAATGCCGCCAATAAAATCAAAGATATGAATTACCCCGGCTCCAACCTCCATAAGCTAAGCGGAGATAAAAAAGGGCTATATGCTGTTAACGTTTCAGGAAATTGGAGGATGTTTTTTGAGTTCATTGAAGGGGATGCACACAACATGGATTACGATGATTACCATTAAAAAGGTGATAATATGCGAAAAATGCAAAGGCAACCAACGCACCCAGGCAAAATAATAAAAGAGGATTACTTAGGCCCATTATCCATTACCATAAAAGATATGGCTGCTATCCTTGGTGTATCCAGGAAAACATTATCAAAAATTGTTAATGAGAGAGGCTCCATAACGCCGGATATGGCATTGCGTTTATCCCGAGCTTTCGATACTACAGCAGATCTATGGATGAATTTACAGAAGAATTATGATCTCTGGTTTGCGGAAAATACCTCAAAAGAGTGGCAAACCGTAAAACCAATTTCTCACGAACTTATTCATCCTCACTCCAATTATTAAAGAGAAGCCATCAGCGAACATACGCTTGGACGCAGACGGGCTAAAAAAACGCCCGCTGGTCAAACGCGTCGTTATCCATGGAGCATATGCTATGAAAAAGGAAAACTACAAATCTATTTTATCCAAGTTTAAAAGGGAAATAAAAAATACACACAATCATGTTTTTCATGATGCTATTTTATCCAAGTTTAAAAGGGAAATAAAAAATACACACAATCATGTTTTTCATGATGTTGATAATTGGACAATGGCGAATGATATCATGAATGGAGTTCTGGTAGGGTATACAATTAATGAACGATCTGAACGTGTAGGGTATACAATTAATGAACGATCTGAACGTGAATTACTTCACCGTATAGGGCTAAAGTATGGCTTGATTCCTCTATGTCCGGGTGAGGTTGTTGATATTGATGTTTCAGACCATCATAAAATAATGCGGTCTTTTGTTAGGACTATGTTTGGCAAAATGCAGATAAACCCGAAATAAGGATAACCTCGCGTTGGAGAGGGACCGGGAAAGCCGTGCCACTTTAGAATAAACACTTAAAGCTGTTATTTTATCTTTTTCTCATAGTCCTTGAGTTATCGTTTCCCGGCCCCTCAACTTGGCAAACCCAACATGAAAATGAGATATTTACCACGATGCTACAATGACCTTTATGTACCTGAAGACGAAAACGGCAAAAAGATGAACTACACTCAAAACCATGATGAATATATTCGTTACATAGACTGGCTGGCAGAGTATTTATATCAAACGCCAATTGCATTTAGTGAACGGCAGAAAAAAATTGTAAAAATTTGCAATAAGGAAAAGCCGTTGCATGCCGCTATATGGATCTCAGATTGCTGTGGAGATTATTTATGGGAAAGAGAATATTTGGAAAACTATGCACGGGAAAAAGTCAAGTACGATGAAATAGTAAAAGAAGAATATGAACTTTGGAAAGAAAGTCTAACTGGAGATAACGACATAGATGAATCATTTGATGAAGTTGTAACAACCCAGGAAGAATACGAATCAATAAAGTTTGATCTGAAATTGGAAGAGAATATCCCAGCTTGCCCAAATGACTTAGATATTCCATATCGAGGAGTTTTGAGGACCTTGGTATTAAGGTGTCGAACCAAGAAAGAAAGAAGGGATGTTATTAAAACATTTTATGACAATTTCAATGAAACTGCATCAAAATAAGGGTTAACAAGACACTGGAGCAGGATAATTTGTTCAAATTATTTTGGTCTAAAAACCATGGCCTAAAATTAACCTAAAAGTATAATTTGAGGTGTTGAAAATGAGTTGAAAGGGCTGGGGGATGGGCTTATATTATTTGAGATAGCCTTT
Source organism: candidate division Zixibacteria bacterium 4484_95 (assembly GCA_002085375.1). Classification (GTDB taxonomy): domain Bacteria; phylum Zixibacteria; class MSB-5A5; order UBA10806; family 4484-95; genus 4484-95. Next base: position 3,620 of record NATP01000158.1, on the reverse strand, counting down.
TCACTTCATTCATGTAGAATTCTTTGATTTTAGGCCAGTTACATGCGGCTGTCATATTCGGCATGGGCTCCTTTTCGGCTTCGTCAAAATAGCATAGGCTTCGAAGAATATGATTTGTGTTAAACTGAACCCCAAGATATTTCCGTCGGAGTTCTCCGATGAGAAAATCGATTGGTTTGAATTCGTTGGCGATAAAAAACAGGTCGATGAAATCCTTTATGGATCCCCGTTGGGAAATTGCCACTATTTTCATCAAAGCGATATCAAGTATTGAAGCAAGGGCAAGACCATTCCATTCGATCAAGGGTTCCAACAAACTGTAAGGATATTTGAATAGACTTATGCGTACACGATCAATCTCGCCGATGATAGTCCCTTTTCCAGTTTTGTCAAGTCGTAGATCACCTATACCCCTAAGATAATTGACTATGTCCATTTCTTCGAAGTCTGATTGAGTAAAGAAATCAAGGTCTATAGAGGTCCGGTGCCCCAGATGTAAGGCCAGAGCTGTCCCTCCTGCAAGATAATAGGGGCGTAGCCATGACTTGCCTTTGATTTTCTCGATCAGAGTATGGGTATTGTGTGAAAGCGTTTCTGAAAACAATATATTTCTCTTCTTGGAATGCTTAATAGAACTGCCCAGAGGTTTGCTGTGCGAGGGGAAAGCCTGCGACTCGATTTAACAACTTTTGTAATAGCTTCATCCCCGGTGATTTTCCTCAAAAATCTGATATCTTCCCATTGCCCATATTCCAGTACGCGCTCAATGGTGTGGTCTGGCCAATCAAGAAGTTCACGACCTGTAAATCGAGTATCCCAGAAATAGGTCCTTAAAAATTAGCTCTCAAGCGTAAAAACTAGAAAAAATTAAAAATCGGCAACCTGTCACTAGAATTTTTATGACCGAAATCTAATATTATGTCAAGAGGGGAATTTTTGCGAAATTCCTTTGAAGAAGAGAAAGCAAATGATGCCCCAAAGGGCTGGTGCACTCAGAGATGATGCCGCTAAGTGGAATTCCATAGTCGGGATATTCGCACTCTTGCCCGAAGACTTCTCACTAATATGAGAAAGTCATCTTCATTTCAGGTTTTAGGATTCGGTGGCGGTTCCATCCTTTTCCAGATGGGCCTCAGTCCGACTTCCATAAACCAAACGAACGCCAATTCAGGCCGATTTCCCCGCATAAGAATGCGAACTATCGTCACACAAGAATTTGTAACACCAAGATATCTCGCAACATCAGCACCGGAATAACCGAGTTCCCTGACGCCAATCCACGACATTGCATATCTGGCTTTCACTACTGCGCTTCTTTGCCCCCTGACCGAAGTTCACCAATAGATACATTGTATTTCTCAGGTACCTTCTCGGCCAGTGTTTTAATATCAATTCGCCGTGCTGAAAGCCGTAAGTTCTTTTTAACAAGATCATCAAGACCCGAGATGACCTGCTTGACAAAATCTCCATCACCGAGTATCCGCTGATCCGCAACCTGTCTTTCACCGCGTTTTCGGCTTGCGACAACCGCAGACCAGCAGCCCATGCTTCGTATTAATCCTCCGCCGACCAATTCCGGCCTGAGGACCTCACCTCAACTCCCAAAATTGCAAATTTATTTTTTCGTGAACCCTAAAAATCCTTATACTGAATGCCCTTCACCTCCATCTGGCTGGACTTGGGACTTGCCTTGACTTCCATAATTGGAAATTATAGGCTCACCCTTATTCAGAAAACAGCTAATGAGAATTCTGAACTTTTGAAGGACAATCCTTATCATCCTTAATAAAAAAACGATAACAACGCTCATGAGCAGAAAAACCATGTCCCCCATAAACCATGAACTGCAACTCGCCAACGACTTTGTTCAGCACACTGACTGCAATATTTTTCTGACAGGTAAAGCGGGCACCGGCAAAACAACCTTTCTTTGCCCTTTGGCGGGGTGCAACTGCTTGTGATCGGCGATCTGCATCAGCTCTCTCCGGTGGCAAAGCAAGATGAATGGCGCCTTTTGCAGCAACATTATGAGTCGGTTTATTTTTTCAGCAGCAAAGCGCTTGGTCTTACCGAACTGCTTACCATTGAACTGAAGCATATTTATCGTCAGTCAGACGCCCGTTTCATAAAGCTCCTGAATCGGGTACGTGATAACCGGCTTGATGAACAATCCATAGCGGATCTTAATCAGCGTTACATTCAGGATTTTAAACCAGGCAAAGATCAGGGCTATATTACACTAAGCACCCACAACCGCAGCGCCGAATCCATCAATCAGACCAGACTTAAGGCCCTGACCAAAAAGGAACACCGTTTCAAAGCTGAAATTTCCGGAGATTTTCCTGAACATATCTATCCGACCTTAGCCACTCTTCTGCTTAAAAAGGGGGCGCAGGTGATGTTTGTGCGCAATGATCCCTCTGTTGAAAAACTCTATTACAATGGTAAAATCGGCAAAATAACCAAAATTTCGAGCAAAAACATCAGCGTTATCTGCCCAGGCGACAAACAGGAAATCGTAGTTGAACCAATCAGTTGGGAAAACATCAAATACACGCTGAACGAAAAAAATAAGGAAATCGAAGAGGATATAATCGGTAAATTCAAGCAATACCCACTTAAACTTGCATGGGCCATCACCATCCACAAGAGTCAGGGGCTGACTTTTGAAAAGGCTATTATCGATGCCAAAGCAGCTTTTGCCCATGGTCAGGTTTACGTGGCCTTAAGCCGTTGTAAAACTCTAGAGGGCATGGTGCTGAGCTCTCCCATCTCATCTCGCGGAGTAGAAACGGATGAAGCAATAATGTGCTTTGATGAAAACGCTCACCGGAACCCGCCGTCCGAAAGCCGGCTTCAGGCTGCCAAAATCAGCTATCAGCAGCAGTTGTTGCTTGATTGTTTTGATTTTTCACTATTGCGCAACAATCTCAACTATCTTGTTCGGCTTTTGACAGGTAACGCCGGAGTAGTTCAGGTTTCAGGCATTGAAGATATCCGTCAATTAGAGAAAACGGCCACGAAAGATATTTTTGTTGTCAGTGAAAATTTTAAGCAACAATTACGCACAATTTTTACTGATGGCGGCTTACCCGAGTCAGATCCAGTTATTCTGGAACGGATCAGCAAAGCATCAGCATGGTTTAAGGAAAAGTTTACCGAAATTTTTGAGGAATCAGCGCCAAAATTGCACGTTGAAACAGACAATACCGAACTCCGCAAAAAAATTGACAATGCCCTGAGTAATCTCAAAAAAGCAATTGCCGTCAAGATAGCTGGAGTACAGTGCTGTGAAAAGGGATTTTCACCTTCAAGTTTACTGCGCGCTGTTTCAGTGGCTGAAATTGACTTTACCCCTGAAAAAGAAAAAAAGCTCCGGCCTCCGGCCTACACCGAATCGGACGTTGCTCATCCGGAGTTGTTCCAGACCCTGAAGGACTGGCGATCCCGCAAGGCCAGGGAGGAAGACGTCGCCCATTTTCAGGTTTTACATCAACGGATATTGATTCAGATTGCGGTATGTCTTCCTGACAATATTGCTGATCTAAAGAAAATAAATGGAGTAGGCAAGAAAACCATTGAGAAATACGGCAAAGAACTTGTGGAAATAGTTTTGGCCT
>NATP01000110.1 GCA_002085375.1 candidate division Zixibacteria bacterium 4484_95 | reverse complement strand
AGGATATTGTGATTGATTTAACTGGCGGCACAAAACAGATGAGTGCGGCACTGGCTTTAGCCGCTACCGAGCAAGGATTAAAAGTATCCTATGTGGGCGGTGAAGAAAGGACTAAAGACGGCCTTGGCACCGTGGTGAGTGGCACTGAAAAAATCTACTATAAATACCTATCGTTTTACACCAGCTATTGATGTCTGCAATTATGTAATAGATAAAAGTAGCCAAAGAATGAGTTCCATCTTCAAGTGCTTGAAAAAAATAGCAGAAGGTTATCGGAATTGGGATTTATTTAAATTTGAAAACAGCCTTAAATCCATAAACTCTGGTATAAACTGTTTAAATCGTCTGTCGGAATTGTATCAAGAAGATGTTTCAAGATTAAATGATTTTTTAAAACCGATCAAAGAAAATGCTAACCAACTCGAGGGAGTACTTAATGCTTCTCCCAAGGAGAGAATAAGTATGGAAACTGTTGAAGAACTGGTTGCCAATGCTCTTCGCCGTGCCGAGGAGGGTAAATATGACGATGCAGTTGCCCGCCTTTACCGTGCCCTCGAAATGATAGCCCAGAGTCAATTTATAAAAATATATAATCAGAGCACCTCGAAATTCCCTTACGATAAACTATGCGATGAGCTTAAGGAGAGATATAGTGGAAAAATTGAAAAAGAAAACACAGTTGACCTTGGCTGTTACTCTGCCTATAAACAGTTAAGTATTGAAGATAATAAATACGGTAAGCTTTTTATGCAGAATGAAATAAAAATAAAATCGCTTCTTGAACAAAGAAACAAATCTATCATGGCTCATGGGATTACTCCTTTGAGTAAAAAAAAGTTTGAGAATCTGTATGATGAATTTGTTGGTATATTCGGAATCGATGGTAAAAAAATAAAATTTGCCAAACTTGATCCATCAGCTTTAATTCCGGTTGGCATTGATTGGGGGAATTGATGGAAAAATTCCTGCCCGATTTAAATATGCCGGTATTATCAGCCCTAATTAAAGCTGAGGTAACGCGAGCTATAAAATGGAATTCGTTTCCCGGTAGTGTCATTCATGGAGTTATTGGCTACAAATTGAAAGAACATTCCTGTGTTGTAGCTCACAAAAATTGCCAGAGTTGTTACCTTGTTCATTCGTGTGCATATGGCATGATTTATGAGTCACCTGTTCCCCAGGGCAGCAAAAGGATGAGATTGTATCCTCAGGTTCCCCATCCAATCAGGGTTACGGTATATCCCTGGCATAAACCCGAGACAGCAGAAGGTGAAATATTTGAAGTTTGTATCAACCTTTACGGTAAAACTGTTACAAACTTTTTGTTGGTCCTTTTAAGTCTTGATAGTGCGTTCCAGGAGGGTATAGGCAGAAAATACCGTGGTGAACGAGGAACCGCCAAAATAAAAACATTGCTGGATAAAATCTCCGGCAATGAAAAACCGTGGACAGAATTAAAACAGAATTATTCAAGTTTTATTCATCCGGTAAGTATAAACAGCCTTCAAAGGGCAACCGTTAACCAGGAAATTGACCTGTTATTTAAATCTCCGCTAAAGATAACTACAGAAGGCAAGCCTAATTTTAAGCCCGACGTCCGGGACATATTAGCGACACTTTTAAGGAGAATAAGCAACCTTTCATATTTTTACAACGATAAAGAATTGGATTTAGATTACACAGGAATACTTGCAAAAGCTGAGTCAATAAATGTGGAAAAGGATTTGAAGAGAGTAAAGGCAATCCGGTATTCAAGTCGGCAGAATAAAACAATAAGCATCAGCGGCGTAACCGGTAAAATGACAATGAAAAAATGTCCACCGGATTTGATATCATTATTGGAAATGGGACAATATACAGGTATAGGTAAAAGCACCACAATGGGATTGGGCGATTATGAGGTTATATTTGGGATTTAAAAGTAGATGAATAAAATATTTTAACAGTTGCAATAATTAGTGTGTAATCTCTATTAATTTTTGTGATAGGATTTACTGATATAACATAAATCGTCACGTTTAGCATCTGATAGTAGTAAACATCATTGGTTCGTTTGTTTGATGTGTTCCCAAAATGAGGGTGCGTGCCATTATTTGATTCAGTGGCGCGATGTTTAATAAAATTGGTCAATTTGTCTATTGAAAGTTCTTTACTTTTTCTGTTAAGGCAACTGTTACAATTCAAGTAAACTATTCCCAACGAATCTTGCATTGAGTCTTTATCGCCATTAAAGATTCAAGATGCTTGACTATGTAAAGATAGTAGTATCTGCTCAAATTCTATGTCTCCTCATGGTTAAATGTTCATTACATTCTTATTCCAGGTTTTGGAGATGAAATGGATTAAAGGAGGTTATTTTAATGAGGTAAACGTGAACATAACGACCTTGATAAAGTATACAATGCATAAAAGCTATAGATTTTTAATGACTCTAGTTAAAAGCCTAAGAGAAGAAAAAAGCTAACATTTCTAAGACCAGTTTTTATTTAGAAGTTAGATAATACTTCCCTAAATAAAGAGTAAACTCGAAACCATGATCTTTCCTTGACAATACAATTTGGTTAAATTATTCTGATTTAAATATAGGTATGTAAGTCTGTGTGACACCTTTAAGGAGAAAGCCATGAATGATTACGAATTTAAGAAATACGATTTTGAGAGACCCTCCACCTTGTATATTCTTGAAGATATTCTTATGAACATGTTTGGAGAATCAGTCTTTTACGGTTCGTTTATTAAAACTTTCGGATTAAAGGGAAATGAGAGAGTGCTGGAATTTGGATGTGGTAGCGGAATCGGTTCTCGATGTGTTGCAAAGAAACTTAGCACAGGCGGATTCCTAACAGGCGTAGATACTTCTGGATATTGGACCAGAAAGGCGAAGAAAAGACTAAGAAAATATAAAAATGTGGAGATATTAACAGGTGATATAAGAGAATTAGATATACCTGATTTGACTTATGACATTGTATTCGTCACTTATGTTATCCATGATATTGAACCCGAATTAAGACAGGGTATAATAGATTCCCTCTCCCGAAAATTGAAATATAACGGTTTATTCTTTATTCGAGAACCCATAAAAAAATCTCACGGTATGCCTGCTACGGAAATACAATCTTTGTTATCGAATGCTGGCCTAACAGAGTCAGAGTGTAAAACGACCAAGTCAGAATACCGGGGGAAATACTCGAAACACGCACAATAAAATTACAGTCAGCAGGTCGGATTCCAAATGAAATACATAAACAGACAAATAACTCCCACTAGAGTTTGTTTAAGACCCCCGTCTATAGAATTAGAAAAAAGAGTTGAATAATTCGCTAATATGGAGTAGCTTCGCCTATGATTTTATACTGGTAAGTTGTTTTGAGAGAAATTGGGTGTTTAGAGATAAGTAGAATGGTGATTACTGGATATCTGATTAGAATTAGTAAACGCCCCTATTTTAAGTTAAGTAGTATAAGGACTTATAAATCCGTGGGAGAATAGATGGGACAGAACTTAATTGAAAAGATTGCCCAGCTTTTTGCGGTTGGCCTTGAAGATGGCCATATTGTTCGTAGCGGTGATTATCTTTCTATAAAACCAGCTTATGTCATGACTCATGACAATACCGGTGCTATTATTCCCAAGTTTAAGGGCATTGGCGCCGTTGAAATAGCCAATCCGCGGCAGGCTGTTTTTACTTTAGACCATAATGTTCAGGATAAAAGCGAGAGCAACCTTAAGAAATATGCGAAGATTGAGGAATTTGCTAAAACTATGGGTGTGGATTTTTACCCTGCAGGTCGGGGTATAGGGCATCAGATAATGTGTGAGGAGGGTTATGTCTGGCCGGGAACGATGGTTGTAGCATCTGACAGTCATGCCAACATGTATGGAGGTCTGGGTTGCCTGGGAACTCCCATCGTTAGAACCGATGCGGCCTCAATCTGGGCTACCGGTATAACCTGGTGGCAGGTTCCACCAGTGGCGAAAGTAAAACTTGAAGGAAAACTTAAGCACGGAGTAACTGGCAAGGATGTCATTATCACATTGTGCGGCTTTTTCAATCAGGATGAGGTTTTAAATCATGCTATAGAGTTCATCGGTGATGGTATTTCATCTTTATCTATTGACCAGCGTTTGACAATTTCCAACATGACCACCGAATGGGGTGCTTTAGCGGGTGTTTTTCCGATAGACCAGATCACAATCGATTGGTTGAGAGAAAGAGCAGATTTTGTAGCCCGACGCGGTTTAGCAGGTGTTCCCTCGGATGCAGACGGCAACGGTAAACATCCACGCCTTAACTTTAATAGAATAGAAGAGCTCAAAATTAATTCTCTCAAGCCAGACACTGATGCCTTTTATAGTAAGGAGATTATGCTGGATTTAAATACTGTTCGCCCTTGTGTAAGTGGTCCTGATCATGTGAAGACTATAACCTCCGTTTCAGAGATACGCAAACGTGATATTAAAATTCACAAGGCTTATCTTGTATCGTGTGTTAACAGCCGGGTTGAGGATTTAGCCCAGGCGGCAAGTGTGGTAAAAAATAAAAAAGTGGCAGAGGGTGTTGAATTTTATGTAGCTGCTGCCTCAAGCGAGGTTCAGGCCGAAAGCGAAAAACGTGGTGACTGGCAGACGCTTCTGGATGCCGGAGCAATACCACTTCCAGCGGGATGTGGTCCATGTATAGGGCTTGGCAGGGGTTTGTTAAAGGATGGTGAGGTCGGTATATCAGCCACCAACCGCAACTTTAAAGGGCGTATGGGTTCTCGTAAAGCTGAAGCTTATCTGGCCTCTCCGGCTGTTGTTGCTGCCTCGGCCATTGCGGGTAAAATAGACTATCCTGAGGTGGAAGAGCCCGTCGAGATAATAGGCGATGTTATATCCAGAGAAAAGCCAGCAGGTGAAATCAAGGAGATAAAAATACTCGATGGTTTTCCTGAAACCCTCACCGGAGAATTGGTTTTCTGTTACCAGGATAATCTCAATACCGATGGCATTTATCCTGGTAAATACACCTATATTGATGATTTCACTCCAAAACAGCAGGCCGAAGTGGTAATGGAGAATTACGACCCTGAATTTTCTAAGATCGTCAAGGGTGGTGACTTTTTAGTAGGAGGAATAAATTTTGGTACCGGAAGTTCTCGTGAGCAGGCTGCCACGGCCTTGAAATATAAAGGTATTAAGCTGGTTCTTGCCGGCTCGTTTTCCGAAACTTATAAGCGTAATGCATTGAATAACGGTTTTCTGGTAATTGAGACACCTGAGCTTGTTAAGGATTTAAAGGCTAAATTCGGAACGGATAAGTTAACAGTTAAAACCGGCATCATGGCCACGATAGATTTCAAGAACTCCAGGTTAATAGCAGGTGATAAAGAGTATTCAATAAGCCCTGTCGGAACCGCTGCCCAGGAGTTGATTATAGTTGGCGGGCTGGAGAATTGGGTAAAGAGGAAGTTGAATATATATTCTCAATGAGTAAGTAAGATTAGGGAAAAGAGATAAATTAGATGGAAAAAACCATGGAAAAATCAATATCAAGGCAGATTTCTGAATTTGCGGTAAATTTAAAATACGAGGATTTACCGGATAATGTTATAAACGAAGTAAAACGTTTTCTTTACGACTCTATAGGTTGCGCCTATGGGGGTTACCATACCAAGGATGTGAACATCCTTCGGGAGATTTATAAAGAGATGGGCGGTAAAAAAGAGGCAAGCTTAATCGGTTTTGGCGATAAGATGCCAGCAGTAAATGCTACGCTGGTCAATTCTCTTATGATACGGGCATTGGATTTTAACGATATCTACTGGAAAGAAGATCCCTCACATCCATCGGATTTGATACCGGCAGCACTGGGGGTTGGCGAGATGGTCGATGCCTCCATGAAAGATGTAATAGTGGCTATTGTATTAGCTTATGAGTTCGAACAGCGTTTGTGTGAATTTGCCGTTCCCGGGGTGCGTGAACGCAAATGGCACCATGCCACGCTGACCCAGTTTGTCTCTCCTATTGTCGCTGGAAAACTTCTGGGACTTGATGTTGATCGTATGGTTAACGCCATCGGAATTAATGGCTCGCATAATCATACGATAGGCTGTCCCACCGCTGGCCAGTTGACAATGATGAAAAATACTGTTGACCCGATGGCGGTGCAATCAGGTGTATTTGCGGCTTTGATGGCACAGAAAGGTTTTAGCGGAACCGAGCAGGTTTTTGAAGGCAAAGAGGGCTTGATGGATGTTTTCGGGCCAGAGTGGGCTATTGAGAAACTGACAGGCGGTCTGGGAAAAGATTATAAAATCCTTCGATGCAGTATGAAAGCTTTCCCGACCGAGGCGCTCACTCATACTCATATAACGGCTACGTTGAAGGCGGTTAAAAACAACAATATCACTTATGACCAAATTGAGCAGGTTACAATCACCACCATTGCCCGCGCCTGCGATATACTTTTTGACCCTCAAAAATACAGGCCGAAATCGCGGGAGACAGCCGATCACTCATTGCCATACTGTATCGCCGTAGCTTTAGTTGACCATCAGATTACCCCCCGGTCTTTTTCCGAGGAGAAATTAAAAGATAAACGTATCTGGGAGGTAATTGATAAGATAAAGGGCTCAGCCTCCGAGGAGTTTGAAAAGATGTTCCCCGCCAAACAGCCATCCAGGGTAGTGGTCAAGACCAAGGACGGCAGGGAATTCTCGGAATACCTTGAGTATCCCAAGGGTGACCCGCGGGAACCGATGACATCAGAAGACCTGGAGGTCAAATTTAATTCGCTTTCCGATGGTCTTCTATCATCGGAAAAACAGAAAAGGATCAGAGAGAAGATATTTACCTGTGAGAATACAACTGCCAGAGATTTTATGGAAAGTTTAGTTGTGTAGAGATAACATTCTATTTGAGAAAGTTGTTACAAATACTTTTCTTGATGAAAAAGTTAGTTGTTTTTAACGGACGCTTCGTAGCCAATCTTTTTCACAGATTCTATCAGCTTTTCGGTTTCAACATCGCCATCGACGACCGCGGTGTTTTCCTCCAGATTAACATTGACTGAATTTACTCCCGTGAC
>NATP01000109.1 GCA_002085375.1 candidate division Zixibacteria bacterium 4484_95 | reverse complement strand
GAAGAAGTTTTTATGGTCGAAACATGTTTTTATTGAATAATGAATTGCGCTTTCCTCTGGTGGATAGATTATATATTGGTTTCCCATTTGGTTCGATTAATTTTCAGGCGATTCGCGGGGCTTTGTTTTTCGATGCCGGTAAAGCCTGGGATGAAGAGGTTGATAACCATCTGGAGGGAAGTTTTGGTTTCGGAATAAGAGTTTCTTTGGGTTATGTAACGGTTTTACGTTTTGATTTTGCCAGAAGAACCGATTTTAGAAGTGTAGAGAATGGTTTTAAATTTGACTTTTTCTTTGGCTGGAATTATTGAGTAAATGATAAAAAGCCTGGTGAGAATCGGAGGGGTGCTGGGCTTAACGTTAGTCTTCAGTTGTGGCGGAGCACATCCTCCATTAAAAATTGATCCTGATCCAAATCGCATATACTCCGGTTACAAAGGCGGGGTATCGAGAGATGGGCATGTCAACACAGATAAAGAAGTTGACTTAACTCCCCTGTGGAAGATAAAGTTCAGATATCCGCTATTTTTCTCGCCATCTTTGGCCGGTGATTACATTTTTCAACCGGGCACCGATAAGAAAATTCACATTCTTGAGGTTAATACTGGTGTTGAAGTTGCCGAAATTAAGGTTAGACGGCAACTCGGCACATCGCCAGAGGTGGCCGATTCATTTCTGGCGGTTTGTGAAGAAGGTGAAAAAGGGGAGCTTCTGGTAATCAACTACTTAACTGGGGATTTAGCCTGGAGCGTTAAGACCTATGGGCTTTGCCTTCCGCCAGCGATTTACAACGATAAAATATTCTGGGTGGATGGTAGAATGACAATAAATGCCGCAGAGCTGACTGATGGGCAAAAAATCTGGTCGGTTGAAATGGATAAAGGTTACGACACCGGACCGGTAATATGCGAAGGGAAGTTGTTTGTTTCTACTGTTGATAGTATGATTTATTGTATTGATACCGAAAGTGGCGAGAAGCTATGGTCGAGACATGGTTCGGGAAGAACCAATTCATGTCCCGCTTGTTTTAATGGCAGATTATATTTTTGTTTGGCTGATGGTAAGGTCGTCTGTTATGATTATTCAACTGGAGAACAACTCTGGGAACACGTTGAAAAACCACGACTTTTTTATTCACCCTCGGTTGATGAGAGCGGCGTTTATTTTGGTACCGGTGACGGTTTATTTATCAGGCTGGATGATGACAGCGGTGTCAAATTATGGGAGTTTTCGGCGGGCTCGCCGGTGAGGGGAACAGCCCTGGTAACACAAAAGACAGTCATTTTTACCAGCCTGGATTATACAGTATTCATGGTTGATAAATACAGCGGTGAGCTTCTATCAAGCTATGTTACCTCGGGGATGATAAGTGCCGCACCGGTTTTATCGAATAGTAAGCTTTTCATCGCTGGTCAGGATAGATTCCTTTATTGTTTTTCGTCAGCGGGGGATAAGTGAATAGCCCTGAAATTACATTGAAAGAAGAAGAACTGGATATCAAAGCAGTAAGCCTGGATATTCTACGCCAGCTTTATTCAGCCTCCAAAAAACTGTTATTGTATCCATTGGGTCATCCAATTACGAACGAGACTTTAAAAAAGCCGCTGGAATGGTTAAACGATATTTTCAGGTTTAAAAACACCTTTGTCATACAAACTTTTGGTGAACGGCTTTTGGCCGAGGGTTTACTTTTAGATGAAACCGTATTTGTTAAAGGACTTTCGCTTGATTTAAAGAAGCATAATATAAAATCGGTGGAGTTTTCAGCAAACCTTGCTTTAGGAGACCTTTACCATTTTTTAAATAAACTACTTGAACCAAGAAGCCCTACAAATGATTATTTTCAGAGATATTTAGATAGTAAGGGCGTTAGGACTATAAAGATAAATGGCTTGAATCCGTTGCCATTATATAACTTTGACGAAACTGTAATTGGCTCACCCAGAGCGAAGTTTTTTCTGCACAAGAGGGTAAAGGAGCTAATATTGGCCAACCCGGATGTCTTGTTTTCTTATTACTTTGGCAAGTTGAAAAACGATGATCAGGTAGCTCACAAGCTTGGCGTGGATTTAAGGTTACCTTTCCTGGCGAACTCTTTTTCATCGGTTTTATCGGAGATGCCGGAGGAGGCTATTTTAGATGTTTTCAAACAGTTTATTTTTTCCTCCAACTGGTTAGGCGAGATACCTGACGTAAAGGTTCTCGAGAGCATTCGCCACCTATGGAAAGATTATTCCAGAAGAAACAATAATGTCAGAGTATTGTTGTCGGTTTATAATTTGTTCAAATCTGTTGGCGCTACTCCAGAGATTCTGGATTTGGTTTTTGATAAGGGTGCTCTGGCTAGGCTTAAAGCTATCCGTGATGCAGAAGAGATAATCGGTTTTTTAAAATCATCCCAGGCTAGGGAAGTTGATTTTGATTATCTTAAAAGGACTGTTTTCAAGCTTGCTGTAGAGAATCACTTAGATGCTCTCGAGCAACTTTTAGAGCAGTTGCTATCATGTCTGGATGTAAAGCATACGGACACTCGCCAGCGTGGTTTAAGGTTGACAATTAAGGCCGTTGAGACATTGGCTGATGGCTCGTTCTGGGAAATGTTTAATGGTCTTGTTAAGGGGGTAGTGAAGATGGCATTAAAGCTAGAATCAAACCCTGAAATCGTTGAACTAGTTGGCTGGATTGCTAATAAATCCGTTTCCTTACACCGGTGCTGCATTCAGACCTTGAAGAATATCGCTCGAAAATCATCCAGGGATAAAAAGAAGCTGGCTGATGACCGCCTGGCCGAACTTGGGGATTCCTCAATAATTGTTGATATATTGGTTGATGCTGTTGTCACCGGTAAAGGTGACTCTGAGCTTTACGAGTCTATTTCCTCAATCGCTTCCCAGAAAATCGCCTTGTCATTAATAGAGAAAATTGATTCATCTGACAAAACTGTCAGGGCTAGGGTTATAAAGGCCTTAATCGGAATGGGGAAAAGTATTGGACCTGAAGTTACGCGCATTTTAGCCAACATTATCGGAGAAGGAGAAAAAACCGATGATGAAACCTGGTATAGGATGAGGAACATAATGAGAGTTATCGGCCACATTAAATATATTGAAGCTTTACCATATTTTGAGGTTATATCCGGCTGGCGCCAAAAACGGATTAAACTTGAGGTAATATCTGCATGTGAGGCGATGGAATCTCCTGCTACTGGTGCTATATTATCAAGACTTGCAGTTGATTCTGATGATGAGGTTCGCAAAGCCGCGGTGGTGGCTATGGGCATGTCGGGTCATCCCGATATGGTAAAATATCTGAGGATATTGTTTGATGATGAGCGTTCAGCCCGGGTATTGTTAATTGTTGCCCTGGGACGGATCGGTGGTTCATATGCTCGAGATATCCTTATAGACCTGTATGAAAACGAAAACATTTTTAAAGACCTAAATATCTCCAAAAAAGAGGAAGAGGATATAAAAGTTGCCATATTGAAGTCGCTATCGAAGATTGGAGACGATGTTTCTAAAAGTAGAATTGAGTTATACAGTAAAAAGCAGTCTGATAAAAGCGGGCTTTTCAAAAAGGATGTTTTAAGCCAGACAGCAAAGATATTATTAAACGGTAATCAAAGCCTTAAAAATCCAGGTAGTGTAAAGTAAAGGCACTGCTTCAAAATAACTTCCAACGAAATCCTTCCATAATGTAGATATGGTATATAAAGCTTTTGTTGTATTTACATGTTTTATATATTGACTTTTTCGGTTTGCCCTTCCATAATCTGTCAAAAATGGAGTGGCTTTTTCGTGTGGAGTTGATGATAAATAAGTTGGAAATCGATAAAACGCTATATCCTATTCTTAGACGTATAACTTCAAAAACAAATTTAAAAACAGCCAATGATTATTAATAATCAAAAGTGTTTTTATGCATTATAATAATGTGAAGACAAGTAAACAGGCTGCTTTGTTTGTCGCTACCATGACCTCGTTTCTTAGTCCTTTTATGGGATCATCGGTCAATGTCGCTCTTCCCACTATCGGTAGAGAATTTTCGATGGAAGCGATACAATTGAGCTGGGTTGCAACATCATTTCTTCTGGCGGCGTCTATATTTTTAATACCGTTCGGTCGGCTGGCGGATATTTATGGCAGGAAAAAGATATTTTTACGAGGTGTTTTCGTTTTTACGATCTCATCGGTTCTGACAGCGATGTCGATTTCGGGTTTGATGATTATCCTTTGCCGGGCGCTTCAGGGAATCGGTGCTTCGATACCTCGGTTTTTCCGGCTGGAGAACGGGGAAGAGTTCTTGGTATCAATGTTGCCGCAGTTTACATTGGGCTTTCATTAGGACCATTTATTGGCGGCCTTATCACCCAGCATCTTGGTTGGCGTTACATATTCTGGATGAATCTACCTTTGGGGTTTTTAATACTGGCGGTAGGCTTCTGGAAACTCAAGGGTGAATGGGCAGAGGCAAAGGGATCCAGGTTTGATTATGCCAGTGCGCTTATTTTAGGGTTTGCATTGGTGTTGTTAATGTATGGTTTTTCAAGACTGACATCGATAACCGGAGCAATCCTGACGACCTCGGGGATTATAGTCCTGGTTTTTTTCGTAATGTATGAATTAAAGATTGAAAGCCCGCTGGTGGATATAAAGTTATTCCGCAATAACACCGTCTTCGCTTTTTCCAACATGGCAGCTTTGATAAATTACAGCGCCACTTTTGCAATTTCTTTTCTTTTGAGTCTGTATTTACAATATATAAAAGGACTAAGCCCGCAGCAGGCGGGATTCGTTTTGGTCACCCAACCAATAATACAGGCGTTTTTCTCGCCTATTGCCGGCAGGATTTCAGATAAGATTGAACCCCGTACAGTAGCTTCGCTGGGTATGGCCTTAACCTGCGCCGGACTGATATTGCTTACTTTCCTGGGCGATGATTCTACACTGAGGTTCATTATACTTTGCCTTATAATACTTGGCCTTGGCTTTGCTCTTTTTTCGTCGCCCAACACCAACGCCATAATGGGTTCGGTTGAAAAACAATTTTACGGAGTGGCCTCTGCTATGGTGAGCACCATGAGAAACATGGGTATGATGTTTTCAATGGGAATTGTAATGATAATCTTTGCAATCTATATAGGTCAGGTTAAGATCGTCCCTGAATGTTATCCGTTTTTCGTAAAGAGCGTCAGGGTTGCTTTTGTCGTTTTTGCGGTGATATGTTTCGGCGGGATATTCGCCTCGCTGGCGCGGGGGAAGATGAATCGGGGAAAGAAAGAAGGCTAATATCTTGTTAAGAGCAAGAATAGCTGATGGGTCTTCTTATAGTCTGTTTCATTGTTTGATTGTAGGGGCGTATTGCAATACGCTCCTACCGCCTTCTTCGTATGCAATCATAATAGGTGAACTTGTAACCAGTTAATCCAAAATTATTAATAGGAATAGTAGATATTTATAGTATTCTTTTTAATGATTGAATAAAAGCAATAACTTGATATAAATAACCTGTATAAAGGGTAGTAATAGCACTGCCAATACGGCAGTTAAGATGTCTTATCGGCATTATTTCTGCCATATTGACAGTTAAATCATTTCACTTGGTTATCGATCTCTTGAAAAAATATATTGTAACTAACGTTATGTAAATGACTTACACGAGTTGGCACAACCCTTGCTAAATGAATGGTCGGTTATGAATATGAAAGATAAAAAAAGGAGGAACCAAATGTACTTAGAATTTTACTCACAAGTCTACGCACCGCCGGTTGAGATAGAAGAATCCAAAAATGGTTATCGAATCTCAATGGAATTGCCAGGTAGCCTTCGCGATGACATCAAAGTATGGGCTGAACAGGGTATTCTTACTATCACCGGCGAGAAAAAAGCTCCTTTCAGTGATTCAGAAGAGGAAAAGGGTAGCAGGCTTATGGCTGAAAGGGTGTTTGGTAAGTTCTCAAGAAGCTTCCAGCTTCCAGAGGATGCGGATACGTCCAGAATAGAGGCAAATTTCGATAACGGCATTTTAACGGTGGAAATACCGAAAAGCGAAAAAGCTAAACCGAAAGATATCAGGATAAATTAAAAAAAAGGAGGTGTTAGCCATGTTGAACATTGTAAAACGTGAACCGAGATATGGTTGGGGCCTTTTAAACCTTAGAGACGAGATGAATAGAATGTTCCACAACTTCTTTGATGAATACGACCAGAGGGAAAATTTCTGGGCTCCATCGGTTGATATCGTAGAGGACAAGAATAAACTAACTCTTACTGCCGAGCTTCCCGGTGTGGACAAGAAAGATGTAAAGATCAGTATTCAAAATAATGTTCTGGTCATCGAAGGTGAGAAGAAACAGAAGACCGAAAAGAAAGAGGATAACTACTACCGCAGTGAGAGATTTTATGGCAAGTTCTGCAGAAGTTTCACACTTCCCTCGGAATTAGATTCGGAGAAGATAGACGCTGATTACTCTAACGGTGTTTTGACTGTGACCTTGCCGAAATCTGATAAGGTAAAGCCCCGCCAGATTGAGATTAAGTAAGGTTCAAAGGAGATAGCCCTACATTTTTGTGGGGCTGTCAAGACCGGCCTCTCGGGCTGGGGGGTCGGTTTTGGCATAGAAAAACTGTTTTGACTCGGAAGAAAGGGAAAAAATAAGGAGGAATAAACAGATGTCTAAAATAATAGGTATCGATCTAGGTACAACCAACTCATGTGTAGCGGTAATGGAGAGTGGTGAACCAGTTGTAATAGTTAATTCGGAGGGATCCAGGACCACACCATCGGTTGTTGCTATTACTAAAAACGGTGAACGCTTGATAGGACAGCTGGCTAAACGCCAGGCGGTTACCAATCCGAGTAACACAGTCTTTTCTGTCAAAAGATTTATGGGCAGGAACTATTCGGAGGTAACCGAGGAGATTAAAAATTTCCCCTACAAGGTCAAACCCGGTAAAAATGGCGATTGCCGTATTATGATGTCTGGCAAAGAATATTCGCCACCAGAGATATCCGCCATGGTATTGCAGAAGATGAAGAAAACAGCGGAGGATTATCTTGGCGAGAAAGTCACCAAAGCGGTTATCACGGTGCCGGCTTATTTTAACGATTCACAGAGGAAAGCTACTAAGGATGCTGGCAGGATTGCAGGCCTTGAGGTTTTGCGTATCATCAACGAGCCAACAGCTGCCTCTTTAGCTTATGGACTTGACAAGAAAGAAAATGAAAAAATCGCAGTGTATGATTTAGGTGGAGGCACTTTCGATATATCTATCCTTGAAATAGGTGATGGAGTATTTGAGGTTCGTTCAACCAATGGCGATACTCATCTCGGGGGTGATGATTTCGATAAACGTATCATTGATTATCTCATTTCAGAATTTAAAAAGTCTGATGGCATTGACCTATCGAAAGACCCGATGGCTTTACAGAGGCTTAAGGAGGCTGCTGAAAAAGCCAAAATCGAACTGTCATCAACGGGGGAAACCAACATAAATTTACCATTTATAACCGCTGATTCTTCAGGTCCTAAGCATTTGAATATCACCTTGACCAGGTCTAAATTCGAACAGCTTGTGGGTGACCTAATCCAGCGCACAATTGAACCCTGTCGCAAGGCGTTAACCGATGCTAAACTTTCGCCATCCGAGATAGACGAGGTTGTTCTTGTTGGAGGTATGACCCGAATTCCTAAAGTGATTGAAACGGTAAAGGAATTTTTCGGTAAGGAACCCCACAAAGGTGTAAATCCCGACGAAGTAGTGGCTGTGGGGGCAGCTATACAGGCTGGCGTATTGGGTGGTGATGTTAAGGATGTACTCCTGTTGGATGTAACACCATTGTCGCTTGGTATCGAGACACTTGGCAATGTATTTACCAAGTTAATTGAACGTAATACTACCATTCCAACCAGAAAAGCCGAGATATTTTCAACAGCTGCTGATAACCAGACAACAGTTGAGATTCATGTCCTCCAGGGTGAGCGGCAGATGGCAATCGATAATAAAACAATCGGCAGGTTCCATCTTGATGGTATACCGCCAGCACCACGTGGTGTTCCACAAATCGAGGTGGCCTTTGATATCGATGCAAACGGTATTCTTAATGTTTCTGCAAAGGATAAAGCAACCGGTCGTAAGCAATCAATCAGGATTGAGACCTCATCCGGTCTTAGTGAGCAGGAAATCGAGAGGATGGTAAAGGAGGCTAAAGCCCACGAGGCAGAGGATAGGATCAAACGTGAGAAAATCGACACTATCAACCAAGCTGATTCGTTGGTTTATCAAACGGAAAAGAATTTAAAGGATTATGGAGATAAACTTGATGGCGGGGAAAAGGCTAAGGTACAGGTTGCGGTTGACCGTTTGAAGGATGCAATTAAACGTGAGGATTTAAACGAGGTTAAATCCGCCAGTGATGCTCTTCAGACGATATGGCATGAAGTTGCTGCAAAGATATATCAAACCCAAGGTGCCTATACACAAGCTGGATCAACCGCTGGTAGCGATGGTGATGATATGAGCAGCCGAAAAACTTCAGAGACCAAAACCGATTCGGAAAAGAGAGATGATGCAGTCGATGCTGATTATGAAGTTGTAAATTAAAACAATAGAGTTAATGGCTCTTTTAAGATAGATAAGAGGTGAGCATAAGTTGCCTACTTATGAATATCAATGCCCGCAATGTGGCAAACGGTTTGAGGCTTTCAGGTTGATGACTGACCCTGATGCTTGTTGCCCTGTTTGTGGAATGAAGGCAAAACGGTTGATTTCAGCGGGGGCGGGTTTCCTGTTTAAGGGAACAGGGTTTTACATAACCGACTATCGAAGTCAGGAATACAAAAGAAAAGTTGAAATTGACAGGGGCAAGGAAAAGCCAACTAAAGAATCAGCCTGAGAAGGAGGCTTTCATGCCTCCTTTTTTGATGAAATACATCTATTTGTCGATAATACATTTGACAGGGGCTTTTTTTAAAATTAAATTTTATCGGGCAAAGCCATGGAAAAAACAATGAAAAATTATTATGAAATGTTTGATATTCCGTATAATGCTGGACTCGACCAGATAAAATCAGCCTTCAGAAAAATGGTGAAGAAATATCATCCCGATGTTACACGTTTATCATCTGATGATTTCATAAAGCTCAAAGAAGCTTTTGATATATTAACCGACCCAAAAAGAAGACGGTTGTATGATGCTCAAATAGGTTTAAATCGGTTAGATGGCAACATTTATCGTAAAATCAGAGTAAATGTACCATCAGAGAAAAGAGATGTTTATGACGATGTGGTTGATGTTTTTAAAGATTGGCTTAGAATACCATTTAGAAAGAAGCTCGCATTTGAATTATATTTAAAAGATGATGAGTTTGAAAATGGCGCCCATGTAATTGTCAGTATCCCTCAGATAAAAATATGTCCATACTGTTTCGGTTTTGGTGGCACCATAATATCTGTATGTGATACCTGTAAAGGTAGTGGTGTCATTCGTTATAGCATAAATTCCAGGATTAATCTGAAACCGCCGTTATTCCCTGGCCAGATGTATCAGTTGAGACACAAAAACAACACATTACGGTTTAAGTTAAGAAGGAATGAGAGATGACGGATTATTATAAAATACTCGGTGTTTCAGAAGACGCTACCACTGATGAGATAAAGAAAACATATCGCAAGTTAGCCAAAAGATATCATCCCGATGCTAACCCGAATGATAAACAGGCTGAGACGAGATTCAAAGAGATTTCGGAGGCTTATAATGTGTTGTCTGATCCGAAAAAGAAACAGCAATATGATACCATGCGCAAATTTGGTGCAGGATATGGCGCAGGTAGAGCACAGAAAGGAGCTGCCGGATTTTCTTTTGATGATATAATGTCGATGTTTGGCGAGCGTTCGGGTTTTACAAAAGGTAGTCGATTTACCGGATTTGGTTCGTTTGCTGATATATTCTCCTCTATTTTTAGTGAAAAAGGGTTTGGTGGTTTTGCTGGTGGTGATTTCAAAACCGGTATGGCAGATGCACCTCGTAAGGGTGATGATATATTAGCTGATATCGAGATACCTTTTGAAGATGCTGTGAATGGTGGTAAGAAAACTATCAAAATAAATATCGAGCAACCCTGTGACCGGTGCCACGGAAGCGGTGTTACACCGGGGAGTAAGGCGACTGTTTGTCCTGAATGTAAGGGACGTGGTACAGTGACGTTTTCCCATGGTTCATTTGCCGTTTCCCGCCCCTGTCCGCGGTGCCTGGGAAGAGGGCAGATTACGGGAAATCCCTGCCGGAAATGCTCGGGTAGAGGGAAAATATTTGGCCCGAAGGTTGTAAAAATAAATATCCCGAGTGGAATAGAATCAGGTAAAAAAATACGACTGAAGGGTCTTGGTAATCCCGGAGTTAATGGAGGCCCACCGGGAGATCTGTATCTGAAAATTATCGTCAGTGGACATCAGTATTTCTGGCGTGAGGGCAAAGATATTTATTGTCGTGTGCCGATAAGTTTAAGACAGGCAATTCTTGGTGGAAAGATAAAAGTAAGAACGCTCACCAAACAAGTGGAACTTAAGATACCCCCGGGTACTTCCTCTGGACAACGATTTCGCCTTAAAGGTTTAGGATTGTCAGTAAATGGAGTTAGGGGTGATCAATATGTCGAGGTTAAAGTCGAGGTGCCTAAGAACCTTACTGAACAACAAAAACAGCTATTTGAAAAGTTCGCTGATAATGTAGGGTTAAACTGAATAGCGTAGATAGGTTGGTGCATTGTGGAGGTGGAAAAAGTTTATAGATGAAGGGTTTTTGTGAAAAAAATGTTAGAAAGTGGACGAAAAAGGAGTTAATGGTAGATGAAATTTGATAAGTTGACACAAAATTCACGTGAGGCTTTAGAGTATGCAACTCAGTTAGCCCAGTCTCATTCTCATTCTCAAGTTGAGGGTTTGCACCTTTTAAAAGCCCTTCTATCCCAAAGTGAGGGAATCACAGGTGATTTACTAAAAGAGGCTGGTATCAACATTGGGGCACTATCGTCGCAAATAGATGATGCTCTCCAAATGCTTCCCCGGGTGAGCGGAGCAGCGCAAATATATATTTCAAACGAGCTTCACCAGGCGATTGAGGCGGCATTTGATTATGCCAATCAGTTTAAAGATGAATTTGTATCCACTGAACATCTCCTCCTTGGACTTTTAGAGCAAAA
>NATP01000108.1 GCA_002085375.1 candidate division Zixibacteria bacterium 4484_95 | reverse complement strand
ATTACGCATAATCCACCCTCACCAATTCTTTCTAATAACTCGTAATCGTTGCTAAAATACCTATTCATCGGAGGCCTGTGGCCATGGGAATCTCAATTATAAAAGCAGCCCCACCCTCGTCAAGGTTTTCGGCAATTATTTTACCGTTGTGGTTATTTATTATTTTCAAGCAGGTTGATAAACCCAGTCCATGACCGGCTCTCTTTGAAGTGATATGAGGTTCGAATATTTTCGGTAATATATCCTCAGGTATGCCCGGCCCATTATCTGTGATAACAATCTTAACGTATGCTTTCTCGGGTAAAGCTTCAGCCTTAACTGTTATCTCACCCTCGCCCGCTCTATATTCAGCAAATATATCAACCGAATTTATAAACAGGTTTAAAAACACTTGGTGAAGTTGCCCCACATCAATATAGACTTTGGGTAGGTCAGCTGGAATATCGACATTGAATTTCACTCGTTTAAACTTGTTCTGTGGTCGAATGAATAAAATTAAATCTTCTATTAAGAGTTTTAAATCATAAGGAACCGGTTTGGAATCCAGAGTCGAGAAATCCATCAAACCATCGGAAAAACGCTTAATGCGGTCGACATTTTTAACGATGATATCGATCTTATTTTGGATTTTATTATGATTCCCCTGGGACAAGTTTAAAGCCAGAAGTTGAGCATTGGTGGAAATAACGGTTAAATAGTTATTAAGCTCATGGCCAATGGCAGCCGCCATCTCCCCTTTAGCTATGAGTTTTTCAGACAATATAAGATATTGTTCTAAAACCACCTGTTCTGTAATATCCTCGATTAAAATTATATTTCCGATCGATTCTCCCTTGTAATCCTCAAAAGGGCAAAATCGAAGTTTCAAAATTATCTCCTCACCCTGGTAATCCACATGAAAACGGGATATCTGCAGTGGCTCATTTCTAATTGGAAAAATCGAATCAACAAAGGTAATGCGATACTTATCAGGTATAACATCGTTTATACTCAATCCTATCATCCCACCCTCTTCCGGGGGATAGTATGTCCAACCAATTTTATTAAATATCTTCTCTGCCACCTCGTTAAATGATCTAATTATGCCTTTAGCATCTACTACCAGCAAGCCGATAGGCGTATTGGCGATGATATTCTGCTGGTATTTTTGGAGTTCCAACACCTTGGTATACAATCTCGCGTTATGGATTGCTAATGCCGCCTGAGCAGCAAACATCTCGAAAAGAGCTAAGTCTTGTTTTATAAAAACATTAGCCTGAGATGAGTTATCAAGATAGAGCACTCCTATGATTCTCTTTTTTATCATCAATGGCACGCACATCGCCGAACGGATGTTTAAATCGATAATAGAAGCTTTGCGAGAAAACCGGTCATCGGTTTGAGCATCAGAGGTGTATATCGATTTCCCGGTTTTGACCACCATATCAGCGATGGTGGTGGATATCCTCATATCTTCAGAATCCATCTGCTCTTTTTTGATATTATGCGCTGTCTTAAATTTCAGCTTACCATTATCATCTAAGAGCATCAAAAAACCGCGTTCCGCTTTTAACAGTTTAATGGACTTTTTCATCACGATATCAAGCATATCATCGAGGATAAGAGTAGAATTTACCACACAGCTAACCTCATACAAAGCTGCCAGGTCCTCGTAACCGACACGCTCGCCAAAGTCCACCACCTTATCAACCTCTTTCTCTTTGGCGCCGAGGTTAAATTTCATAAGCTCGGTGGCAATATTTAAACCTTCGGTTTTATCAAAATTAACAGAATTGTCCATATTAGCCGACATAGTTTTTCAACCATTTAACACGCAATCCGCTACCATTATCTATATCGGCGTAATAAATACATAAATGAGTTCAAGGATTTATTGAGTGACTATTTTTTAAAAATATTATGAATGTATTACAGATTGTTACAATCTTTTCAGTTTACAAGGAAAATTAAAATTTGCAATTTTTAAGCGCTGGAAACGACGCTTATACTACAGGTTGCCATATCAGGTTATCTTAAGATAATAAAACTGTATAAGTTAAAACCGTACAGCTGATTTTTTAGCTAAAACACGGGGGTTGTAAACCGGACAAACATCCTTTTGGTGACAAATTGGACAACTAACTATCCTGCAATATAACCTGTGCAATATTAAAACAGCCAGGTAAATTCCAAATAGGCCATCGGGGTTAAAAGTTATGCCTGTTCTAAGATATAAAATGCCAAGACCGATAGGTAATATTCTTAACGGCCACAGAAAAATAGTCAAACCGTAACCAGCCTGAAAATAAATCGGATCGCTTTTTGGAAAAGCAAATCCTGCGATAAGACCCCAGCCGGTATTGCATCTTTTACCATAATAATAACATCTTGAGCACCTGATAAATGGTAACATAACAAATAGAGAAAAGGCCCAGAAGGCACCGAAGATAAGGCCAAGGTTTGCATTAAATAATAAAACCAGGTATATAGATAAACCTATTTCAGCAATACCGAAAAGCCAGCGGGGAACGATCCTGAGCCAGGGGTAGCTATCGCATTTTGCACTTTTTTTATCCATAAAACTAATATATTGCTAATATATGAAAGTTGCAAGTTTTCTCTTTACAATCAACCTTTTTTCTGTAACAATATATTACTATGACCGTAATCTTTAGGAGAGAATAAAATGAGAAATATCATTAAACAATTTTTTATGGCCTTGTTTTTAGCTAGTCTTGTTATAAATACATCTTATGCTTCAATTACCCTTTTCCATTCCTATGCTGCTGATAATATAACTTTCAGTCCCGATTCCGTTTACGATGATGATATATATATTGCCGGCGGTGCCATTCGTTTCCAATCAAAGGTCACAGGTGACCTCATAGGCGCCAGTCGGGTACTCGTTTTTTCTGGGGAAACAAATAGTAGCCTTAATTGGACCGCACAACATATCACAATCATCGGACCCGTTAACGCTTCTCTCAGGGTTTTCGCTCAGACCATCGATATCAACGCACCTGTTGGACGTAATGTTTTGGCATTTGGTCAATCCATTAAAATCGGCCCCTCAACCGAAATCTCCAACAATGCATGCATTTGCGCGGCTGAGGTGACATTCGAAGGAGATGTCAATAACCTTATAATAAGAGCTGAACGTGTCACTATTGCCGGAAATGTTAACGGTAACCTCGATATCGAAGCAAATAAGCTTGAAATACAACCAAATACGGTTGTCGAAGGTGATTTCTATTATAAAACTCCCGAAGAGATAAAGCTTAAATCCGGTGCTGTCATTAAGGGTGAAACACACTGGACCGAAATGGAAAAGAAAGTGGAGGGGAAAAAATACAAGGCTTTTTCTGCCATTACATTCATATTGAAAATGTTCCTTGTATTGAACTTAATATTTAGCCTCCTGGTTCTTATAATCACCCTTATCCCCGGCAACACAGTTATGATCCTTCTGGTGTTTTTAGCCCTGTTGGTCAGCGGATTAGTGGTCATAAAACTGAACAAACCAAGGGCTCTTAAGACCATGATTATAATGGAAAATCGCTTTTTCGTCGCTTTGGGACTGGGGCTTGTTTTGTTGTTACTGTTTCCATTTGTCGCCTGTATAGCAATACTCACCATCATAGGAATACCGTTGGGCTTGATCATAGTTTTCGCTTTCGGTATCTTCTGTTTCGCGGGATCAATATATACGGCTCAGTTTGTCGGTACCAAATTAGCCAGATTCTTAAATATTCAAAGAGAACCACCCAGTTTTATATGTCTGGTTTTAGGAATAGTAGCGCTTTGTGGAATAAGCCTTATACCGTATATTGGCTGGATTGTGGCCCTGTTTGTTTTGATACTTGGATTGGGAGCAATTGTTTTGTCATTTGAACGATTCAACAAGAAAACAGTTAGCGAAATAATCCCCGGTCAGGAAGCCAAGTAATATGTACAGCAAATAATTAAAGTGCTCCCATACATTCAAACTTTCCAACGTAAAAATTTTAATTTATCAGGCTGGAATTTATTTCTATTCTATAATCTTTGTAGATGTAACATTATTCAGGATATTTGATTGTCGCTTGGCTTCTGCGGAATCTATTCTTCCATACGGGCACTTTTTACAGGCTCCCTGGGGGTCCAAACCCAGAAGAAACCGCACCACCCGTGGTAGAAGGTAACCGGAATTCAAACTGTCGATACGGTCGTAAGAATACTCCAACGGTTGACCGGTCATCACCACCCAGCCAACTCCATAACCGTAAGTCACCAGAGTGGGAAGGTCACGGCTGTCAACAGTATAAACAACAGCACCTGCCGGAAGATTAGTAAAACCCTCATGCGAGGCATATCTCCCATCAAGAACGCTATCCAAACCGGCAATGAGTTGTAATTGGGATGAGGTTATATAATTAGTTAAATCATAATCAGGGCTTATATCTACTTCTCCGGGAAGAGTGATTCCTGCCTCTTCAATGGAACCTTCGGCCCAACCGAGGTCACAAACCTCCCAGAAAATTGTGCCACCACAATAAATAAATTCATTTATATGAGCCTGAGCAATTCGATAGTTATCATAAAATGTTTGAACCTGGTCATTCGAGATTATAACTAAATCCACGCCCGGAACAAGGGTTACAGTATCCATCACATAAGAAGAAAGTATCTGGTACTGTTTAGTCCCCGAACCAAGTGTAAAACCGTTTTCGGCAAGCATATTGTCCATGGCGTATGAGTCCCAGGGCAGGTTATCGCGGAAAAGCTTTATCCTCGAGGCCGACCCGTAACCAGCCTGGGTTACGGTAACCGAAAACTCAAGAGTGTCCTCTTCAGAGACATCATCGGTGTGCCTGGCCCAAAAAAGCGCAACATCCTGGTCGTCGTGAAGTTTTATTGTAAATATCCTGTTGTTCCCCACTGGTACATTGGCGGATATTACAAAAGAGCCACCGGGCACAGGAACGATTTCAACACTATATACAAAAGGTGTAACTAAATCCACACCGGTCACCACTAAGGAAATGGAAGTTACGTTTAACAGAAGAGAGTCGTTGGGGAAGTTTACGGTTACGAAAGTGTTATTCTCCCCTACGGGTTCCACAACTACATCATCAGAGCACCCACCCGCAAATATTACCAACAATATCATAAATAATAAAAAAAACCTCATCACATTCACCGCCCTGTTTGATATTTTCTCTAATTATGGTATCGTCTTGAGCAACAAGGTGTTTTAAGGAAGTTCTGTAAATCTGTTTTTTAGGTTGCATGGTCGTTTCAAGTCGAAAAAACCTTAATATTTTTAAATATAAGAAATACCATTACAAAGGCATATCTTGCAAACACAAAAAAACCACAATGGCTTACGATAATAATGATATATTAAAATTAACACTTCATCAATATGAAGCTACAGGGCAAACATAAAAGCTATAAATTTGAAGAAACCAAGGTTCGGTTTTATATTCTACTTAACTTCCTACCTGGAAAATAACCTGCCGTATGTATCTGAAACCTCAAAGGTTTCGATAGTAATATTCCGACCATTACCGCTGATAATATCAAAACTTAAAACCTTCGTACCAATCGCCTGTCTCGAATCAGCACTATATACAATCACAGAAAGAAGATCATCTCTATCATTATATTTCAATTGTAACCCCGGGGATGTCCGTATATTATCGATTTCGATATTGGGATGATTTATTCTGGCCAGCAACCCGCCTGCCGGAGCCGACGCTAATAGATTCAATGCCGCTGTATTTTCCTGTATGTCCAATACGATATTAGCAAGCCCCGGAGCAGAACCTTCCGGCGGAGGACTTGCATTTTCGCCAATCATGCCCAGAAGGTAAATCAGGTCGGCTATCGTTTCAGGTGTACCATCTTGGTTGCAATCTGAGGCCATTCTCTGCCTGGCATTAAAGGGATTTGTTATAGGATCGATCAGGTGATCTGCAAAAACTACGGCATCACCAACCTCCCAGGCGAAACCATTGAGGTTGATATCGCCGATAATAAAATCCCCAGAGGACAGAAATGTTATACTGCCCTCATTAATCCTTGGGTGAAACACCAGATAACCTGTTGAATCAGCAAGTATATTATCGGAAAGACCCTGAACCGGCATTATAAGAGGAACTGTCAACCCCGCCAGACTGGAATCCATAGGAGCCATAAAATCAAGTCTGGCTAAGGAGTAAGTTCCATAAGTAAAAGGAGGAACATCACCACTGCTTAAGTTGGCCAAGCCCACTAGGCGCACCGAACCAGGACCCACCGGATCATATGTTACATTTGTATATTCCCAATCATTAAGACTCTCAAGAAATTCAACGTTTTCCAGCGATAAGACACTATCACACCAGGTAATAAGAAAAGTAAAGCCTCCGATATTTGAGTTGTAACCACTCAATTCCAGGCTCAACTCCACACTGGCTGAATACCCAATATAAGTCGTATCATGGGTCACTGATACTACCACAGGTTTTATATCAAAGGAAACGTTGTTAACATCAGTTGCCGAATTAATATCAGTGGCGATAAAGTCTGCTTCAAAACCAACATCCAACGACTCCGAGGGTGTCCATTCAAACCGGTAATCCACATAACCAGGCGCATTAATAACCTCGATTAAATCATAATCATCGTAAGGAAAATCAACCTCTAACGTAATCGCTTCCTGGTCTTCATCAGTAGCGATGAAGGGAACAGAAAACGGAAAGGGGCCGTTTATGGCAAACAGAGTATCATCAGGTGGTGTTATTATCTCCGGAGGATAAGTCTCTAAAAATTGGAGCTGGCAAAACAGTATTGCTGGTGTAATAGGTGTCCAAAACTCATCGAACAATACCGTCAAACCCTGAATCGGGTCCTCTCCCGGGAACAAAGGGCTCTGCTGGCCCATAACCTCCGGGTTATCGGTTGTATGTATTGTAAAAGCACCGACCATGACCCATTCGCCATTTGTATTTATATAATTGGGTTCAGGTAACGAGAAATCAGCTATGCCC
>NATP01000019.1 GCA_002085375.1 candidate division Zixibacteria bacterium 4484_95 | reverse complement strand
TTGTTTATATCAGTACCATGAACATCAGTGGTATACATTTTTTTCATATCGGTAATAATCACATTGATCAACCCCTCATTACCAGCTTTGTAACCAAGGTTCACATAATCAACACCATAAACCTTTTCAGGAAACTCTTTAGCCTGGACCGAATCGATGGTAATGGTGGTCAGATTCTGGCCAGTGGCCCAGAGACACATAAAATATATCTTAAGCTGCTTCTCGTTACAGTGGCGAACCAGGGCGTTGACCATAGGCTGGATCTCGGGAACGGTGGATGGTCCATAGTCAAGAGAAAGTAAAACCCGCGAGCCTGCTGGTAAAGATTCTACCTTGTCGAAAATATTTTTCACGATGGGCCCAGCTCGCTCCGTAAACTCAATACGAGCCAAAAGCGGTATAATCACCGATAAAGCGATAAATAAAAATATTATCCGACGGTCAATATTCTTTATGGCATCAAAAAAAGACATGCTAATCTATTCACCTCTACCCGAAATAGAGAATTTATTAATAAACTCATCACCGGCCTGCTTAAAACATGTGTATTCGAGTTCGAGGTCATTCGTTGAAACTGACATGGTTTTATTACACTTGCTCTTAACTCTCCAAACCTGCTCGCTGTCTCTAAGGTCGATTAAACCTCCTTCAAATAACACCTCAATACACTTGCTTTTATCGGGGTTCTCATAATAACTGAACATCAAACTGGAAGTGATCACTCCCTGAACCTGTAACTGCTCAGCATATAACATGCAGATTTCCTGACTGATATGCGCTTTACCGGTGAAATAAAGATTAAAATCGTTCCAAAGCTCGATATCATCCAACCTCTTCCTGATATCATCATAACATAAAAATTCGATATTCTTTATCTTATCCGCCAGGTCCCGGCAAAGACAATCTGTGAAATTTTCATATAATTTTATCTGATTTTCCGGTGCAAGCTCGGCATCTTTCAAATTTTTCAATTTTGGGTCTGAATAAACCTGGGCAATCTGGGTGGGTGCAAAAGCTATAGACTTAAAATCTGACAACGAAAATCGTGATTTATTCAATTCTGGTTTCAAATCATGTCGAATAGAATCACCCTGATCGGTTAAAGGTGGTGAAGATAATGTTAGTGATAATATGAGGAGCATCGCAATCATTATTTACCCTCCGAACCGATATATCCCCGCTCAATTCCGAGAATAAGCCTTAGCGACATCGATACTACACCCAACGATATACCTATCATGATAGCCCTCTGGCCAGCAAGGTTTGGAATAGCCATTATCCAGTTCGCCAGGATAGGTATATGGAAAAAATTAAGCCAGCCGGGAAGCCAGAAAGTAATATAATCACCAATAGGCGTTCTTCCTAAAAGAATGATGAATGCGGCTATCAAGAGAATTGTGGCCTCCCTGCTTTTGGCCCTGAATGCACGATAAGATGCAGAAGCTACGAAAAAGGCTAATATGGAAAACATCGTCCCAAGTCTACCGAATGGATCATGCGGTATAAAGACCGAGACAACTAAAACTGTTCCGACGATTGCTGTTATTATTAATGGTATCTGTCGTTTCATCGTATTTGGTCACCCCCGGAGAACATAACTCCCCAGGTAGCTTATCTTTTCTTAATCAATTAAATGTAAACATCCTAATCATAAGGTCATGTATAACTTCAAAAAAACCAACGCCCGTTAGCGAATACATTGTAGCCACAAAAACACCAATACAAATAGCCGCCATGGCGATAAACTTACCGACATCCTGCCCCTTAAGACTTCCCAGCTGTTTGGGTTCACCAGAGAGATAAGCGCTTGCGGCGAAAAGCTCCTCACCAATCAGTGTGTAGTCACAGGCCACAAAAAAGAAGGGCAATTGAGCAGGCATGGCGGTTCCAGCAATCTGAATGGCACCAATGGAATTACCAGTTTCAGCGAAAATCAAGCTTTCAGCAAAAAATGACCCCATATAAAAACATGTCGCTGGCCTGTCCCGCACCATTATACCATCAACAGCAGCCACATAGCCAAACTGCTCATCGGTAAGGTAATAAACGAAATCATCGGAATATTCATCAATGCGACCTGCCGAGGCATAAGCCTCCTTTATCGTTTCCCTGGCAGTGGTCATCACTATCGAACGAGAAACCGGCATATTGATCTTGATATCGTATTCAGCAATGGTGCGAGCAACCCGGCCGAGGATGGTGATACCGGCAATAGTCTGAACATCATCCATGTCCCTGATGCCGGGTATAAACAGCACCGGCCGCCCCATCTCGGTAGCCCGTCCAACAGCATCATCAATAGCCTCGAGACCAGCAATCTTCCGGATAAATAGCTTCCTCCCACCCTTTGCCTGGTAAATGAAATAAATGACAGCACCGCAAATCAAAGCCCCGATTATAAACAGAAATCCAAGATTGAAATTAATCCACTGCTGATATGAATGAACTGGTAGAGATATATCGGAGGCCGACCCGGTTATGCCATCGGTGGCGACAACCTTGTATATGTATGTAACATGGTCATCTGTGCCGGTGTCTATATACCTATTCACACCTACAGAAACCAAGCCAACCGGAGTGAAAACCGTGTCACCCTCGAGAGCACGAAGTATTTCGTAACCAACAACATTATTTTTACCTGCACCATCATCGGGGGACAGTTCCCAGGTGATGAGGATCTTACCACCGCCATCGCTGGGATTGTCTTTAACCGATATATTAGTGGGAGCTGCCGGCTTGGGGTAAGGAGGCATTCCTGATTCGGTTTCAGGAGGATGGGTTATCTCCTGGCAAAAACCAAAACCGGTAATCAGTAAAAAAATTAAAATAACACTAAAAAGCCTGAGCAAAAAGCACTACCTTTACCTAACCCCCGTTATTAACAAAATCCAGGCCTCCAAAACAAGGCACAATATAGATAATATCAAACGATAATACAAGTATTTTAATCAGGTTGTATTTATTTTCATAATGAGATAGATATGTAGGGGCGTATTGCAATAAGCCCCTACTTATGAACATCACCTGACCTTAATATATCTTGACAGTTTGATAATCATTGCTTATAGATTTGTAGGGAGATTTTAGATGCAAGTAGACGAGACGATCTTTAAAGCCTATGATATACGCGGTATTTACCCGAGCCAGATAAATGCAGATATTTACCATGCCATTGGTATGGCTTTAGGCAATATCCTTAATGCAAAAAGCGGTGTTGTGGGAAGAGATATGCGTCTGTCCTCATCAGAGCTGGCCTCAGCCTTCATTGATGGATTACGTAGTTCTGGCACCAACGTTACTGATATCGGACTTGTTTCCACCGATGCTCTTTATTTTGCGGTTGGAAAATACGGCTTTGACTGTGGAGCAATAATCACTGCCTCGCATAATCCATCAAATTACAACGGCTTGAAAATGTGTAAGAAAGAGGCGGTGCCGCTTTCTGCAGACGTTGAAATGGCCAAGATCAAACACCTTCTCAAGACTGACAATTTACGTACCGTTGATAAAAAAGGCTCTTTATCAAACCGGGATATCCTTAAAGATTTCATCAACCATGTTCTATCATTTATCGATGTTTCTGTAATTAAACCCTTTAAAATCGTCGTTGATGCCGGCAACGGAATGGCCGGTAAAATCATACCCGAGCTTTTTAAAAACCTTCCCTGCCAACTGGTGCCGATGTATTTCGAGCTTGATGGCAGTTTCCCCAATCATCCAGCCAGCCCAATTGAGCCGGAAAATATTGCCGACCTCAGAAAACGCGTCATCGAGGAAAAAGCCGATTTCGGTGTCGCATTTGACGGTGATGCTGATCGCATGTTCCTCGTCGATGAAAATGCCAAGCCTCTTGGTGGGGACATGATAACAGCCCTGGTCTCCCAGTCGATGCTAAAAAAGCACCCAGGCTCTACTATCATATACAACCTTATCTGCTCAAAAGCGGTGCCGGAAGTCATCAAAGCAAATGGCGGTAAACCAATCCGCACGAAAGTAGGACATGCCATCATCAAACCAATTATGAAAAAACATAAAGCTATCTTCGGGGGTGAACATTCAGGGCACTTTTATTTCAGGGATAACTGGTATGCCGACTCTGGACTGATCGCCTTTACGGTCTGCCTAGAGCTCTTAAGTAAAAGCCCGATAGATATCAACGGTAAAGCGAAACTGTCAAAGCTTGTAGCTACATTCGATAAATATTACCGTTCAGGTGAAATCAACTCAACAGTCAGTGACATACCAGGCAAATTAAAGGAGTTGACAGAGGCATTTCCCAAAGCAAAAATAGACTCATTAGACGGTATAACTATTGATGCCGGTTCTTTCTGGTTCAATGTCAGGCCATCAAACACCGAACCCCTTTTAAGGCTTAACCTTGAAGCAGAATCAGAACAAATCATGAGAAAAAACACAGATAAGGTTTTAACTATTATCAGAAAACAAGGGAAACGTTGATGGATAACTTATCATATGACATCGATTCTATAAAAATACTGGTGGTGGACGACGAAAAGATGATTCGCGAACTACTGGGTGATACGCTTGAAGCCATCGGATATAATACTATTACCGCTGAAGATTACCAACGGGCTCTGGGTATTTTAAAATCCGAAAATATCGATGTCATCATAACCGATGTCATATTGAAGGATAAATCAGGTATCGATTTGATAAAAACAATCAAAGAGGAATATCCTCAAATGCCTGTATTGGCGATTTCAGGTAAAGGTGTTCCAGAAAAAAATGTTCTTGAAGCTGGAGCTGATGGTTTTCTGGTAAAACCGTTTAGAATCGGCAAAGTGGAGGAGTTGATTGAAAAAACTTTAAAGGGTTATGATTTTGTTGCATCAAGACATTTACCTACACGCAAAAAAATCCTGGTTGTCGATGATGAACAATCAATTCTAAAAACCATGCTTGACTCCCTTGATGCCTTAGGTTACCAGGCCGATGGGGCAAAGGATGGAAAGGAAGCATTAGAGACGATCGATAATAACAACTACGACCTCGTCATTACTGATATAATGATGCCCAGGATAAATGGTATACAACTCTTGCAGTCAATAAAATCCAAATATCCGGACCTGCCAGTTGTAATTATAACAGGCTATCCTTTAGCATATCCTCCCAAGAAAGCAATTCAGGAAGGTGCCAGCGGCTATATCGCCAAGCCTTTCAGAATTAACCAGATAGATAAACTGTTAAGCAAAATCCTTTACAACTACGATGTTAAAGAAGGTTAAGTATTTACAATAAATGCTATGAAAAACTTATTGTATCAATTTTTATCTTTAATCGTAACTATATCAATGAAAATACGTTTACAAAAATGTAAAAATGGAAAATGTTTAAGGAGGAAAGTTAAGTGAAAAGATGCATTGTTTTCGTATGTTTGGCAATATTAGGATATTATACAGCTACAGGATTTGCCGGAAAGATAGAGGATATTCTCAAGGAAGCAGATAACTGGATTATCTCCGACACCAGCCGTATGATGGCTTACATTGACAGCTGTAATCAGGCAACCAAGGAAAAACTCGAAAGTTCCCCCTACTGGGAAAAAACCTATAAAGACCTTTCCTTCCTTCTGGGAATAGATCATGTCAGCTACCCCCAGATAGATAACACAGGTAGAATATATTTCATGATGAGAATCACCGGCGAAATCAGCCACCTCTTTTATATCGATAAACCAATGGGGTGGCCAAAACAGCTTTCACCAAACAACTGGGCTGAAGAAGGTTATTCGATATGGGGTTATGATGTTTATCCTTCTGGTGAATTCGTTCTGGTTCTGGTTATGTATCACGGTAGCGAACGACACGATGTTTACATGTTCAACCGCGATGGCAGCTTCAAACCGCTTTTGGTTAATCCTGATGTTAGATACGCTAACATCGTCTTTAAGAACAAAGACGAGTTTTTCTTAACAATCGACGACCGGCAAAACCAGTTCTTCTGTAAATACACTATTCCAACCGATAAGTTAGACACGCTTTACCAAGATAAAGAATGGGCTGGCATTTACGATTACGAAAATGGTCTGCTCCTTTGCGGCCGATTCTTCTCCTTTTCCGAAAACCAACTTTTCATTTTAGATGAAAACACCCTGAAAACCAAAAACCTCACTAAACGTGGCAATTTTGAAAATGCACTCTTTACCGGAGATGGCCGTGTTGTATTTATTACCGACGCTCTCTCCATGCCGGATGAATTCAATAAAGTTGTCTATATAAAACTGAAAAAGCCGAAAAAAATGCACCTTGTCTATGACCCCAAAATGGAATCGGCTGGTTTTGAATATGTTAAAAGTGTAAGATCGGCTATCATAACCCTAAACAAGGATGGTTATTCCGAACTGGAGGCTTTTGATCTCAATGGTAATATATTGAATGTGCCCAAACTACCAGTGGGTTACCTCTCAGGCGAAGGCCCCTTTGATGAAAATGGTTTCGTCAACGATTATGGCGAATTTGTTTACGGTTTCAGCTCACCAAACATTCAACCATCAATATATTATTTCCGCTTAGGTGTAAATGAAATTATACCTTTGGCTTCTGTTTCCACGTTCGGTTTCGATTTTTCCAATATAAAAGTCAAAGTTATTCGTTATCCATCCAAAGATGGCACAATGATACCAGCACTTCTTTACGTTCCAACAAACGTTAAAAAAGACGGCAACAATCCCGCTATAGTCGATTATCATGGTGGGCCTCCCGAACAATGGCATCCATACTTCCAGAGAAATCTCGCTTTTGCCTTATCAAAAGGTATAATTATTCTGCGCCCCAATGTCAGAGGTTCAACGGGATATGGTCCCGCTTGGGAAAAGGCTGATAATCTCGAGGGACGATATGCTGCTTTGGGCGATGCCGAAGCCGCCTTAGATTACCTGATTAATGAAGGGTACTCTAATCCCGATAAAATCGGTATCTGGGGTGCTTCATATGGTGGTTATACAGTAAACTACCTTTCTGTAACAGCTCCGGAAAAGTTCGCCTGTGCCATAAGCCAAGTAGGAGTCGCCGACCATGATTATTGCCAAATCCATGGTGACAAAGGCGGCCTGAAGATTTGGGAACTCGAATTCGGCAAGATAGGTAGTGATCTGACACATGACTTATCACCCATCTTCAAATCCGAAAATCTCAAAAAACCGATATTCATAACCAGTGGTTTCAATGACCCCCGAGTTTTCGCTGGAGATCCACGTCGCTTCGGATATCTCCTCGGCAAACTAGGCAAGGATGTTTTATATTTCGAGGATACAACATCCGGTCACGGACCAACCACCAAACAAAAAGTTATCGACGAATACACCAGCTATTATGTCTATTTCATGGACCATATTTTGAAATAGCTTCTTAATAGACAAATACAGCCTGCATCTATCGTACCATCAGTCCACAATTCGCCCCGGACCGGTTGAACAATAATACTACTCCTACCGTAAGGAGCTAAATGTCATTCTGATGTAATCTTACCAGCGGATATTATCTCAGGATCGATCCGATATATAATTACATTTCTACCGTAAGCTTTAATAGAGTCTACAGGTATTAAATAAGGAATAAAAGGGCTATACGTTTTGGAATAATCATCAGGGGAAAACCGTTCGTAAAGAAATCGCCTGTGGGGTTCAGGCCTAATCTCATCTTCAAATAATAGAACTTTTCCCCTTGAAAGAACTTCTTTAATACGTTTTTGGTAATTTGAGATCACAATATCTTTATCACCGCTTTCTAAATATACAAGACTTGCAGTAGGTACTTTTATCCGGTGATGATAATCTAACGCTAAGCGTATCTGGTTAAAATTAGTCAGTACCAGATCACTGGTTGCAAGTTCAAACCTTGCCAAAGCACTCGCTCCCTGTCGGGCAATCGAGTTCTCCTTTTGTGAGGCAGGGATAATCTCGTAACCAATGTTTATCGCTAAAAGTAAAATCAGAACAACATTAGTTATTTTTTGCCTTTGATATCTATAACTGTTCTCTCCAAACGCAAAAAGCAAAACCAAAATAACGGGAAAAAGCCAAAAACCATCATCGCTGGGAGCCCACCAGAAAGCAAATACTCCAAAAACGAAGATAAAGCCCAACATCAACAACCCTTGTTGATTGTGATGACGCCAAAACAATATTATGGAAGTCAATAAAAGCCAGACCATCCCTGTAGTTACAATAACTACAGCCATGCAATAAATCATATTTAACCAGGATAACCTACCATCATAAAAAATCCGCCTGAGGCTATCTCCTCCGAATATAGTTTTTGTTATTCCCCAAAAACCGATTATTAAATTCTCGGTTCTAATTTTACCCCATTGGCCATAGTGGCTATACAATGTCAACCACTCATACAATCCATTTATGCTTTTCTCGGGTGCCTTCAATATCCCGATTATGATATATGTCAGTGCCATTATCCCAAAACCGGGCAAAACATATAAAACAGGTTTAGCAAATGAACGGTATTTCTTTATATCATAAATAAAAATAGGAATTAAACTTAATATCAACAATTGATGGAAAAGGACGCCGACTGAAATAAAAATATAGACGGCTATTGTGTTTGTTCTTGACTGTGGCTTAACCGTTAACAGGTATAGGGCAATGAATAAAAACATCAAAGCCGGCATATTAACCTCAACTGAGGTGGAGTAATACCAGAATGAATATAAAAAACCGATTATCAGGGTTGAAAGTGTTGCTGATATCGAACCTTTTCGACTTTTTACAATCAAAAAAATCAGCACCAATGTAAATACACCAAAAATCGAATTTACAAAAGAAAGAAGCTTCAAACTTCCAATGCCTGTAAATTTGAATGCATTGTAAAATAAATACCCCAGCACATTGTAAAGCAGATGATGTGGATGAAATAAATCAACACCATCCCTAACATTTAAAGCATAAGTATAAGAATCGAACCACTGATCGTTGTTTGGAAAAAGTGAAAAGACCACGATGAATATCAGAATCGGAAAGTGGATTTTATTGAGTTTCGTTACAATGTTTATCTATTACTCCTTTGCCGAAATATTTTCAAGCTGTTCGTATAACAAAAGAAGTCGATTTTCAAGCTCGGTCTTCTCATCCTGCAATATATGGAGCTTCTCCCAGTTGTATTTATATTTACCAGACTTCAAGTTATCCTCAACCTTTATCAAATCCTTTTCCAGGACTTTTATTTCTTCTTTTATCTTTCTTATAATCAAGGGGTTAACCTTTTTGCTTTTTGGTTTTCGTATTGACTTCTTACCTAGTCGCTCAACCGTTTTTGTAACTTCTGATATCTCTTGCTTTCCTGATTCAAAGTAAGAATAATTACCAAGATAAGTGGTAATATTCCCATCCTCCAGCAGAAGGATTTTATTGACGATTGCATCCAAGAAAAACCGGTCGTGTGATACTACGAGAAGTGTTCCAGTGTAGTTCTCAAGGGCATTTTCAAGAGCCTCTCGCGATGGGATATCAAGGTGATTGGTTGGCTCATCGAGGATTAGAAAATTCGGTTTTGTAGCCATAAGAGTGGCTAAGACAAGTCGGCTTAGCTGGCCACCGGAGAAAGTTTTCACTGGCCGAAAAACATCCTCACCCGTAAATAAAAATTTCGCTAAAAAATCCCGAATACTGCCCTCGCTATAATCAGGCAAGACTCTCTTGACAACATCGATAACCTGATCTTCAGGATTAAACCGCGGACCAGATTGGCGAAAATAACCCATATTTATTTTTTTACCCCGCAAAATTTGTCCATCGTCAGGTTTCAGGTTACCCGTTATCAACTTAAGGATGGTCGTTTTACCCGTGCCGTTTTTACCCAGAAGACCAACTTTGTCGCCACGCTCAATCGTAAAACTCAATTGTTTGAGCAACGGTTTTTGGTCATACCCAAAATCGACATCATCAAATCGGCAGACTATTCGATCTGACCGCCCAACATCGGAAAATTTAAGCTTGATGCTCTTGTCTGCCCCGTGTGGTTTCTTTAAACGTTCCAGCTTTTCAAGCATTTTGCGCCTTGATTTTGCCTGCTTTGTCTTCTGGCCAGCAATATATTTGCGAATGAAAAACTCTGTCCTGACAATAAATTCCTGTTGTCGGATATATGCCCTTAAAGCCTGTTCATCCTGCTTATGCTTTCTCTCCAAATAGGCACTGTAATTGCCAGGATAAACTTTCACCTTCGGGGGATAAATTTCCCAGATCTTTTCAGCTGTCCGATCCAAAAACCTCCTATCGTGAGATACTATGACCGCTGCTGCCGAGCATGTACTTAAATAGTTCTCAAGAAACTCGATACCTTCAATATCGAGATGGTTGGTCGGCTCATCCAAAAGCATCAAATCGGGGTTGGCTATCAACAGGCGCGCTAATGTAGTGCGGTTCATCTGTCCATTTGAAAGCTTTCTTACCGGTCTATCCAATAATTCCTTTGCCAGCCCTACACCAACGGCGATTTTTTCGCTTTTAGCCTCGATTCCATAACCACCCAAATTCTCAAATAAGTCCAGGGCCTTACCATAACGTTCCCTATCAGCTCGCGTGGCTCGTCCTGATGATATTTTCTGCTCAAGTTCGCTGATTTCACTCTTAAGCGAAAATATCTCACCATGACCGGCTTTAATGAAGTCAAATACAGTGATATCTGCATGACTCTGCCTTCTTAATGTAGCCGATGGTGATTGAGGAAGATATGCAATTTTCAGATTTCTTATTTTGTTAATGATTCCTGAATCAACCTCAATAGTGCCATAGATTATCTCAAGTAGAGTTGTTTTACCTGTACCGTTGGCACCAACAAACCCTATCTTCTCCCCCTTCTTTATAGCTAAAGAAACATCATCCAGAACAGTAATAGACGGATAACTCTTTGAGACATTGGAAACCGAGGCGATAATCATAAATACAATTTAAAACTTTATGAGTATTAAATCAATGATGTTGACATGGTAAGATTATATAAAAATCATTCACACTGTAGGAGCGTATAGCAATACGCACCTACCTTTCATTTGCTAAGAATCCATTCCTTGACATTCTAAAAATATAATTTGCTACATCAACTTAAATCTCAAAAATAAATTTCAAACCATCCCTGGCAATTACACTAAAATATCACCTCATCTAGGTTGTATAGGTCATAAACTTTTTCATTTTAAGAAGTGGCTTGGGCATCTTGCTAAAGAATCACACATAACAGGAGTAGGAGCGTTATGTTGCTGACAATTAAATTCTTTTACAAGATCAAAAACACATTATAATTCTAATGGATTATACTTCCTTTACGATAGTATATTACATTTAAATTAGACAGAAATCCCTCACTTAAATACTGAAACATGCTTATGTGCTATTCTGGCTGGTCGCTTAAATCCTCCTTGTGCCAGTTCTCCTCAACCTGATCCGTCTTGGGAAACCTTTCAAAAGTAGGTTTTTCGATATTTTCAGGATAACGGTCGTTGTTAACGATCTCCCTATAAATAGGTCTTTGATATTTAGCTGGTTTTCTCTTACGACTAACGGGCGGTTTAAGACCTCCATTCTCGCCTGCGAAAAGCTCACCCGGAACAACCTGCTTTGTTATAAACTCGTCCTTTTTTCCAAATCCGGTGGCGATAACGGTTACGTAAATTTCATCATCAAGGTTGTCATCGATAACGGCGCCGAAAATGATATTAGCATTACCGCCAACAGCCGCATAAACAGCCTCCATGGCGTCATTAACATTTGTGATAGTTATTTTCTTGCCACCGGTGATATTAACCAACACTCCTTTAGCTCCCGAGATATCGATGTCTTCTAACAGCGGTGAACTTATGGCCATTTTTGCAGCCAGCTCCGCGCCGCTCTCACCACAACCGAAACCGGTGCCCATCAGGGCATCACCTTTCTCAGACATCACAGTCCTGACATCCGCAAAATCTAAATTTATCAAGCCATGACGAGTTATCAAATCGGCGATACCTTTGGTGGCCGAATACAGCACCTCATCAGCTTTGCGAAAAGCCTCCTCAAAAGCGGTTGTAGGATCAAGGATTTGCAACAGGCGCTGATTGGGAATTATTATAAGTGTATCGACACTTTCCCTTAACTTAGCGATACCAGCCATAGCCTGAGACATCCTCCTAGGTCCCTCAAAATTAAATGGCTTGGTTACTATGCCTACTGTAAGAGCACCCTGTTCCCGAGTACATTTAGAGACGATGGGTGCAGCGCCAGTGCCGGTACCACCGCCCATACCACATGTTATAAAAACCATGTCGGCACCGCTGACAGCTTTTCTAATGTTATCGATATCCTCCTCAGCTGCCATCTTTCCTATATCCGGATTAGCACCTGCACCAAGCCCTTTAGTCAACTTTTTACCGATTTGAACCTTGTCGTCCGCACGGCTAAAATCAAGATCCTGGCGATCTGTATTTATGGAGACAAACTTAACTCCAAACAGACCAGCCTCGATCATGCGGTTGACAGCATTTCCACCTCCACCACCTATGCCAATAACTTTCATCCTTGCATAGGCCTCGCTTTCAACATCTAATTCAATCACGGTACTTCCTTCCTATCCCCTCCAGTAGAGGAAGTTAAAAATATTCAGAAAATATATTTTTTATTTTCTCAAACACCTTAAGACCTCGCTTCTTGATAGCCCTGGTTTTAACGGGTTGCTCACTCATAAGAGCATATCTCACCAGACCAACCGAGGCCGTGAATTCGGGACCGGGTAACTGTTGGCCACTTTCTATTACACATTCTGGACGGACAAGTTTTGCGGGAAGGTCGAATAACTGCTCGGCAAGTTCAGGGATACCCTCAAGTTGTGAAGCACCACCTGTTAGTACTATACCTGATGCCAAGGATTCCGCAAGGTTTGCTTTCTTTAATTCCCGAGCCACAAGCGAAAAAATCTCCTCTGTCCTGGGTTCAACTATAGCTGCCAAAACCGAGCGTGAAACCTCCTTTGACTGGCGTCCCACTACACCGGGAACGGTAATTAACTCGTCGGAAGCAACGATAGTCGAAAGAGCAGAACCATATTGGCATTTTATCCTCTCAGCCTGTTCTAAAGGAGTGCGCAAACCAATTGCGATATCATTAGTTACGTTTTTACCACCGATACCAAGTACAGCTGTATGTTTAATTGCACCATCTAAAAATGCTGCAATCCCGGTTGTTCCCGCTCCCATATCAATCAATACACAACCAAGTTCCCTCTCATCAGGATTCAACACAGCATAAGCGGCAGCAAGCGGCCCCAGTATAAGCTCCTCTATCTCAAGACCTGCCTTCTCGATTGCTTTGACTACATTCATAATAGCCGCTGCCGAACCGGTTACCATATGAACACTTACCTCAAGGCGAATGCCCGACATCCCGATCGGGTCAACTATTCCATTTTGGTCATCAACGATAAACTCCTGGGGCAAAACATGAATTATCTCCCGGTCGGCAGGAATAGCTACAGCTCGAGCCGCTTCGATAACCCTTTCAACCTCCGACCTTGTTATCTCCGAGGACCCTTTGCCAATAGCGATAACTCCCCGGCTGTTGATACTTTTAATATGCTCTCCAGATATACAGGCATTCACAGAATTTATCTTACAACCGGAAACCATCTCGGCATCTGTTACAGCAGAATGAATAGAACCAACCATCTTCTCCAGATCCACTACTATACCACGTTTCAAACCCTCGGTCGGAGCTTTCCCGATACCTAAAAGTCTCAAACCACCATTATCACCCGGTTCGGCTACCACTACCGCCACCTTCGAACAACCTACATCAAGACCAACTATATGATTATCCTTAGACATGCTCAAATCCTTCTTCTGACAACCATCCTGCCCCCTGTCATATCAAATGAACCGGAATTGCCCAGAATTCCATTGAAATCTAATACCGAAAGCCTGGAGAGTGCTTTCCGTCGACCCTGTAAGGGAAGTAAAACCTTCACGCCACCCGGATCGAAATACAAAACAATCCGGTCGGAACCTGTAAAGTGAATTTCCGATAGCCGATTTGCCAGATTTTCGGATAACATCCTCATCTCTTCGTAAACATCTATAGCATAACAGAGCTTAACCTTATCAAAATAGTCAAGCATGTTTGATTTTATATTACCATCCCGAACATTCTGTGATTTCACAACACCAAGTCCTGTCACCACTGGAAGAATATTCTTAGGATTTGCTACTCTTAAAAGTTTCTGGCTTTTTGTCAAACCGTATATTTTGTCGGTTTTAACAAAAAGAACTAACTCATCCGTTTCAAGATTTATCCTTATCGATGCCGGTAATAATCTTCTAATCTTAACTGATTGCACTCCCCTTATCTCCAGAAGTGAATCAGTAGCTTTATTAAGGTCCTGATAAAAAATCGACTCACCAATCTTCAATCCGGATATCTCCAATACATCGCCCCGGTCAATATTTTCAGGACATTTTATTTCAACCTCAGATAAATTAAAAAACGGTAACCGACTCAATTCAAGATATACGTACCGACCGGTGACAACAGCCAATGAAACTATGATAAATGCACCCAGAAGTTTTTTCATCTTCTCTTTCCAACCTCGATTTCTTTTATTATCTGTGGCGATAGATGATATATATCTCCTGCCCCCATAACCAGCACCAGATCACCTGCTTTTAATTTCTCCTTTAGAAAACCAGCGATTTTGCTTTTATCCTTTATATATTCTACCTGTTTATGTCCCGACTTTTTAGCCGCTTCTGCTACAAGCTCACCGGTAACGTTCTGGATTGGTTTTTCACGCGAGGGATAAATGTCCGTTACGATAAGCATATCAGAATCAAAGAAAGAAGAACCGAATTCTTTATAAAAAGTTTTAGTGCGCGAGTAAAGATGCGGTTGAAAAACAACCACAATTCTACCAGTAAAACTATTGCGCACACCTTCGAGGGTAATCTTTATCTCGGTAGGATGGTGTGCAAAATCATCATACACTTTAACGCCATCAACCTGGCCCACAAGCTCCATCCGCCTGCTCACGCCCGGGAAAGATGCAAGCGCAGATGTTGCTTTCTCAAATGGTATCTCAAGGTCTAACGCCACGGCCAAAACAGCCAGGGAGTTTAAAACGTTATGTTTACCGTAAAGAGGGACCCTAACCCTTCCCAGGGTATTGTTGTTTGAATAACAGACAAAAGATATACCACCCGACGAATAAGACAGCTCTCCGGCATGTAAATCAGCATGACGGGAGAAACCATAGGATATACTTGGCCTGGTGAAACGTTCTCTTACCTGCTGAAGGCCGGAATCATCCAGACAATAGATAATGCTACCATAAAACGGCACTCTCGAAGCAAACTCGACAAAACAATTATACAGATCATCAATACTATCATAACATTCCATATGCTCCGGTTCAATCGAGGTGATAATCGCCATAGTTGGATAAAAACGTAAAAGTGAGCGGTCAAACTCATCAGCT
This sequence comes from candidate division Zixibacteria bacterium 4484_95, assembly GCA_002085375.1. GTDB lineage: Bacteria > Zixibacteria > MSB-5A5 > UBA10806 > 4484-95 > 4484-95. The sequence continues at coordinate 40,216 of NATP01000019.1, read as the reverse complement.
TCAGCTACCACATAATCACCTTTGCCAAGATAAGCATTCGTTCCCACACCCAGAACCCGTCCACCAACAATAACGGTAGGGTCAAAACCGCATTTACTTAATACATGCCCTATAAGAGAAGTGGTCGTTGTTTTACCATGAGTGCCGGCCACAGCTATCGAAAATTTCAATTTCATCAGCTCGGCCAGCATTTCAGCTCGTGGGATAATAGGGATTTTTTTTGCCGTAGCAACGATTAACTCGGGATTGTCAGGCTTTATCGCCGAGGAATAAACAACAACGTCAGCATCTTTAATATTTTCTTCCTTATGAAAGTAATTTATGTTGATTCCCAGACTTTCCAAGTGTTGTGTTACTTCGGTTTTCTTTAAATCCGAGCCGGATATCGAATAACCAAGATTGAAAAGCACTTCGGCAATTCCACACATTCCTGTTCCACCAATGCCCACAAAATGAAGCTTCTTTATCCGCTTAAACTTCATATAGCTTAATAATCTCCTTGGTAATTGCCTCGGTGCCGCTTGTATTGCCCAGCGAACACGCTTTTAAGGCCAGTTTATCGCGCCTTGACTCATCATTTAAAAGACCCCTCAACAAATTGGCAAATTCATCAGATTGCAATTTCGAATCGGCAATCACCTCTACCGCACCCTTGTTCTTTAAATCAAGAGCATTTCTCATCTGATGGTTACCCGCTGCATGTGGATATGGCACAAGAATAGCCGGAAGGCCCAGCGCTAATAACTCTGATGATGTCATCGCTCCAGCCCGGCATACAACAAGGTCGGATATGGCATAAGCCTTGGGCATCAACTCAATAAATGGTACTAAGCGGCCAGCAAAATCTATATCTTTAACCATATTCGCAGTCTCATCAAATTTGACACTGCCAGTTTGCCAGAGAACTTGCCAGTCCGGAGGCAAAAGCCCCTTTTTAAGGAAACCGGCAATACCTTTGTTTATCGAATGCGCTCCACGGCTTCCGCCGGTTATAAGTAACACCTTTTTACCCGATTGCAAACCAAACTCATTAAGGAAACCATTACCCTTAGGCAGTTTTAAATCATCTCTGAGAGGATTGCCGGTGACCACAATATTCCTGATACCATGAAAGTACTTTTTTGAACTTTCAAATGCCAAACAGATTTTATCGGCGAAACGAGCTAAAAATCTCGTTGCCAAACCGGGAAAGATATTCTGTTCCTGGATAAGTATGCGAGCTCTACGCCTTTTACCAGCAAGCACCACCGGTGCAGAAAGATAACCCCCCGTGCCAACAACTATCTCCGGCCCAAAACCACGAACCAGCTTATCAGATTGGGCATAAGCTCGCATAATCTTTTTGGAAAAATCCAACATCCCCGAAAAATTTCTTTTTAATCCTACAACCTCTATCTCCTCGGTTGGAAAACCACTTTTTGCTAACAGGGGTTTTTCCATACCACCTTTAATTCCAACAAACAGAAATTGTACATCCTCGAGTTTGTCTTTCAGGGCGTTGGCAATATTTATAGCTGGTACCAAATGACCGCCGGTCCCCCCACCTGCAAATAAAATTCTCATAGCGCTTTTATAAACCTCACCTTCGGAATTCTACCATAACGAGCAACCGACAGAATCATACCGGTGGCGGCACTGCAGATTACTAAAGATGACCCACCATAGCTGAAAAATGGTAAGGTCATACCGGTAATCGGCAACAGTCCCAATGCGACACCTATGTTAATAACCGCCTGAAAGGTTATAATACTTCCCAAACCAGCCGCCAGTAAAAATCCCTCCAGGTCTACTGCCATGGTTGCTATTTTAAGGGTTCCCATTGAAAAAATTAACATTAAACTTAATAAATATAAGCAAAATAGAAATCCGCCCTCCTCGGCTGAGGCGGACAATATGAAATCGGTATGGGGAGCAGGAAGAAAAAGGTTTTTCTGACAACCACCGCCTAACCCTCTGCCAGCTAAACCACCTGAGCCAATACTTATGAGGGACTGACGGGTCTGGTAGTATCCCCCAGATCGAGAAGCGGGGATATCAGTCCTAAGTGGATCCTTCAATGAGGAAATATAATCATTGAGTCGATCTTTTTCATAACCAAAACCAAAAACCATAACACATCCTATAACCATAACCATTACACCTGCAACCAAAAGGTACCTGATATCAATCCCGGCTATAAACAAAACCAAAGCGGTCGTTAAAAACACTAACATCATAGTACCTAAATCAGGCTCTTTGGCTATTAAAAGAAGACCGATACCGATAATCACAAGTTTTGGCCACAACTTTTTTCCGTCTTTCAGATTCATTTTTTTATTACCAAAAGAGTAAGCTAAATACATTAAAAGCGAAATTTTGAAAATTTCCGACGGTTGAACCCACAAAAAACCAAACCTCAACCAGCGGTGTACATTATTTATTGCCGGTGTAAACAGAACCACTAACAACAACAATAACGAACCGACTAAAAACACGGGCGACAATCTCAAGAACTTGCGATAGTTTAAAGTAGAACATATAAACAAAACGACCAGTGCCAAACCTGCCCAGATTCCCTGTCGTAAAAAATAATACCAAACCGAAAGCCCCTTAGATTGGCTATATGGTCCCGAGACACTGTATATAAACACCAAACCGGTTGCCATCAGCAAAACAACAGAAATCATTATTGCTTTTTCTGGCGATTTCAACATGCTGACCCAACTTCCGTTTCCAGTTTATTTACAGCTAGCTTGAACATATGTCCCCTGTGTTCAAAATTCTCAAACATATCGAAACTGGCGCAACCGGGTGATAGCAACACCGTCCCCTCCGACCCGGCAACCTCATAAGCTGTCCTAACCGCCTCTTCAAGCGAACCTGCATTGTAGAGATGTGTGATACTCTCAAATGTATCTGCGATTATACCAGAGGCTTCTCCAATTAAAACAATACCCTTTACATATTTTTTCACCAAATCATTCAAGATGGAAAAATCACCGCCTTTGTATAACCCTCCAGCAATCAAAACAACAGGAGGGGACACCGACTGAAGCGCCTGATAAACAGCATCTACATTAGTTGCTTTTGAGTCATTAATGAAGCTCACCCCTCCAATGAGCCCCACCTCCTCCAGCCGGTGTTCCACTCCCTTAAAAGACCTCAAACCGGCAGCAATAGACTCGGTATCGACACCAGCTACAGAAGAACATGCTGCCGCAGCGCAGGCGTTAGAAAGATTATGCAGCCCTTTAATACTAATCTTATCAACGCTGGTTATGACCTTTTTATGACCATGACAGAAAAACGCAATACCTCTGATACCGGTTTATAATTCTGCAAATTTTTATCATCCGCATTTAAAACTGCCAGATCTGTACCGTTCTGATTTGAAAAAACCTTGAACTTCAATGCAATATAATTTTCCATACTGCGATGTCGATCGAGATGGTCCGGGGTGATATTCAGCACCGCTGCCACCTTGGGTTTGAATCTGTCTATCCACTCAAGCTGGAACGTTGACACCTCAAGTATAGCCCAACCGTCATGGCTAACATTAGCAGCGATAGCGACAAATGGTTTTCCGATATTGCCCGCAACCCGGTACTTTATTCCCGAATGCGAAAATATCTCCCCTATAAGGGAAGTGGTTGTAGTTTTTCCATTGGAACCTGTGATAGCTATTATCTTACCCGGGCAAAGCAAAAACCCAAGTTCCAACTCGGAAATGATTTTGATATTTTTCTCACGGGCGCGGTTTAAAACCTCTGCATCGAATGGTACTCCCGGACTTGTCACCATAAGCTGGCAATCGAACACATCATCGCTGTGCTTACCGAATTCAAATTTTATATCGCGGTATTTGAGAATCCTGACCATCTCGCCATAATCACCTGTATCCTTTAACTCCGATAAAAATACTCTTGCACCCAGCTCTTTTAATGCTACCGCCGAGGCTAACCCTGAGCGAGCCGCCCCGATAACACTCACCTTTTTCCCCTCAAATTTTATCATCTTATCTTCAACGTGCTCAAGCTGATCAAGGCAAATATCACACCCACTATCCATAAACGAACGGTCACCTTATGTTCGGGCCATCCGCACAATTCAAAATGATGATGTAACGGCGCCATTTTGAATACCCGTTTACCGGTCAACTTGAAATACAGCACCTGAATGATTACCGAAATCGCCTCAGCTACAAACACACCCCCTATGATTACCAGAATTATCTCTTTTTTCAGCAAAAGAGCAATTGCGCCTAAAGCACCCCCAAGAGCAAGCGCACCGGTGTCTCCCATAAAAACCTGTGCCGGGTTTGAGTTGAACCACAAAAACCCAAGACAGGCACCTACCAGAGCACCGCAATAAATAGTTAACTCCCCAGCCCCCTTGAAATATTCGATATCAAGATAACTGGTAAAATCGACACGTCCCGTAATGTATGATAAGCCGGCAAAGCCAAGGGCGCATATCCCCACCAGACCAATGGCTAAACCGTCAAGACCATCAGTAAGATTTACAGCATTGGACGAACCGGTAATCACCACAACAACAAAGGGGATATACAACAAGCCAAAATCCAAATAAAGATTCTTAAAAAACGGTAAGCCGGTAGCTGTGGTGAACATGGGGTCAGGAGGTTTAAAATAAAGAATAGCTCCCAATATTAATCCCAGCAATATCTGTCCAACAAATTTCTTTCTTGCCACTATTCCTTTCTTTTGGTTCTTAACCGCTTTAAGATAATCATCCAGAAAACCAAGAAGTCCCATCCATACCGTCACAAAAAGAATCAGAAGAATGTAAGTGTTTGTCAGGTCAGCCCATAACAATGTCGGAACCAAGATAGATATTAAAATCAAAAGACCGCCCATCGTCGGGGTACCTTCTTTAGCAAAATGAGTTTTAGGTCCATCTTCACGGATTTTCTCTTGCACCTGTTTTCGCTTCAAATACCGAATAAACATGCTTCCGAAAACGAAGCTAATCAGCATAGCTGTAATAGTGGCATATGCTGTGCGGAAAGTTATATATTTAAAAATATTAAATCCGCTGAAATATTCTATTAATGGATAGAGCAGATGATAAAGCATCAGCTTTTCTCCTTAAACATCTCGCTAATCTCTTCCAAAGCCATTGCCCTTGAACCTTTAACAAGGACAACATCACCAGCACGCAAAAAACTTTTAAGGCTTTCAGCCAGTTTCACCTTTTCTCTAAAATGTTTCCCCAAGCCACCCTTAAATCCCTCAAGGTAATAACGGGCAAGGTTACCAAATGCAAAAAGGACATCGATATTTTTAAAATTCAAATATTCACCCACCTCTACATGAAAATCTTTTTCATCATCTCCCAGCTCAAGCATATCGCCAAATACTACTATTTTCCTTCCCCTTGCAGGGTAATTTACAAGTGTATCAACAGCTAATCGCATCGAAACCGGGTTGGCATTATAACAATCGTTAATAAAAATAACCCCCGAGCTTTCAAAGACCTCGGACCGTAGATGGTATGCTTTAACATTGGCTATTGGCTCAACTAATCTATGGAGGTCACATCCAAAATATGATGCAGTAGCTATAGCGGCAACAGCATTATAGATATTATGTATCCCGGGGAGATTGATTTTATATTTAACCCCTTTCAACTTAAATAAACTTGCACCACCAGAAGAACTTTCAACAGATTCCACACGGAAATCAGCCTCATTTTCCAGGCTGTATTTTATCACTTTTTGTGTTATCAAATTTCGCCAACCTGCCAGATACTTATCATCTGCATTTAAAACCACAACCCCATCATGCGGCAAACTTTCCACAAGCTCAAATTTAGCTTTTGCAATATCTTTTATAGACTTCATTGTCTTAAGATGAACAGGGGCTATATTAGTAAAAACTCCCACTTGAGGTTGGCAGATTTCAGCCAGGCGTGCTATCTCCATCGGCGCACTCATAGCCAGTTCAAAAACCCCAGCTTTATATTCGTCATCAAGGTTGAAAAGCGATAATGGCAGTCCAATTAAGTTGTTAAAATTGCCCGTTGTCTTTAGAGTATGAAAACATGTTTCCAAACAGGTTGCCAGAATCTCTTTAGTGGTGGTCTTGCCATTAGAACCGGTAATGGCAACACACCGGATATCAAACTTACATCTGTAGGATTTAGCCAGTTCGCCTAAAGCCTTAAGCGTATCCTTTACCTTAAAAACGATACCCCTGGAGGGGTGGATGTCTTTGCTTATCACAACCCCAACAGCGCCCTTCGTTAGAGCATCTTCGACAAAACTATGTCCATCGAACCTTTCACCTATAAGGGCAAAAAAGAGGTCGCCTTCATTAACCGTTCTACTATCAGTGGACACGCCATTAAAGGAAATCTCATCAACCAACTCAGCCGGCAACCCATTGTTGGTATTTGCCCGTAAGGGCTCAACACCCAAAGCCTCTCGCACCTCAAGACTGGTTATTTTCATAAGTTCAAGAACCCGCATGACTCATTTTTTTCAGGTATTTCTTTACTACATCTACATCAGAAAAATAAATCCTTCTATTGCCCACCACCTGGTAATCCTCATGTCCTTTGCCAGCGATAATTACCAAATCATCAGGTTTAGCTTTCTTTAAAGCCTCGCTGATAGCATTATTCCTATCTTCAACAACGATACAATCCTCCTTTTGCGAAATGCCTTTTAATATGTCATTTATTATTCTCGTCGGACTCTCGTTTCGAGGATTATCGGAGGTTATGATTACCCTATCAGCAAACTCAACCGCTATCTTGCCCATGATAGGACGTTTTGTTTTATCTCGGTTTCCGCCACAACCAAAAACAAGGATCTTTTCGCCGGATGATTCAACTCCCGTAAGAAGGTTTTTTAAGGCATCGGGTGTATGAGCGTAATCCACGACCACTTCGAAAGGTTGACCAAGATCAATTCTTTCGACTCTCCCGGGAACCTGGGGAGAGGTTTTCAGTGCCTCAATTGCCTCATCAAAACGGCATCCACTACTTATGGCAGTTCCAATCGCCGCTGCCGCATTTGACAAATTAAACCTCCCCAAAAGTGGCATGCTTCCGCTAAGCGTTCTATTTCCAAACGTCACCTCGAAATACCGGATGTTATCCTTGCAACCACCATCTATCAATTTTATATCAGCTGTTGAAGCCCGGTTCGAACTTCCAATCACTGAAAACGTAAGGATCTTACCACGGCAAAGGCTTTTAATCTTCCCAGAATACGGATCATCAATATTTATTATTGCAAAGCCATCTTCTTTTAAAAGGTCAGAAAATAAAATCGATTTCGCCTTAAGGTAATTCTCCATATCCTTATGGTAATCTAGATGGTCTTGGGTCAGGTTCGTAAAAACTGCTCCGGTAAATTCCATATCATTGCATCTACCCTGCTCGAGCGCATGGGACGATACCTCCATAACACAACCGCTCATCCCGAAATCTCTCATCTCTGCCAAAAGCGTTTGCAGTTCCAAAGCATCGGGTGTAGTATTCAAGGCGTTAACCGTGCGTTTGCCCGTGTAATATTCTACAGTTCCTATTCTACCATATTTTTCTCCGCAACAATCCATGATATGAGTGAAAAGGTAACTGACCGTGGTTTTGCCATTGGTGCCTGTAACACCAACGATGTGTAAACTTGTAGAGGGAAAATCGAAAAAGCGATTTGCCACCACCGACATCGTTCTCTTTATATCTTTACACTTTATTACCGGTACTCCTTCGATACCAGAAACATCAGATTGAACAACAACCCCTGTGGCTCCAAGCGATACCGCCTCAGGAATGAACTTTTTACCATCGGTAACAAAACCCGGCACCGCGAAAAATAAATCTCCAGGTTTCACCTTGCGAGAATCGTTTGCCAGGCCGGTAACCATCATCTCTGAAAAATCACCGGCAACAACACAATCAAGACCGGCAAACAACTTTGCCAGGCTTACAGGGTTATAATCGGATTTCATATTATTTATCGAGGCAAGGTTCATCCGCTTTTACACCTCAATTCCAATACCGTCCCCGGCTTGTATATTTTACCGGCACTAGGAAATTGCTCGGTAACAATCCCGGAACCGCTGAACTTACATCTAAGACCCTTATCAGCCGCCAAAGTCAGTGCCTGCCTGAGGGTCAATCCTCTGAAATCGGGGATAAGGTTTTTATCTCCTTGATTTTCATAATAGCGAGCGGAGATATTGATAAGTTTAACCATCTCTCCGCGCCAATCGTTTGTTGAATTTACCCTGTCGGTTATATATTCAACTTTGTCGTTCGGCGATGTTTTTCTTTTGCAACTTTCCATCTCCATAGCCCATCGTGCCATCTGTCGGGGTAAAGTGCAATACCTCTCAGCAATCCTTTTAAAAACCGGCGCCGCTGTTATCCCCCCATAACGAGAGTTTTTTGGTTCATCAAAAAACACAATCCCCACCACTCGAGGAAAATCCGCAGGGAAAAAACCTACAAATGAAGCTTGAGCTTTGCGGTGGTCATACCCCTTTAAATCATCTCTCAATTTTAAGGCTGTTCCGGTCTTACCGGCAATTGAGACAATATCCGAAGAGGCCTTTGTAGCAGTACCTCTTGTTACCACTTGTCTTAGGAAATCCGCTAAGGTAGCTGCTACTTTGGAATCAAAAACACTCCTGACCTTGTGAACATGATTTAATCTCTCTTTATGGCCATCCTCATATATTATCTGTTTGCCGAAATACGGCCGGTAAAGGTCTCCACCCGAGGCGATAGCACCGTATAATGAAACGATCTGTAATGGCGTAGCAGAAATTCCATGTCCGAAACTTATACTGGCTAAATAATGTTTCCTCCAACCAGGATGTTGAATAAATCCTTTAGCCTCACCAGGGAAATCCACTCCCTGAGGCACCGTGAAGCCAGCTTCCTTAATAGCCTTATAAAGACGTTGGTCACCTAATCTGCAAGCTATTTTAGACACGCCAATATTAGAGGAAAAAACAATGATATCCTCAACAGTAAGGGTATCATACTCATGGTCATCTCTAATTATTCTCCCGCCGATCCGGAACCTACCGTTTTCTACGCACAATTTGTTTTCTGGTTCAAACAATCCACTCGAAAGAGCTATAGCCGCCGTAATGATTTTGAAGGTGGAGCCGGGTTCATATTGATCGGTAATCGTTCTGTTGCGCGACGAGTGCTTTCCCAGGCTATCTAAAACTGCGCAAGCAAGGATCTCTCCCGTACCCACCTCGATAAACAGACCGATGGCAAAAGCAGCGTTGTTTTCTGCAAGAGCGGTCACCAATTCCTGCTCAACTATCTGTTGAAGGTCAAGGTCTATCGTCGTTACCATGTCTAGACCCGGATGCGGTTCAACCAGGGGCTTTTCATTGAACAAGTAACTATATCCCAAACCATCACGACGTAAAATATCTTTCCCACTCTTACCAGAAAGTATATCGTTATACTGTAATTCAAGTCCAGAAAGACCGTTGTTATCTATATCTACTCTGCCCAACAAAGAAAAAGCCAGATTACCGGATGGGTATATCCTTTTGGGCTCAATAACATAATTTAAAGACTCTATGCCGGAACTATCAAAATAACCTTTTAATTCGGGGGAGGTCTTTCTGGCAACCCATAGAAATTTCGGATACTTTTCAAATTTCTTTTCCCAACCAGATTTTCCAGTTATTTCTCTCAAAAGCCGTTCTGCTTTTTTTCTGTCATTAATCTCTTCAGGAACAACATAATACGAATAAGAATCGATATCCTGGGCTAAAACTCTATAGTTACGGTCATAAATGATTCCTCGTTTGGACTGAATATCGATAACAAGATTTTGTTGGTCATTGGCAGCCTGAATAAATTTTTCTCTGTCTATAAATTGAAGGCATATCAACCTCCCAATGAAAACCGCCCAAGCTACAATTATCGTTATCTTTAAAAAAAGGATTCTTGATTTAGATATCGAACCTCTCAGGCCGCTCATTTTTCACCTTTTAACTTCTTCAATATTTCACCCGCTACATTACCCAATCCTGCAAAAAGGCTCCGATCTTTTTTTGTTTCTTCTTTAGGATTATCAAATACAACAATACGCTTCTTCACATTATATGTCATACCATACTTGTAGCAAGCACAGCTATCTATCCAAGAAATAGAGCTGTAACGTTCAAGCTTAACCTTTAACCGTTTATTTTCTTCAATTAATTCCTTTCTTGTCTGGTCAAGTTCAGTCAGCATGCGAGAGAATTTATCAGCCATAGTCGATTTCCAGACCCATACAATCGCCAGGGCAAATATTGCCGGAATTATCAATCTAAATTGCTTAAAAAACCTGTTTTTTTTATGATGTAAACGCAACTTTCTCAACTACCCTCAATTTCGCAGACCTAGCCCTGGGATTTCTTGCAACCTCAACCCGGCTAGGATAAAGAGGTTTAGAATGCACAGGTCGGACAAGCTTCTGTTTGCCACACCGACACTCTAAAACATTCGATGGACAAACACATCTACCAGAATATTTCTTAAATATCTTTTTAACAAGGCCATCTTCAAGTGAGTGATAAGATATCACAATCACCCTCCCTCCCGTCACCAGAATCGGAATGATGCTTTCAAGGCTTTTTTGTATATTTCCAAGCTCATCATTGACCTTGATCCTCAAAGCCTGAAATACTCTGGCGGCGGTTTTTACAAAATACCTGTCTCCGACAACAGAACGGATTACTCCTGAAAGCTGAGCGGTAGTTTTTATTTTTTTAGGTGAACTTTTCATGGCTTGGGCCAATCTTTTCGCTTTTACCTCTTGTCCATATAACCTGATAACATCGGTTAGTTCCTTCTCACTTAAATTCTCTATAAGGTTTGCCGCTGCCATCTTTTCATCGTCGTTAAATGACAAATTTAGTGGCCCATCTTTAAGGTAGGAAAATCCCTGCCCTGGTTTCTCGATTTGATACGAACTTGTTCCAAGGTCGAATAAAACTGCGCTTATCGAGTCTATTTCCCTCCTTTGTAAAAATAAAGCAATTTCAGAAAAATTCAGCTTGACCAGCTCGGCATCCAAACAAACAGAGTCAAATTCTTTTCGTGCAAAATCAAGAACCCTACTGTTGAGATCAAATCCGAAATATCTAAAATGGTCACCATAAGCATCGTATACTGCTAATGTGTGGCCACCTTCAGCAATGGTAGCATCAATAAATACCCCACTTGGACAGTTTTTAAGTAAACCAACAACCTCCCCTGCCATTACTGGAAGATGCACTCTTTTAGATAAGTATTTCTCTGGCCACCTCCTCATAGGTTTTAGGACATTCCTCTAAATACTTCTTAAAATTATCAGGAGACCATATCTCCATCCTGTCAAGTGCCCCAATAATCAGTACTTCTTTTTCTAAACCTGCCAACTTTATTAAATTCGAGGGAATGTTGATTCGGCCCTGCTTGTCAACCTGGACATCATTTGTATTGGGGAGGGTTTTTCTTAAATAATAAAGAGCATCAGGGTCCGTCTGTTTAAGAGAACGAAGCTTAACCTCCACTTTCTCCCACTCGTCAACAGGAAAAACATATAAGCACCCGTTTAGACCTCTGGTTACAACATAACTCTCCGGTGTACCAGGTGCCCGACGAAACTTTGCAGGTATATTTATCCTCCCTTTTTGGTCGATTATATGTTTGTATGAACCTTTAAAGCCAGCCAAGATAAAAATCTCCTTTTTAACCCACAAACTCCCACAATACTATTCCTACAAACCACAACTGTCAAGAAAAAAATTATATATCTTATAGTCTATTTAAAGATATAGGGCTACAACAAAAAGTATTGTAACCACCCAATATTTTTAGAGGTTCATATCATTAAAAACCAAATTCTAGCAAAAAATTCCTTTATATCACACCAAATAACATAAACTTACATAATGTTCCATTTTAAAACAGTAATTCTTCTCATGGCATAACCTTTGCAAATAACCCCTAAGTAAAAACGCATTAGCAATCCAAACTGGCTTAAGGAGGGGAAAATGTTTAGCGGATTTAAAAATTGCATTATAAATATCTTTATAATAATCAACGTATTAGCGCTCTCAGCCTCTGCTAAAGATAAATTTGACTACAGAGTTACAACTGATCAAAATGAAATTTCCGTTGAAAGTACTGATACGGGGGTTAGATACAATCTAAAGGATGATTTCTTCATAGAAATTGAAGGCGCTCCCGAAATCCCATACAAAATAATCAGATTAGCTCTACCTGAAAATACTAAAATCAGCTCTATTTCAGCTACCGGTTCAAATATTAGCAGATTAGCCCAGGGAATTGAATATGCTTGGTTTGAAGGAGACATTAAAACCGGCACCATTGAGAAATTCAAACCAGCCTTAAAAAATCAGGACATTTACATGTCCAATAAGACTTTCCCCGGAAAGTATGCTGAACTAATAAACGAGGGTATGATGGGGCCACAACACTTAACCGCAATAGCTGTATATCCTCTTCAGTTCAATCCTGTTAAAGGTGAGATGTTCTTAATTGGTGAAATCAACATCCATATCGATCTTATTGACCATTTCACAAACTTAACCGGATCGTTACCTAAGGCCGCAAATCAGGTTAGGAATATGCTTGACAACCCCGCTGACTTCCAAACTCCAATTATTGGTTCTTTCTTTAAAGGCGATGACGGTATTCCCGGGGAATTCACATTAGGTATTGGAGCTGAATATCTGATTATAACCTCAGCTGAGATTGCTCCAGCTTTTTATCCATATGCAGCCTGGAAAAACCAGAAAGGACTCCTAACCGAGCTTGTGCTGATAGAGGAAATCCTGCAAAACTATTCAGGAGAGGATCAACCAGCCCGATTAAGAGCGTATCTTCAGGAGGCTTACAATAATGGTGCAATGTGGGTATTACTGGGCGGTGATGAGGATGTCATCCCCATCCGTTATGCCTTACCGGAAATTGGGATTATGATGGCGATGGTGTTTACGGTGAACCGAATCATGACCAGCCGGATATTTACCCTGAATTGTATGTGGGAAGAGTCCCTGTAGTTAGTTTGGAGGAAGCGGAAACATGGGTGGAAAAGGCACTTTTATATGAACAGAACCCGGGCAATGGCGATTTTTCTTACCTCACAAAGGGACTCATTATCGTAGCCGACCAGATGAGAGATTTAAATGAACATGTCTCGTTGGCTGGTCTGATGCCGGATAATTTCCTTGTTGACATCTCAAGTTGTGCCGAAGAACCAAGTGGTGGCTCGCAAAACCCTACCCAACCAACCGCTGAAATGGTTATCGAGGTTCTTAATGAAGGTTGGGGCTTTACATCAAACCTTAATCACGGGTCTCCATACCATTACACAACAATGGCTCCCGGATATAACATACCACCTCGTTCCTTCCTATTTGGAGACTTTATCCCCGATGGTGATGGTTCATGTGCCCTAGCGCTATTGGATGAGAGTGACAAATATTCTATACATTACTCAATCAGCTGTGAAAACGCAGCTTTCGATTTTGACAAAGAGATCCTCCGCCCTGGACCATTCCTTTCAGAAAATACGCTTATGGAATCTTTTTTACTCTTACCGCATCGCGCTGGTGTGGGATATCTTGGCAATACCCGGTGGGGCTGGGTATTAGCATCATTCCGTATGGAAGGTAAATTTATTGAATATGTATTCTCCGATTCCGCCAGCCACTTGGCTATCGCTGAAGCATTATCGAAAATATATTATTCGAGCTATCGGGATATCACCTATGGTCATAACCTATTCGGCGATCCTGAAATGGAGATATGGACTAAAACCCCCGTTCCGCTTACAATCAATGCTCCCAATCAAATCGATATAAACTGTAACTCCATAACCGTTTCAGTATCCACTCCAAATGGCCCAGCAACCGATGTAATGGTCTGCGCCTGGAAACCTGGTGAGCTCTACTATCGGGGTACTACCGATGCCAATGGAGAAATTGAGATTCCCTTTGTCTTGGCTTATGGCGGACAGATGTATCTTACCGCTGATGCCAAGGACATGGTTCCTGATGTCGATACCATTAATGTAAGCAACCAATCAAATACCGATGATAAAAACATTATCCCTGGTGAAATATACCTTGGGGAAAATTATCCCAATCCTTTTAATTACTGCACGGAAATTCGATTCGCAACAGGTGAACCATCACATATTAAGATAGATATATTAGACATCGCTGGCAGAAAAGTTACAACTTTAGCAGATAACACCTACCCATCCGGCAATCACCTCATCAAATGGGACGGCAATAACTCAAGCGGAAAGCAAGTTGCCAGCGGTACATATCTATACAGATTAAAAACCGAAAATAAAGAGATTATCAAGAAGATGTTGCTTTTAAAATAACGTTTTCCATTGATAATTTGTATAACTCGAAGCGGTCAGTTAAATAAACCAATTGACCGTTTTCTTTTACAATGTCAACGAAATCTGTAACCCCCTGCTTAAAAATTTTAAAGCCCGGTGCCTCAGTAAAAGTTGACCCGGCAGAAAACTCCTCAACTACAAGATTGTCTATCAAAACATAATTCACTTTATGCTTTACTAACGACGATATTAGGTTATATCTACGTCCAGAAAAATCAACCTCAACCTGTTCAGTGGGGTTTAAAAGAAGAAAGTGACGATCGAGGTAAAAACCATCAGCCCGGTTCCAGTTTGAGCACAATATTCCTACAACAGCATCATCCTCAGCGGTGACGTTGATAAATTGCCATATATCATAATAAGGTATGGCGAGACATCTTGTTGAAGATGAAACGTCATTCGGATCTAACACTTCTATCTTGTGCAAAAACTCATCGTATTCAATAATCCCAACAGCAGCCTTTGCTCGACTAAATCCATCACGGAATACCTGAACGCCGTTTACTGCCAATAACAGGGTTAAAGTACAAATGATAACTAAGCCAGACGATCTGCTTATGCTTATAAACCTGTCCATGACATATGCAGCTAACAGGGCTAATAGAGGTACAATAGGCATCATGTATCGGGCATTGGCGGAAACCAGATACCACAGGATATAAAATGCAGCTGAAATAAACAGGGCTTTGAAAACCACTCCCGGTATTTTCCTGATAAATAATAATAAAGGTAAAAGCATAAATAACAGGGGCCCCAATCTCCCCCTGAAAACATCTGGAAAATAAACCAACCTGAACGGAGAAGTTATAAAGTTCAAGATGCTTTTATGTTCAACCTCGGGCAATGTGACTCTATTGAAACCGTCGAAAATCTCGCGCCAATATGGAGAATGAAATATGTTGTCATAGAAAGGGAAAAACGGGTTTCCGGTTTCGATGTATGCTTTGAGATACCAGGGGAAACCGAAGACCAATGTTCCAACCAGAAAAAGAATAATATCCTTTAATCGATGACGTGAAAGGACAATCACGATGAACATAGCCATGACGAAGATTAAAGCATTGGTCTTGGTCCCCGCTGCCAGGCCAGCAAAGATGCCAGCCAACAAGATAAATCCAGGATTATATCTTTTCAGATAATCAAAATAAAACAGTGCTGACATAAGGGAAAAACCAGCGGCAAGATAATCGTTTTTAGCATCTGCCATGCCACTTATGAAAAGGGGAACCACGGAAAGCGATAAAACAGCCAGCGCCTTGGAACCACCGGTAAAGCGGGAAAAACCATCGCCAAGAAGAAAAATGACCATCAAACCAACTAAAAATACAAAGAACTGAGCCGCCTCAGGAGAAACCACTGACAGAATAGGTGTCAGCAAAAGCTCCGAGTTCAAGGCGGTTGCGGAAAAAACTATGGTCGGGTAAAAATTGAAATAACCATCAATCGACCATAGTTTCGGCAATCCCAGATGGTAATACAAAGTATCGTTCTTGATAGGCGGAGAAAGAGATGATAAGCCGGTGATAACCAAAACCAATGCTAACAATATCAAAGGCAAAATGTATTTCCGGTTAACAATAAACTTGTAAGTGAAAAACTTTCTCCTCCCCGGTATGGCAAAAATAAAAATTAAAATTATAAATATAAAAAAGAAAGTCCTGCCGAATAAGCCCAAAAGACCACCGACAAATAACACTACTACCGCTATCCCACATCCAGTAAAAAATCCCCTGAAGAAATCGATCTCGGTCTTTAAAATCCGCCTGAAGAAAACAACCCCTAACCCCCCTAACGACATGCTAAATAGAATGCCAAAAAGTAAATCAATAATAAACTTCATAAGCCAAATAACGCTTTTATCCTTTCTATACGTGAAAGTACCAACGAAAGGAAATAGGCTCCAAAAGCTATAAGCAGATAACTAAATATAAACAATTCTTTCAGGTTTTTTCTCGGCCGTTTCCGAAACTTATCTTCTATAATTGCTCTCACTCTAATCTTCCGTCAACCAAGCTCTTGATATATAATACAGAGCCATCATTGAAACGCCTTATTTCTGGAAAGGAAATCATAAACTTTCGTCTTTCCTCTTTGTCAAGTTTTTTCAGCCAATCGTCCTTTTGAAAATAAACAGCCTTTATGTCTATCAGCGAATCGACTTTCACAAACGTCTCATAGTTAGTTGGCATCCAGACGGTATTCAGACCGCTATACCACCACAAGGCATCGCTGGCATCAGAAGCAACCGGGCCATAGCAGGATAAATTTATAGCCACCTCTCTATAAACAGGAATCTCGGCTTTAATCCTAACCTTGAGATCTCTCAACCAAACCTCCTGCTGGGGAAATTGTAAGGGTATCAAGAAAAATAAAAGCAAAACGAGATAGTAGAACCTTTTTTTCATAATACCCGTTCTCAAAGCGAAATCGTTAAAACCAGCGGATGATATCATAATCATAAGAGGGTTGAATATGTAAAGGTGCCGATGATGCTGGCCATCGAACAGGCATATAATAACAGTTAATGCAACACCTATAATCAAAAACCTAACTGCCGGTCGCCAGAGATTAACTCCCATTCGAGATTTATTAGAATTCAAAGTAGCTAACTTTTCCCGATAAATTATCGCCCAGAAAACAAGAAACAGGCCAAAAGAATTAAGGTGTTCTGGGAGCGTTCTTAAAAAATACGTTACACCAACCGCCAGTTTGCGCAAAAACAGCAACGGATATGTAGATATCACATAAAAAAACCCGGCAGGTTCAAGTGAACGATACGTGTAGTAAAAATCATCCCCGATACCCATCCCCTTGGTAAACTCCCCATAACGTTGCAGGCAAAACAAGGGGTCACCAAAAAGAACAATATTGCGCACCAGCCAGCCAGCACATACAATAACAACTACTGCAATAAAAACGATGTATTTTTTGTTTATCTTTTTAAAAAACACGAGATATACCGGCAACAAAATTACCATCTGGTAACGTGTAAGAACCGCCAGTCCGTAAAAAAGACCCGCTATGATCACCCGTCTGTAATTATCACCCCACAAAAGAAGTGAAAAAGTTAACAAAGCGGCCGCCAGCATCTCAGGCGAACCATAAAGGATTGTATAATAAGAGTACTGATTCAAACCCATAAAAAGCACGAAAATCAGAGCGGCCTCATAATTAACATATTTTTTAGTTAAAAAATAACCCGAGATAATCACCATCAGAAACAAAAACAGGTTTGCTCCTAAAATTGAATAATCCGAAACGCCTAAAACCGTAAACACCCCTGCCAGAAAAACTGGATACCCGGGTGCCCAGGTACAGTTCGGCTGAGGAACATTGGGAATAAAAACCAGCGACAATGGTAAAACATGGTTGACAGTAAATCCCTTTCCTGAAATAAGATTTAATGCCAGCCCTCCGTAATCACAGGTATCGCTTGTACCCGAATATCCACCAAACAACAGAAGACAGTAAACCACAGCTATTACCATTACCAAAACGATTAAAACAATCGCTTTTTTATCCAATCGACTTCTCACTTTTTCTATAACCCAATACAAGGTTTCCCCAGAATAAATAATCAAATATGAAATCTGGCCAGTTAAATTTTTCAAAGGACGATACGGTTTTGCTAACAATACCAAGAGCGGTTTTGTTAACGGTAAGCTTAGAGATTAATTTATATATCAGGTGAGCATTTTTTAATCCAAGGAAATGAGCTGGCAATTGTTCTAAAAAGGCGGGATGTTTTTTAATCAGGTATTCGAAAGAGTTTTTTCCAAAACTGTAAAAATCCTTCATCAACGATTCAACAGTGCGTTTATGGTAATGGTAAGTTAAAGCTGCCGGCTCGATTCTTATGGGAATTTCTAAATCTTCAAGCCTCAAGCCAAAATCGATATCCTCACCACCCCAGCTTTTGAAATTCGGGTCAAATCCACCAACCCTAGTAAAATTTCGTTTGCTTATAAAGAAGTTATTGCTAGTAAATAGCCTTCCTGGAAGAGGGGTGTTTTTATATCGAGAGCCAAAACGGCCTCGTGAATAAAGGTATTTTTCCAAACGACCTGTTTGTTCTGCAGGTGGGTGTTTAACATTACCAAGTTTTACTATATCAGTGGATGTGGCTGTAAGCATAGCCTCGATATATCCTTCGGTCGGCACCATATCACCATCGAGAAATATAAGGTTTTGTCCGCTTGAACGTTCATATCCCAAATTGCGATTAACCGCTCTGCCCAGCGGTGGGTCATTCCTGAAATATTTTAAAAATATCGGATAACGAAGCTTTTTTACCTCCTCTTCTGTACCATCAGTGGAACCATCATCACAAATTATGACCTCGAAAATCTTCAGATTTCTAATCTGCCGCTTAAGAGTTTTTAATGTCATAAGCAACGACTTTTTCTGGTTTCTAACGGGTATTATTATACTCGTTTCAATCATCAAACGAGATTCCTGTACAAGTTAATAAACTTCTTGCCCTCGATTTCCCAGCAATACTTCCTTTTTGCTATACGGCACTGGCCGATAGCCATTTCAAGCCCGTTGTTCAAAAAATCACGTACGGCCTCGGCACTTTCTTTAGGTAAACCATCTTTCAACACCAAGCCCAATTTATCTTCCTGCACTATCTGGCGCAACATGGGAAGGTCGGAGACTATGGGCGGCGTTTCAGCAGAGATATACTGGAAAAGCTTTTGAGGTAGAGCCAGACGATTGTTCAATGCTACCGGTTCTATCAAAATCAAACCGGCATCGGCACCACTGGTATAATGTGCCAACCGACCGGGTTCAATCTTTCCAGCAATCCGCACACGGTTACTGATACCAAGATCATTTGCCCTTTTTTCGATAGTATCCCTTAACGGACCATCCCCTATAAACACAAGGCTAACCTCAGGAAGATATACTATCAACTCGATAGCTCTGAGTATTCCCTGCCCCGGCCGTAAAATTCCCTGGAAAATCAATACGAATTTACTTTGAAGGTTAAACTCTTTACGAAGGTCAATTGGTTCGATGGATTCCCCTGATCGAGCCACATTCATCACAATCTCCGGTGGATTTATTCTATAACGTTTCGTCATCTCCTCGGCGATAGCCTGATTTACCGTCACCACAACATCGACCTTCCGGATTAACTTTTTCTCAAGAATGCTCCAGAACGCTCTAACGATAGGCCTTCCAGATAAGGACATAAGCTCGGTATATAACTCACGCGATTCATAAACCACTTTTCCCCCCACAGTCCTTGCCGCATTAACTGCCGCCCACAGGGTATCAAGGTCAACCGCATGGTAAATGTCAGCTCTTAATCTCTTTGCCAATGAGGTCGCCCTAATGTTGTATTCAATAAACCGCCTTTTCCTTGTCGGCCAGACCGGCTGGGGCAATCGATGGATATCAGCATTCCCAAACGATGGAATCTTGCCACCGATTGTAGCGATTATATCAAGACGCCAGCCTGAGGATAGTATGTCATGGCAAATCAACTGCGCCCGCGAATCATAATCAAATGGATTTAAGATAAAAAAAACGATGTGCAATGGTTTTTCCAATAGCTGCTTATCTTGCCCAGTGGGGCGATAAACGCACCTGCCGATTTAGCTTCAGGCTCATACACAGTCCTTGTATGCCAGTCTAAAACCAGCAACCCATGGTTTGAAACACAGATATCTATAAGCTTGTCTATGGTCTTCTCTTTTGAAGTTTTCTCACATATCGAAAAAAGGGCACAATCCATCAATCCGATGGGTATCTCAAGAATATCCAGAACATTGGCAGTATCAAAATCGAAACCAAAAAATGGAAAATTGATACCGCAGGTAAAACCAGCAATGGCATCCGAACCAACCGATGACGAATACTTAAATGACTCAGCGTTTCTCCAATAATCCGGATACCGACAATCAAGATAGTGAGGGCGGATCCCCTCTATCTCTGTATTGAAAATATTCATCAGCCTATCTTTTTGCTCTTTTAAATCTTCTTTATCTGTCCAGGAACCAATGCTGTTGTGTAACCCGATCTCAATACCGTCCATACCTAATCCCACCAGAACTCTCCGGATATCCTCAGGATCATAGGTCGGGTCCTCAACCGACCTCCTAACCCCGGCATGAATAAAAAATGTATTTTCACTCTCAATATCAAACCATTTTTCAATTGCACTATAGGGATTTGTCTCGCCTGTCAAAGCTGTTGATACAGATTTAAAAAGGCCTTTCAATGAACCCCTTACTCCTCCAGGGACTTCATTTGAGAACAAGGATTTCATCAACATGGCCACGCTTCCGGGAATCTTTCTTTTAAAAATATCGATATCATGGCTTATACCCAGAGCAAAATCGGCCTCCTCTGGCCAGGGTGATTTTCTCTTAAAATCATTGGGAAGTTTCTGGCATGATTTTAAAACCTGCAAAAAATAACTGATGTAATCATCAAAAACAGGCGGAATAAATATGTCGTCATTTTTGAACTTCCGAAAAAATTCTAAATGTTTGTTATGAACAGAAAGTGCTGTCTGTAAAAAATTGAACATCACCGAAAAAATATCAAAATCAATTTCATTATTATGGATATTTATCTTTTTAATACTCTTCGGCAACGCAATCCTAAGCTCACCATCCTCGTGTAGATACCAGCTGTCGATATCACCATGGACGAATCTTTTATCCATTTCCCTATACGGTATATAAAAAGAATTACTATTAGATACCCCACCATAAACGATATCAGCCTGACCGTTAACTCGCCGAAAACGAATGCCAGTTACTGAAGCAATCAAATTGAGCATGTATATTGCTATCTTTTCAGCCCGAGGTGGGCAATAAAAACTGCAGGTCAGCTTAAACATAAAACTAAAAACGTCTCAAACCCGCTTTCAACCTCATCAACAAGCGGTAAATTCTGCCTTTCATACTGAAATTTTTTTCAAGCTGAACATGTGTTTTGGGGATTGAGCCAAAAGATCTTTTAAAACCAGCTATCGATTTAATATCTCCACCAAGCAGGTCCCAATTTTTAACACTTTTGCGATAAAACTGTTCACCGATTTTCAAAATTAGAAGTTGATTTACACCGAGATGATTATAATCAGGATAAGCTCCCGCCAACCAATCATAAGCATAACCACCCCAAACAAGCTGGGTCCTGAAGGACACTGGTTTGCCCTCAAAGACAGCGATAAAAGTTGCGGCCAGATTCAAATTCGTTAAACGCTCCACCCAAACTGACAAAAGCTCTTTTCCAAGAGGGGGTGTGGCTCTTTGTCTTTTGAAGCTTGCCTGATAAATTTCATATGGAAATTGCGAGATGTTCTCAACCTTGATTCCAACCTTTACAGCCTTATTGATTTTATTTTTTACATCAGGAAAACAATCGCTTTTCATATTTTCAAACGTATCCGGTCTAAGATAATAGGTCAGTCGATTTTTTAAATGCCAACCGCACAAATCAGGCTTTAAACTTTCCTCCGGCCTGATAGAAAAAACAGCCGTGTCAATTTCATTCTCGATTGTTTTTGTTACGTATTCAAAGACGTCGGTATTACCGGCAATAGCCACAGGTCCATAATATTGGAAAAGCCTTGGTATCAGAGCGGTTTTGACATTAAATCTGTTGCCGATAAGGAGGTTTACGATACCAGTTAACTTCCCCGATGACAGGCAAATAAGCGGTTTAAACTGCAGGTTTAAAATATCAGCGGCGACCTCCAGAAAATCGGGGTGATAAAATATCGAGCCTGAAAAATCAAGTTGTTCCGAAGTAACCCAGTTTCGATATTGGGTCTTATCCGCTTTTATTATCTCAAGCTCTGGCAAAATTATCTTATTACAGCAATCTTGCCGGTTCCCGATCGTTGGCCAGACCGAACATAAAAAATGTATATACCGGCTGCAACTTTTTGTCTCCCCTCGTTGAGTAAATCCCAGTAGTTCGTGTTCTCATATTTAAACCTCCTGACTAATTCACCGGCGGTGGTGTAGATAAATATTTCGGCATCTGCAGGCACACGCAAAAAATTAACTCTGTTATCATCTGGTTTTACGGGATTTGGATAAACATCCATATCCTCCAAATCAGGCGATGCCGCAGCATAACCCGATTCATAGATCGAAAGCCCCCTTGATGTGCCAACATAAACAATGCCGGTCGTTTTGTCGATTTCTATCTCCTGAACCTCATTTTCTAAAAGGTAAGAATTTGAGGTTTTGAAGCTATCTATCCAGGCTATATTATTTTTCGCTAATACCACAATCCCCGAATCGGTGCCAATCCATTTGTTACCCAGTCCATCGATTTCTATCGTATTAACCGAACTACGGTAACCATCGGGAAGCTCTACCGTAAAAGTATCGCCAAATAAGAAATCGTAGTAAATCAAACCGGAGGCGCTACCAACAAAAAGTCTCCCCGATTGATCAAAAGCCAAAGCCGAGACATCGACAATCTTAACCAACGCATCAAACCACTCGTCATCAGTAGTATCAGTAGAATTATATCCAAAATCCAGACGGTATACATACTCACCGCCAACATAAACATTATTATCATTTATATGCATTACAAACTGATAATTCCTGTGGATTTGCTCTTGAGGATTCTCATAATAAGCCAGCCAAACAGAATCATCAGGGTCAAACACGGCCATAACAACTTCAGGATTTGCCGCCTTGAGATTTAATCCCCAGATATTTCCTCGCTCATCAATAGCTATATCAGGAATGGCAACATAAAAAGTATCATCAACCAAGCCCCTGTAAGGACTATTGGTCTCATCGTAATTTACCCAAAGCGTGTCACCGTCAAAGCCGAAGAGACCATCACCCCAGCTACCAAACCAGACAAGGTCATGGAAAACATCGTATTCAACTGCAACAGCTCCATTATTGCCGATTCCCGAATTTGAACTATTATATATATACCAATTTGAACCATCAAATTTGGAAACACCCTCAAGACAGAGATAACCAGGTACGGTATGAGCTAACCAGACATTTCTCGATGAGTCGATGGCTATATCAATTATGAAGTTTGTCGCCGGTCCCGGAACAGTAAAAACATCCCAGGATGTTTGGTTATACATAGAAAACCCACCCTGATGAAAAGCTGCCCAGATATCTCCTCGGTTATCCTGAGCCAGCCCTCGAGCTTGGATACTCAATAATCCGTCATTGGGTAAAAGCTCCCAACCCGATAAGTAACGATGGTAAATACCGTTGTTGGTTGCAGCATAGAGCTCTTCACCGAAATTTTCCAGAGCATAAATCACCCCAGAAATGGGACCAATATTATACCAGACTGAATCCTGCCCGAACATAAACACACCATCACCTGTGCCAATGAATACGGTATCCGCAACAGAAGTTATTGAATGTATACTGGCATCGGTCAAACCATTTTCATCAAGACGATAGGAACGCCAGTTCTGCGGGTCTTGAGGAAGATAGTTATCTTTGTCGATAAAGGCTACACCGCTGTCAGTACCAGCCCATAAATAATCACCAACAATCTGAACAGTATTAACGGGAATGCCCCGTGGAATTTCACCAAGCTGAACCGCTTTATCTCTGAACTCTCCTCCATAGTGATATATAAGAAATTCAGCCACACAGACCTCGGTAGCCACCCATAACTTTTCTCCATCAGTGACCATATCCAAAATGCCATAATGGACCTCCGGGTCGTATTCAAAATCATAAACGGTTATCTCTCCATCGGTTGCAATCTTAGTAATCGTCCCATTACTGCCTCCGGCAAATAAGGCACCAGCAGTATCTATTTCAACCGACCAGAGTTCAATATCACCCAAACCATCGGAGTTCAGAAACTTCTTAAGCTCCCCAGTCTCGATATCACACCTTATCAAACCTCCGGTAGTAGCACACCATACAAATTGACTATCGGCTATGATATCTTTGCTATCATCAGAATAAGTAAAACTTTGCCAATCGCCAATAGCGGAAAAAAGAAGCGAAGAGCCTAATAAAAAACTTAATAATATCAATGCCAAAACCATATTATACTTAAAATTTCCCATCATATCTCCCCTTCATAAAAACCACAACGGCAATTACCAGAATACTACCAAATATACAACAAATTGGCAAAAAATCACCCACGCGGTTATAGATACTCGTAGATTGTTCAGGTATGATAGTACCCATTATCAGCTTTCTCTCAAACATCTTTGTGCGATTGTAAACTCTCCCCCATCGATCAACGAACATCGATATCCCAGTGTTAGCACATCTAACCAGAGGTAGACGATTTTCTATTGCTCGATAGATCGACATCTGAGCATGTTGGTATGGAAGCGATGATGGACCAAACCACATGTCATTCGTGATAACCACCAAAAACTGGGCTCCCTTCCGGCAAAATTCAGCACAATAACCGGGAAAAACTGACTCAAAACAAATCACGGTTGCATATTTAATATCGTCAAATGAGAAAATCGTCATATACCTTCCCGGGGAAAAATCCGCCTGGCCAAGGTGAATATCTCTCAGCTTCTTAAACCTTTCGGAAAAAGGTATCCGCTCGCTAAACGGCACCAGCTTTATCTTCTCATAAACAGGTATTGAATCTTCCGCGGGGGAAATCATAACCGCAGCATTAAAATAAATATACTCGTTTTTTCCAACCTTATAATACTCTGGAGTGCCGGTCAACAATCTTACATCAGCGCTATCCACAAGCTTTTTTACCCGGTTTAATTTATTTGGTTCATGCAATAAATAAAACGGGATAGCAGTTTCAGGCCAGATAACCAAATCAGCTCCTTTACCCGCTGCTTGGCGAGTCATCTGGGAAAATAGGTTAAGGCTGTACTCTACTCCTCCCTTTTTCCATTTTATGTCACGAGTAACATTACCCTGGGCTATGGCGACTTTCAATGTGCCATCCTCCGCTTCACCTGGCAAACGGAATAAACCATAAACCAGAAATGCGCATGGCAACAATACCGCTACTATAAAGGCAATCCGCCGCCTGACAACTATCACATCTGATTTAAACGATATAAATAACAGGATATTGACAATATGTATCATCAGTGAAATACCATAGACGCCAAATATCTCAGCAATTTGAATCATGGCAAGATAATAACTATGAGTGTAACCGTAATCCGCCCATGGGAAATTAAGCTGGGTTAATGTTCGAAGGTAATCCCAGGCAACCCAGAGCAAGGGCCACATAATATAACTTAAAACTTTCGACCTGGCGGAGACGAACTTGTATATAGCGCAAATAA
The DNA here is from genome assembly GCA_002085375.1 of candidate division Zixibacteria bacterium 4484_95. Classification (GTDB taxonomy): domain Bacteria; phylum Zixibacteria; class MSB-5A5; order UBA10806; family 4484-95; genus 4484-95. Next base: position 14,564 of record NATP01000019.1, on the reverse strand, counting down.
TAGCCGGCAGTAAAGACATTATGGCAAGAATGCCAAATGTTCCGGGAATGGTCGCCCAGAATACGCCGTATAAAATGCCAAGATTGAACACAAGCCCCCAAATATAACCAATAACAAAAGACGTTTTAGATGAAATATCATCAAGAGCATATAGTAACAAAAGCGGAGAAAGATAAATAAAAAAACCGGTTTTATACGGAGGGAAGGCAAATACTGTAAGTAGCGCAGAAATGGCTGCCAGTAAGACCTTTTTTTTTATTTGGGATATAACCACTCAGGCTAACCCTAAGATACTTTAACCTTCTCTATAAGCGACCCCCCGGTCATCACTGATGGCTGTTTTAAACCCAGATATTCTATTATGGTTGGAGCCACGTCGGCTAAAATCCCGCCGCTTCTAAGTGGACCATTGTATTCATCATCTACGAGAATAAACGGTACCGGCGAGGTCGTATGTGCAGTAAAAGGCTTACCATCTTTTCCCATCATAACCTCGGCATTACCATGGTCGGCAGTAACCATCACCACACCGCCTTCGTCTCTAACAGCGTTAACAACCTCGCCCAACCCCTTATCTACTACCTCAACTGCCTTAATAGCCGCCTTAAATATACCCGTATGGCCAACCATATCACAGTTGGCAAAGTTAAGTATGATTACATCATACTTGCCAGATTCAATGCGTTTTAAAACCTCCTGGGTGACTTCCAGTGCCGACATCTCCGGTTTCAGATCGTATGTAGCTACTTTAGGCGAGGGGATTAAAACCCTGTCCTCACCCTCAAGAGTGCGCTCTACGCCACCATTAAAGAAGAACGTAACATGAGGATACTTTTCCGTCTCAGCAATTTTCAAATGCTTTAGGCCAGCCTCTGAAATGACCTCCGGTAATATCTTCTCCAATTTTACCTGGGGAAAAGCCACCTCCGCCCTTAAAGTATCATCGTAATGCGTCAGAGAAACAAGATTCACGATAACTTTCGGACGGCGAACAAAATTGTCAAACTTATCATCTGTTATAGCATGGCATAACTGACGGGCACGATCGGCACGGAAATTAAAGAAAATAACACCTTCACCCGAACGCACAAGACCATTTTCTCCTAAGGCTTCTGAGAATATTAAAGGTTCCATAAACTCATCATTAGCTTGCCGATACCTATCTCTTTACATTTCCCGATTAGCTGGTTGATATAATCGGCACCTCCGTATGGGGAAGTATCTCGACCATCAAGAAAAGCATGGATAAACACTTTTTTCAAACCTTCTTTTAGACAAAGTTCAAGTATAGCATAGAGGTGATCTAATGATGAATGAACACAACCATCAGATAAAAGACCCATTAAATGAAGCGGTTTATCCTGATTTTTAAGTCTATCTATAAGATTAACGAGCACCGGATTGTTAAAGAAGTTGCCATCGCTGATTGACTTATCAATACGGGTAACCTCCTGGTAAACGATTCGCCCAGCACCTAAATTAAGATGGCCCACCTCAGAATTACCCATCTGGCCATCAGGAAGACCTACCGATAATCCTGAAGCGCCCAGGGCCGTATGAGGATATTTAGCCCACAATCTATCAAAATTCGGTGTGTTAGCGGCTTTTATAGCATTATAATAATCGGATTGGCTCAAACCAAATCCATCCATTATAAGAAGCATAATCGGACGCCTGATTGTATGAGAATCGTTAACCAAATTCAACCACCACTCTTCGCCTCCCTTTCTCACAAAATCCTATCTCATAAACGTCAATATTTGCATCTTTTATAAAGGAAATTACCTTACCGCTGTCCTGAGTATTACAAACTAAAACCATTCCTATACCCATATTAAACACCCTGTACATCTCAGAATCTGAAACTGAAGCTATTCTCTGGATAGCCTTAAATATCCCAGGCACCGGCCAGGTTTCTGTTTTGATAACTGCTGAGATACCATCAGGTATAATTCTTCTGATATTTCCCTCAAAACCACCACCGGTTATATGGGATATTCCCTTGATTAATCTTAAATCAAGCAAAGGCGTAACGACATCCAAATATGAATAATGGACCTTCATAAGCTCTGTGGTAACCTCAGTGCCTGTTTCCTCGATTTTATCGCCATGTTTCATTCCAGCGATATCGAAAAAAGCCCGTCTGGCTAATGAATAACCGTTTGTATGAAGACCAGACGAGGCCAAACCGATTATTTTATCCCCGGGTTTAATTAACTTGCCATCAATAATTCTATCTTTATCCACCCAGCCAATGATAAAACCAGCCAAGTCATATTCACCCTCGTTGTAAAAACCGTCGAAAAAGAACATCGGCTTAGCCCCACAGCACAAGATATCATTGACTAAATGGTTAACCAGGTCCTGCCCTACTGTGTCGTGTCGGCCGGTCATAAACGCAAGTTTCAGTTTGGTACCAACAGAATCCGTTGAACCTACCAATATCTTGTCAACACCGGTAAGCTCCTTAATTGAATACAAACCGCCGAAACCCCCATGGCCACCGATAACATTACCATTAAAGGTGCCCTCCACCAGCTTTTTCATCAGCAACTTGGCTTTATCAGAGGCTTTTATATCAACGCCTGATTTAGCGTACTCAGAAGCAGGATTTTTCAAAGAAGTTTATACCCGTTGATTTCAAGTTCAAACTTTAATCCTAAAAATTCAGCCGCCCTACGACAAACCACCATTCGTGATAAAAATATCTCAAAATACTCCATTACCGAGGATACGGAAGTATCGATCTTTATCTCCAAAATCACCTTTTTCTTAACCTCATCGACTCTTAAAAATGACGATTTGGCAGCCCAGTTTACCCGATCATGAATATCCGTCTTGATGAATTCGGGATTGCGCACACGTGACTGATGAACGTCGGACTTATCAGCCAAAATAACCGCCGCACAAATATCCGAAATGGGGCTACCATCCTTTTCATCATGATTGCCAATAGCAGCGATGACCTCGATAATATCACTATACTCCATACCTATCTCATCAAGGATATTCATAGCTATAATCGAGGCCGTCTGGGCATGGTAGTCACGGTTGATAACGTTGCCGATATCATGTAAATAGGCAGCAATAGCGGCAAGCTGGGCACGTTTCTCCCCCTTGCCAAGACGAATCATAATGTTATAGGCAATATTGGATGCCAGCGAACTGTGCCTCTCACCATGCTCCGTGTAACCGATGATACCCAGAAATTCATCAGCTTTGGATATCAACAAAGCCACTTTTTCGTTTTGTTTTACGTCATTTAAAGTAATCAACTTGCCTCCATAATGAACTTCAATGTAAAAGGTTACTACCTACCAGTCAAGGGCTATATCATCTCCCTCGGGTCGACATCGATCTTAATAATAACCGACTTTTTCTGCCATGAGTGCCCACCACCTAAAAAACCTTTCAACCACTCTTTGAAATCGGCAGAAAACTTACCTTTTAAAACAACCTGGTAGTGATATTTTTTCCCAAGCCGAAATACTCTTGTGGGCGCTGGCCCTAATATTTTGCCCGTCTTTAAATTAGAGGTAAATTCATCGGCTGATTTCCTTGCCACCCACCGGGTATAAGAACCATCGCTACCTGAAAACACAACTCGTATTATTTTACCAAACGGCGGATAACCAAGTTCACGGCGATGTAACAGCTCTTTGCGATAAAATAACTCATAATCCTGACCGGTGGCAAATTCTAAAATCCCCGAGGAAGGGTCAAAAGTTTGAACAATAAACTCACCCTGGCCATCACTGTTACCAGACCGTCCGGCACGACCGGCAAACTGGACCAACAGTTGAAACACTTTCTCCGAAGCCCTGAAATCCGGCAGGTGCAAGCCGGTATCTGCCAAAACAACGCCAACCAGACCAACCTTAGGAAAATGATGGCCCTTTGTTACCATCCGGGTACCTAATAGAACTGGTTTTTCACCAACCTCAAAGGTTGATATTATTTTCTCCAGGGCACCCTTGCGTGAGGTGGAATCGGAATCCATTCTTATAATCCCTTTTTCACCAAGAATCTCAATCAACAATTCCTCTAATTTCTGGGTGCCTATACCACGATAATCAAAGGATACACCCTTACACTCAGGACAGATAGTAGGAGCTTTAACCGCCAGGCCACAAAAATGACAACGCAATTGCCCGCCTGGTTTATGATATGTCATTGCCACCTGGCAATCTGGACAGATCGCAATATAACCACATCCCTTGCATAATAATAACCCCGAGTAACCACGGCGATTAAGAAGGATAATCACCTGTTTGCCATCAGCGATGTTATTACAAATCCTATCAATGAAAGGCTCGGACAATGGCCAATATTTTTTATTCACCTCAACGTTTTTTAAATCGATAGCATAAGCACGGGGGAGTTTAGCCCCACCATATCTTTTAGGAAGCCTTAAAAGCTTATACTTTCCTATTTCGGCATTGTAAAAACTCTCCATCGACGGTGTTGCCGAACCCATCACAGTGGTTGCCCCTTCGATTTTCGCTTTCATCAAAGCAACATCACGAGCATTATACCGGGGCGCCGGATCCGACTGTTTATACAAATCATCCTGTTCCTCATCTATTACCACAAGGCCAAGATTCTCTAACGGGGCAAAAACCGCTGACCTTACACCGAGTATAACTCTCAACTCACCTTTTTTGGCCCGCTTATAAATATCAACACGCTGAGCAACAGTGACTCTTGAATGCCATATCCCAATTGGACATCTTAATGACTCAGAAAATCTCTTAATTGCCTGTGGGGTTAACGATATCTCAGGCAGAAGTATCAACACTGATTTGCCCATGGTCAATGCCTTACGGGCAACCTCTATATAAACCTGCGTTTTTCCAGAGCCAGTTATTCCAAAAAGCAGGTAAGTGTTGACGATATTCTTCTCCAGCGATTCGTTAATCGATTCAACCGCCTTTTGTTGGTCTTTATTTAATACGAAATCTTTTAAGAAATCATCTTTTGGCGATACAATCGCACTATCGTACTGTGCTTTAATCTCTAAAAATCCATCTCTTGCCATAGCCTCGATCAAGGCTCTCGAAAAACCTAAAGCAACCAGCTTTGAAACAGCCATGCCTGACGGGTAACCCCACATAAGCTCCAGAAGTTCTCTCCTTCGAGAAGATAACTGTTGCCCTGAAGATGAGATATCGATATCAGGCTTAATACAAGCGAATAATCTGGCAACCGGTTTCTGAACCCTGTAATCAACGGATAAGTATAGAAAACCAGCCTTTATCATTTTATTAACAAGGGCATTTGACACCCCCGAAACAATAGGTTTGCTCTTTTTATAAGCATAGCCTTCGGTCTTAGACCTTATTCTTTCATAAACATAATTCCATTTTGGTTCATGTGGAATCTTTTTGCTTGCAAAAACCCTCATTTTTGTCCGCCCGATTACATCCGGTGGGAATGAGGCTTTTAAGACATCACCAACAGGACAAATGTAATAATCGGCAATCCAGTTAATCAGAGTAAGGTGTTTTGCTGTCAAAGTGAAGACCGGATCGATTAAGCCGCTGATTTCCTTTAACTCTTTTTCTTTTGCAGGATTCTTATCGCTCAGCGCCATTACAACGCCGACCGCTGAGTAATTCCGAAGAGGAACCATCACCGGTACACCCGGCCTTATCGATGATTTCAGCTTTGGGGGAATGATATATGTAAAGGTCTTGAAACCTGTGCCGGGTAATGCTACCTCTGCATACATAATAAATCTGTAGGGGCGTATTGCAATACGCCCCTACTTAAGTCCATTTAGATATAAGTACCTTATAGCCAAGAATTAACTCATTTGTAGTTAATGCCTTCAATTTGAAATACAACGTCTCTCAAATCAACATATTTCACATCTGAAGTCATATAATCGAAATAAGTTTTTTCCAAGACCACCAAGGCCCACTTACTAGAATAAGTTACGTAATGTTTTAAGATGTAATTTCTTAACCCTCACCATCTACCAGGATACATGTCGCTTTCGCGCTATCGGTATCCTTACATAATTTATTTGCCTTTTCTACTCTAACCTCAGTTAGCGTTCCAACCTCAGAAATATTAATAACATCAAAACCTAATGTTCTTTTTTGCAACTCTCGAACTTTTTATAAGCTTCGTTAGCTTCCTTTTTCATCTTCAGTTTGAGATATGTCTGTGAGAGAAGGTCCCAACCATCACAGTTATCAGGATGTTCCATTGTAAATTTCTCCAGTTCGGACCGAGCAGTATCCAACTTACCACACTGGACAAGCGACAGCAAATAGTCCACTCTGGCATCCGTATCTTCAGGAATAAGCGAACAAACACGGCCGAAACACTCAGCAGCCATGCAGAAATCTTTCTTATGGAAATATATAAGGCCGAGATTGAACCAACCATCGGAGTTGTTCTTATCGATATCAAGAGCCTGAGTATAATATTCTATAGCCTTAGTGGTATCGTTTTCAATTCGGTAGATATTGCCAAGCTGGAACATAACCTCGGCATTGGTGGGATCCTTTTCAAGAATTCGCTTGTAAACCGGTTCTGCCTCATTATATTTATTATTAACCATACACATTGAAGCATATTGTTCCATGACCAATACCGTATTGGAATCTATGTCGTAGGCTTTTTTACTTAATTCGTATGCTTCCTCGTTACGTCCAAGCTGGTGAGCTAAAACCGACGCATTTATCAAAGATTCATACCTCTCGGGCCAGCAAATAGCACTGTTTTCAAAACTCACCAGGGCTGAATCGAGTTCGTCGTTTTGTGCAAGGGCTTTCCCTTGGTTAAAAAGTTTTTCCCAGTTTATCTGCCTTATAAATTCATTATCCTTTTCAAACTTAGGATCCAACTCCTCCGACTTGGTAAAAGCAATGTCCATGTCTTTATACTTGCCTTCCATAGCATAAACTCTTCCCCAGAGATGATAAACCTCAGCATTATCCGGATACAATTTCATCGCTTCTTCAAGATTCCTTTTTACACGGTTAAGGTCAGGGTTATTTCTTGGCTTCTTCACAGTACCTAGTTCAATCCTTGATGTTCTAATCTCTTTTGGGACACAACCACCAAGTATCAGCGCCAAAACCACCATCGAAGCTCCAAGCGTAAACGCCCTTTTTACTTGCAATCCTTGATTCATTATCCCTCCAAAATTAATAATATTGAATTGTATAGGTTAGCGTTGCCTCACTTTCAGCAGCAACTTCAACGTCAAACTCGATTCTATAATTATCTATTTTCCTGTATTCCAGACTACTCCTTTTTATCTCCCATTCCCTCCAGCCTCGAGTATGCTCAACCACAGTGACCACTATATCTTCTTTTTTATGATTTTTCAAGACAATTTCATAACTTTCACGAACCCTATCTTTGCCGAGGTCTTCTATATTAGTTTTCTTTCGAGTACCGGTGATATCAAAAGCATCACCCAGATATACCCGCACCTTTTCATCCTTGGGAGTATGGTCTATCAAATCCTCGCCTATAAACTGAAGTGCTCCTTTTAAATCAGCCTTGTAAACCCTTATTTTGCCTTTTGGTAAAGGTATACCCAGTCCGGCCTCTTCAGAATTTTCAAACTCAAGATTGACTTTAATCTTAATCTTGTCACCATCAGTGCGAAAATACACCTGTCTGGCAGCATCAAATATATACACCTTCTTAACCTTGGTGCGAGTGGATGGAAATAGTGAAAGCTGTTTTATCTCTTTGTCATTAATCGTTGCCGGTCTGGAGAGTGAATACAGATGGTATTCGAAAAATTCTTCCTCTTCAAACTGTGGCCTGCCGGCCCCACCTTTAAACTTAGCCTCCGCCAGATCCATCCTGGGGCGACGGCGCTCTTCAACCCGATGGACATCCCCGGCGACCAGTTTCAATGTCGCATCTTCATAAGTGGCTCCGCTTTTGTTGTTGATAGTCACCCAACCTGACAGGTCAAGCTGTCTATCATCGGCTGAAGCCACCGCCACGTAGTCGGCATGCCAGTTGATTCCGTTTGTAAGGTAACTTACCTCACATCGTTTCGCTCCCCCAGATGGCGAGTCGGCTAACCAGCACAGTGTGGGTTTCAACATTAGCCCCTCAGGAAGCGAGGGGAATGTGTAATCGGCGATTTTAGCCAACGACACCATCATCACCTCGCCATCATCACTACCCAGTATTACATTTTTACCATCAAAAGAGAGAAGCTCTCCCCGATAGCGTCTGTCATCCTCAGCAATAACCTCGATATTTTTGCCAAGGTAACGCTTCAATAAAGCATCGGTTGAAACCAAATCATATAAAAAGTTTTGCTCGAGCACCGCTACATTCTTATCATCAATACAGCGAAAATTAACACTGGTTGGGTCAATACGCGAGGCTACCTCATCGAAATCGATATTATTGATTCCCCTTTTAAACTCGAGACTTCGGACATCTTTAACAAGCCCTAGGTCATTGTTATAAATGGTAATAGACACCTCTTTGGAACCACCTGCGTTAACGGTGGCGATAAAAACAACCGCTATTAAAATAACCAGCCACTTTCTCATCTTTTCCTCCTCTTTTAAATCTTTCAATTTATAGATGATACGCTTAGGAGTCAAATAATATTCTTTAAGAAATTTTATTTTAAACGAATTTCAAATGCAAGGGAAATAATTTATGCGATATTTCAGTTGTGTTCTTAAAGTAATGGCTAAAACAGCAAAACTTTTACCACCCTGCCAGCGATTCGAGGTTTTTATTGAGTTTCTCGATCAGCTTCTCAGTTTTTAATAATTTAGCCTTCTCCGCCTCAACTACCTCAGATGGAGCACGTTCTGTAAAATCCTTATTGTTTAGTTTCTTGGTGAGCTTCTCGTAATAAATCCGTTTCTCCTCAATTTGTTTTTCAAGGCGAACCTTTTCCTGTTCGATATCGATAAGTCCCTCAAGTGGTATATATACCTCTGCCCCGGGTATAACAGCTGAAGCAGACAGCGGTGGTTTGGCAATGTCGATATTTGCCCTTACATCACCCGAACGAGCCAGATTTTTTATCTCCTGTCGGTGAGCATTAAATATATCAGCCAGTTTACCATCCTCACACTTAATCAATATATGCGGTTTTTTCGAGGGGGGAACGTTAAGCTCGGCACAGGCCGTTCTCACAGCTTCGGCCAGCCTTATCACTTTCTCCATCTCTTTTTCAAGGTTATCATCAATGAATTTCAACTGCGGTTCAGGCCAGTTCTCGATTGAGATCGTTCCGGCCTTATCATCACCTAATAACAACATCCAGATCTCACATGTGACAAACGGCATAAAGGGGTGAAGGATTTTCAATATCTGCAGAAGGGTAAAACCTGAGCACAGACGCGCCGCCATTTTCGATCTTTGCAATTGAGGATTTTTATCATTGCTCTCGGCAGCCAACCGTGGCTTAATCATCTCTAAGTAATTACTGCAATAGTCGTTCCAGGTAAAATCATAAACAGCTTTGGCAGCAGTGCAAAAACGAAATCCCGAAAGATAATTATTTATCTGGCCAATAGTTTTAGCTAAACGTGAGAGTATCCATCTATCAGACATCTCCAGATAATTAGCATTAACATTAATATCTTTAGTAAGCTTAAAATCGCCAATATTAAGCCTTACAAACCTTGAGGCACTCCAGAGCTTGTTAGCGAAATTACGTCCTATCTCGAAAGTTCTTTCTGATATGGATGGGTCCTGCCCCTCAGGAGTGGTCAGAATCAACGAAGCCCTCAAAGCATCAGCTCCAAATTTATCGATAATTTCCAATGGATCAATTCCATTACCAAGTGATTTGGACATCTTGATACCATCAGCATCTCGCACGGTGCCATGAATATATACATCATAGAACGGTTCCTTACCCATAAACTCAAGTGAGGCCATCACCATCCGGGCAACCCATAAATATATAATTTCATTTGCAGTAAATAAGGCATTTGTCGGGAAAAACTTATCCAGTTCAGCTGTCTTCTCCGGCCAGCCAAAAGTTGAAAATGGCCATAACCATGAGGAAAACCAAGTGTCCAATACATCCTCATCTTGGACGATATTTTTACTCTTACATCTTGAACATTCCCTCGGTTTTTCTCGCTCAACTATAATCTCGTTGCAGTCATTACAATAATACACCGGAATACGATGTCCCCACCAGAGTTGGCGCGAGATGCACCAATCACGTACGTTCTCCATCCAATGAAGATACGTTTTAACCCAATGCTCCGGATGAAATTTGATCCTTCCCGACTTGACCGATTCTATGGCCGGCTTAACCAATGGCTTCATCTTCACAAACCATTGCTTGGAAAGATAGGGTTCAACAACTGAATGACAACGATAACAAGAACCAGATATCAAAGAATAGTTTTCAATCTTTTCCAGATGACCTTTCTGTTTAAGCTCCTCAACTATCTTCTTACGGGCTTCATACCTGTCCAGCCCTGCGAATTTCCCAGCATTTTCATTGAGTGTGCCATTTTTATTTAAGATATTAATTCTATCCAGGTTATGGCGTATACCAACCTCAAAATCATTAGCATCATGAGCAGGTGTAATCTTCAGTACGCCTGTGCCAAACTCCGGATCAACGTAATCATCAGCTATTATTGGCAATTCACGGTCGAGAAATGGCAATATTGCTGATTTTCCGATATATCTTTTAAAACGCCCATCATCAGGGTTAACCGCAATTGCGGTATCGCCAAGCATTGTTTCCGGACGTGTGGTAGCAACAGTTAAAAACTCATCTGAACCTTTGAGTTTATATCTAATGTACCAGAGGAACGAATCAACCTCCTCCCTTTCAACCTCATCGTCAGAAAGAGTGGTTAGGCATTCGGGACACCAATTAACTATCCTCTCGCCGCGATATATCAAGCCTTTTTCATAAAGCCTGCAAAACACCTCGATAACGGCTCGTGAAAGTTGCTTATCCATAGTAAAACGAATACGGTCCCAATCACAACTACAACCTATTTTCTGGAGCTGTCTTATGATGATGTTAAACTTTTCCTCTTTCCATTTCCAGATTCTCCGAACAAACTTCTCACGGCCAATATCATGCCGTGAACGCCCCTCGCGCACAAGGGTTTTTTCCACTACAACCTGGGTGGCGATACCGGCATGGTCAACACCTGGAAGCCACTCTACCTCGTAACCCTGCATCCTCTTCCAGCGTATCATTATATCCTGAAGAGTATTGTTTAAGGCATGTCCCAAATGTAAAACATCGGTTACATTGGGTGGGGGGATGACAATTGAATAAGGTTTCTTATCAGAATCAAGGCGGGCATGAAATATGCCCATTTTAAGCCATCTTTGATAAATGGCATCCTCTACAAGTTTGGGGTTATAAGCTTTCGCAATCTCAGTCATAATTTAATCCTTCAATAAAAAAACAAAATAACCATTGTCTTTTACCATGTCAAGTTCTTCTGTATTCTATCGGGGAGTAGTCATCTGACATTAATATATTATTATAATAAATCGGATGTCAACTTTTTGTCAATTCTTCTCACAAGAAATAATAATTCTCAAAAAATTCTTGATTTTAAAATCATTCTATTTAACTTGTATAACATGGAAGAGCTCTGGGCACCCTGGCGTGCTGAATATATTATTGGCTCAAAAGAAAAAGAATGTATATTTTGCAGTCGGTTAAAACAAAAAAGAGACCGGCAAAATCTGATCTTATACAGGGGTAAAAATGCTTTTATCATTTTAAACCGCTACCCTTATAACAGTGGGCATTTAATGATAGCTCCCAATAAACATAAATCCAACCTTGATAAATTGACTAAAGCTGAATATACAGAGATGTTTAGACTCATGATTCTCAGCTCAAAACTTCTCAATATCGCCATGCCGGCTGACGGCTTAAATATCGGTATCAATATCGGCGAGGTGGCCGGTTCAAGCATCACTGACCATCTGCATATACATGTTGTACCACGTTTCCAGGGAGATACCAATTTTATGCCAGTTGTGGGGTTAACAAAAGTCCAATCGCTTGCTTTACTGGATATATACGACTCTTTAAAAAAACATCTAAAAAAACTCCAGTAAAGATAAACACCAAAAAAAGTGAAAATACCCAAGAAAAAAGAGCTCTTAGAGCTTCAAAAGAAATACCGAACCGACAAGAAAATTGCAGAGGTCTATGGAGTGCCCAGCCGTTTGGTCGCATACTGGCGCTCGAAGAAAAATATCGGACAATACAGCTTCTCAAAATATTCACATGAGAAAATAATAGAACTCTGGGAACGCTATGGTGATGATAGATTAGCCGGAGCCGAGCTGGGGATATCCGGTCCCGGCTTCCGCCAATGGCGCATCAAATACGGCATCAAGAAAAAACCGGTTCAACTGAAAATGGAACAACTTGAACTGGACTTAAGAGGAACCTACAGGAAAAGCAGAGATTCCCGAAGAGAAACATTTATCAAAAAATTACTGGCAAAAAAGTCCGGGCTGAAATCAGTAGAAGAGGGTCAGGTCATAAGCGTCCGACCCGACCTAGCTGTATCAGTTGACGATACCGAACAAATTATAAAACAGTTTAAACTGACAGGCTTTCCCAAAGTGTGGGACAATTCAAAAATCACTATAATTTTGAATGACTGGACACAAAATGAATTTGGGAAGATTGCCGATGTCCACAAAAGAATCCGCAAATTTGTTAAAAAACAAAGAATAGAAAAATTTTACGATATCGGTTGGGGAATACCATACCAGATTACCCTCGAAGAGGGATTAATACTTCCCAGCCGCCTGATTGTGGCAACCGATAACCAAGCCACATCCCACGGAAGTATTGGTGCTTTCTCAACCTGTATAAGCCCACTGGATATGGCGGTAGTATGGGCCTCGGGCAGAATCTGGCTGAAAGTACCCAAAACTATCAAGGTGGTTATAAACGGTTTACCCACCCGGGGTGTATTCGCAAAAGATATCATCCTTAAATTATCCCGAGACCTTCATTTTGAGGATATAAATTATAAGGCGCTGGAATTCTATGGTGATGCGGTCTCCACAATGACGGTGCCACAAAGACTTATTTTAACCAGTTCCTCCTTGGAAATCGGGGCAAAATCAGCCATAATTCCCTTTGATGATGTATCTCAAAGATACTTAAAAAAAATTACCAAAGAAAGATTCTCTCCAATTGCTCCTGACATCAATGCCAAATACGAAAACGAAATCGAAATAGATGTCTCATATCTCACACCTCAGGTCGCATGTCTGAATAAAAAGCATTGTGTTAAACCGGTGGAAGATGTAGCGGGTAAGAAAATAGACCAGATTGTATTATGCGGATGTTCAAGTGGTCGTTTAGATGACCTGGAAATGGTTGTCTCCATACTCCGGGGAAGACGTATCCACCGCGACACCCGGATGATAATCGTACCCGCTTCCCGCAAAACATATCTTGCCGCAATCGATAAAGGTTATATCCGTTCTTTAGTTGGGTCGGGGTGTGTCATGTTAAGTCCGGGTTGCGGCTCATGTGCGGGAGCTCACAAGGATATGCTTGCTGCAGATGAAAGAATCCTTACTACCAACAGCTGTGATTTAATCCGGCAAACCAACTCAAAGAATCCGGAAATTTATCTATCCTCTCCAGCCACCGCGGCTGCAACTGCCCTTGAGGGCGCTATTGCTGACCCAAGGAAATACCTTTTATAAACGAACAAATCTAAATCCGCATATTAATTCATGGCGGTATAATATCCTCTGAAAATATCGAAAATTTCGCTTGAAAATCCCTACAATAACTCCCACAATCAGACAGAAAAAATCAAACATTTAGGAGAGAAAAATGAATTGGAAAAGATTCATCAATGCCGTAATCGTAGGCTTTGTAGCTTTGTTCGTAATGGATTTAATCATACATGTGTTGATACTTGGCGAAATTTACAAACCCCTCACCGGCACGCTACTTCGCAGCGAAGCGGATATGAACTCGAAAATGTGGGCTTATTATATCGGCGCCTTCTTTTTCACCTTGTTATTCGTATGGATATATACTTACGGTGTTAAAGGCAAAGGGGTCATTGAAGGATTCCGCTATGGTATCTATATAGGCCTGTTCTATATAGTGGTTGGCTCCTTTATGTGCTGGCCAATATTTCCTATTCCTGGAGTGAAACGAAAACCTCAACAACTCCAAATTCAAGATTGCTGGTAGGTCAGACATTCCTGTCTGACCGGACAGACTAAAAGTCTGTCCTACCGTACCTTCGAAATTTAATTTAAGGGTTATAAACAATTATTTTACGGAATTTGAGGAAAAGTTAAAAGAATAAAAAATACATGCCATATTTTGTAATAGCTATTAGTAGAGCCGTAGGCCAAGAGCCTTGTGCTATTGGCTATTATCATATAAAAGTGTAGATTTATGTAGGGTCAGCAAAAAATGCTGTCCAGAATCGTTGAGGGTAATCGTAGGTCGGTGTCTGAGTGAAACGAAAACCTCAACAACTCCAAATTCAAGATTGCTGGTAGGTCAGACATTCCTGTCTGACCGGACAGACTAAAAGTCTGTCCTACCGTACCTT
>NATP01000107.1 GCA_002085375.1 candidate division Zixibacteria bacterium 4484_95 | reverse complement strand
ATATACTTCACACGCTGGGAGGGAGAGGTTGGAGTTAAGGAACATGACGATACGATATTAACCGATGATAACTCTTTGGAGATTTATCCCAACCCATTTAATTCGGTGACAACCCTAACTTATTCAAATCTTAAAAGAGATGAGATACAGATATTCAATATTTCAGGACAGCTAATAAGAACCTTGAAAGTTGATTCAGGAAAGCAGGGAAAAATAATCTGGGACGCCACCGATGCTCAAGGGAATAAAGTCTCTTCGGGAATCTATTTCGCCAGAGCAAGGATTTACAATATCAGCAAAATAGTAAAGCTAATTTATATTAAATAAGTATCCACCAAATAAACATTTATCTATTTTCATAAAGAAACATGCCATTATACCTGAATATTTCTTTATACATATGGTTTTAATTTTATTATACTTATTTCAATGTCAATTATGTTAAAAAAAGATTTCGCTATAAGGAGGTCGCATTGAGATTTCTTGTGACCGGAGGAGCAGGTTTCATCGGCTCCAATTTAGTAAAGAGATTGGTGGAAAAGGGGTATTCTATAAGGGTGCTGGATAATTTCGCTACAGGCTTAAGAGAGAACCTTACGGATTTTATAAACGACATTGAGCTTATCGAGGGTGATATTCGCGATTTCTGGACGGTTGTCAAAGCTACCAAAGGTATCGATTATATCATTCATCAGGCAGCACTGCCATCAATACCTCGCTCAATCGACAACCCGCTTACCACCACTGAAGTTAATATCAATGGTACTCTCAATATTCTTGAAGCTGCTCGATTCAACAGTGTCCAGCGCATTATTTATGCCTCATCCTCGTCGGTTTACGGTGATTCACCACAGATGCCTAAAAAAGAGGATATGAAACCGATGCCCAAGTCACCCTATGCTATAACCAAGCTGGCAGGCGAGGAATATTGCATGAGTTTCTATAATCTTTACGGTCTGGAGACTGTAGCTTTGCGATATTTCAATGTGTTTGGGCCACGCCAGAATCCAACCTCACAATATTCCGGTGTAATTCCAAAATTTATCAATATGCTCAAAAATAAACAAAATCCTACTATATTCGGCAATGGTAAATCCTCGCGGGATTTCACCTATATCGACAATGTGGTCGATGCCACCATATTGGCTGTTGAAAAAGAAGCCGCTGTCGGCAACATTATAAATATAGCCTGTAATAAAGCCTATACCCTGAACGACCTCGTCGAGAAATTAAACAAAATTATGGACATTAAAATACCTCCGATCTATAGACCCGAAAAGCTCGGCGATATTAAACATTCGCTGGCCGATATCTCAAAAGCAAAAAATATGCTCGGATACAAACCAAGGATTGATTTCGAAGAAGGATTAAAAAGAACGATTGATTGGTGGTGTTGAGAAATTATTCTTTTTATTTAAAAATGAAAGCGTCAAGAAACTAGCGCAAGAGAGTCATCCTGCCAATCTGTGAAACATCGCTTGTATCAAGCTTATAATAATAAATTCCCGAGGGATAATTTTCAGCTTTCCAGATTGCAGTGCTACTACCTTTAGAATGAAACATGTCGACAAGCGTTGTTATTGTTCGTCCTAAAACGTCAAAGATAGTGAGTCTCACACGACCATTTTTGACGATATAATATCTGATACATGTAGTGGAATTAAAAGGGTTTGGGTAATTGCCCTCCAGCTGAGACCTTTGGGGAAGATTTAATTTATTTTTATTATCATCAACAATATTCACCGGTGGCAGGTTAAAATCGATAGCCTCAGACCAGCTGCTTGAATCCGACTCATCTGATGCAACCGCCCGGCAACGCCAGAAATAAATTACATCGTTAATCAACTGGTCGAACACCGCTGATACGGTTGTATCACTTAAAAACCCTATCTCGATCCTCGGTGATGTAAACGACAACAGAGTATCAAGGGCAAACTCATAAAATATTGGAATATATGAATCGACCGCCAAGGATGTTACAGTTACGGAGTTGTTCATAGAATCAACATACGTATTTACGGGTTGAGGAATTAAAACACCACGGGCAAAGCAATCAGGCACATTCGATAAACCCGAACCATTATCAACCTCATCGTATGTTTTAATTGCGATGTAATAAATTTGTCCCTCGACCAAACCCCCGATGGTGCAGGTCTCAATGTTACCGGCTGGTGAGGGAACAGGAGGATTTGGAAAGGTTGTAGCCGATTGCCAGTTTAAATCATCAATTATTTCAACAGAATATTTGATAACATAATAACTGGCTGTGCCTGCATTACCGTTATCTCCAGGAGCTGTCCAGCTCAAATCGATCTGGCCATGGTTCTCCCCTATGATTGTCCCCAAATCCATGATATCACCAGGCGGTATTGTATCTTCCTCCTCGGGTATGAAAGTAGCAGTTATCATGGTATCACTTACGATACTCAAAGTCGCTGGATTACCAATTATCCCTCCGGACCAACCTGCAAATTCCCATCCTGAATTAGGTACTGCTGTAAGGGTTATATCCTCGCCATAGTTATAACAGCTGTCTTCAGGAGAGATTTCAACTATTCCCGAACCGACTACCTCTACCGTTAAAATATAACATTCCTCATCTGTGATTATTTTTGCAAAATAAATACTCTGATTGTTGGGATTCGAACCGCAATGCCAGAATACAGGAATATAATTGGCTTGTGTTGGAATTTGAAACGATGTATTTGGGTCCCGATTGTGGGTATTGGCAGGGTCTGTTGAAATCAATACCGGTTCGGTCCAGGACTGACCTGATTGTGACCATTTTTTATAATATATCATAGAGCTGGAAAAACTCGAAGATGATTTCTTACAATAAAAAAGATAAAGGTTATCACCCTTGACAGTAGAGATGGGAAACCAATCGTTATTAAATGTATGCGATGAAGTCTCTATTATCTGATGATTCCAGCTACCGGTACCGTTATTATAATGTTTCCAGAGGTGATGTAGAGCATCTCCCAGACCGAATATCAGATGCATCGTAGTATCGTTGATCACATTATGAGTAAAGACTCTGACCTCTCCCATGTTAGCCTGGTAAATAGAATGATCGTCTTTAACCTCAAACGAGTTTCCATTCCATAAATAATATTCATAACCACGATTATCATTAAGATACAACACCACCAAAGCCGGGTTACCATTAACATAAGGCATTGAACCAATCCTCACATTTGGAGCACCAGTGTTATGGGCAACTCCTGATGTCCAACTTACCCCTTCATTATCAGAATAATGATAGAGTACATTCTGAACGGCATCGTTACTTTTTCTAGTAAATACCCAGACACGGCCATTATCCTGAACCATAATATTAGAACGATGGCTAGCTGTAGTGCCAGAAATATTCCTCAATGGTCCACGGTCATCGTTGCTATGAGCAGGAGCATTGAATTTCCTAAACATTATTGATGAGCTTGGCCATGTAAAATAAAGCTCTCCGTCTTGACCAAATAATGACACATGAAAATCAAGAAAACCATTATTATCAACCTGGATTATATGAGAACTCCACGAGTTACCGCCATCTGTAGTATAGTTTATATTTCCCGCATTTGTGCTGGAATTCGCATAACATAACCAGAAGTTGTCTGAGGCTGACTCAGATACATATCCCTTCCAGCGTGGTATCCCCAGTGTTGCTTCGTTTGTACTACTTGAGGTAACAAACACTGGTGGTGTTATCTCATCAGCAACAACCCATGATGTCATGAAGGAAAAGAGCAGAATAAATATTATCGTAGCCAATGATACATTCCACCGAGTGAACACGATCATGCTATTAATATTCATTTTAACAACTCCCTTTTATATCTTCATGGCTAAGTTCATCGATTCAGCTATCGTATGACTATTAATTTCCCACTGGTTGAACCAAAAGGATAATTTATCGAATAAAGATAAATCCCAGGCGCAACATCCTCACCTTTATCATTTTTAACATCCCAAATCCAATCACCTGGTCCTAGGCCTCTTACTTTCAATACGATGTCTCCAGAGATAGTGGTGATTGTTATATCAGAATTATCCAATAGATTGGTAAAGGTTATATTAGTGTGTCCAGAGGAAACTTTATACGGGTTTGGATATGGATGTACTTTTAATTCGGCAGTGAAGCTGATTGGTGCCATCCAGACTAAATTGTCAGAACTTACCCGCCAATAGTAAGTTATTCCCGGAGTAATGGGTTCTGTTAACTGCCAGTTAGTATTAGAACCCAAAGTTGTCATTACAGGACCAGATTCGTAAGGTGAATCAAATTGAGGGTTTTCATCAACCTGAAAATATATCTGGTTAATTCCAGGTACATATCTCACTGAAAAAACAGGTTTGTTGTTTTCTACAATCTGTCCTTGAACCGGATAAATACAATCCTCAGCGGTTAAAGTCTGAGTAATACCTGTTACTATATTAAAACTTATAGGCAATGTCCAATCGCTTGAATCGGAATTATCAGAAGCTTTAGCATGACATCGCCAGAAATATATCACATCCTCTGAAAGGCTATCGAAAACAGCAGTGGTTATTGAATCAGCCAAAAAGTCAACCTCCATTTGGGGATCGGGAAACGATATAACTGAATCCAATGCGAATTCATAATACACTGAAACATAAGACTCAATACAATCAGCACTTAATGTAACGGCATTTCCTGCTGAATCGATATCAGTGCTAATCGGTATTGGAACCATGATTCCTCCAGCGAAGCTATTGGCTATATTTGATAGTCCAGAACCGTTATCCGACTCATCATAAGCCTTAATACCAATATAATAGTTTTCTCCTTCAAGCAAACCAGAAATTGTAAAATTTTCAGTCTGGCCTGAGGGTGAAGGTATGGGTGGGTCGAGAACAGATGTTGCAAATGGCCAGTTTAAATCATCTATTACTTCGGTGGAATACTTTATTATATAATAACTTGCTGTTCCATTATCGCCATCATCACCCGGAGCGGTCCAGCTCATGTCAATTTCTCCATGGTTATTACCAGGCACGGCACTAACATCATCTATATCAGACGGTGGAACGACATCCTCAGCAGGACCATTATTAGCAAACGTAGTGTCAGCCACAAAAATTCGCCATTCGGCATTAGCAACTGTTGTTGAGGTTACAGGCCCGCTATAATAACCACCGGATAAAAGCTCATAATAAGTTCCCCCTAAATCAACCGTTATCGATGTAGCACCTTTTCTCCTGTTATTGCCTCTACAATACCTACCCACAACAAACGTCTGAATCTTGGTAGTATCTCGCGGGTCTTTTAATACTATTTTATGAATTGTATAGGATTGCCCTACTCCATCCACACCGTTTGTGGTTTCATCTCTCTCATAGGTGGGCAAACCAAAATATTTACCCCAGGCATAATCCCAGTTGGTAGTTGTATCATCCAACTGGATACCATTTAACCACCTACCTAACAGAAAGTTTACCTTTATAGCTGGGTGAACAGCAAACCTGTATGTCGAGCCTGGATAAAGGCAATCAAGCATAAAGCCAAGAGCATTCATTCGCGCCCTGGCAATTGTAAAACTGTCGGTAGCAGAGGTATCAAATTGTCCAGCCCTTATCGGCCATATCCACAATTCTACGGAAGAATCAGCAACCGAAGAACAGGCAGAGGCGGCATTGTTGCACCATTGCTCCTGGCCATTGGCACTCGGGCAATAATAGCAGTATTCACCCATCAAAGCCCCGCGCGTGTAGGCAACATGGCAATGACGGGCTTCGTTATTCCAGTTCGTCATGCTATTATAAGGTCCACCACTTGATGCCCAGTTGGGAATAACCAACATACCATGAGCGGCCATCGAGTCGCCGAGGGTCTTCATCCAGCCCCCTCTTAAGACCTTTAGAGAATCCCTTATCTGGGTTATACTTAATGAACTGCTCCATGGGTTCTGCCAGGAATAAGGTCCACCAGCAGTCCAGTAACTTGAGTTTATATCTTTAAATGGTGGCTGTAAAGTAATTAGGCCAGATGTATTATTACCGGTTGCACCAACCACCCCTTCTTCGTCCATCATTATTCCATCACAACCTACATCATTGGCGAATTTTCTAAAAGCATAAGCCAAATATGCTCCAACCATCGGGTTTCTAAAATCCCAGGCGAACCTTGTCTGGGCATCAGTAAAGCCAGAGTAAAGCATAATTCCACCGGGTTGCGTGGTGCGCCAGGTATTAAACCCTCCTGCTCCATAATAGCTAGCCCTACATCTTAATGAGTCACCTGGACCGGTATTAGCGCGGATGATCAGTGACTCGAAATCAACCCCTACAGAATCTGCCCAGTTTTTTACGTTCACGGTGTCCTCGGCCATACGAATAAAAATATCATAGCGAATAACTTTCATATTGGGGTTAATAGCTTTCATGGCAACTATATCCAGAGAATCGCACGCACCCACACACCAGTCGTATCGCTCGGCAAACCAGTCCCTTAAGTTATCATTACTCCAAATGACCGAACTACAATAAGCAAGCGCACCTATATGTAATTGCTTGCTATATTGAGATGGGTTGTTAGCATAAGCAAAAGAACCGGCAAAATGGTTAATTGATAAAATAAAAATAATTATATACAACCAATGCACAGATGTTGTAATATGCTTGCAATTCAAGCAATTGAATAACCTGTATCTAAAAACACTAAATAATGAGAGATTTTTCTTAATTTTAGATAATATATTCTTACCAACCATCGATTCCTCCTTACCGGGTTATTTAATCTATATCAAAAAAACATATAATGCAACTAATGTTCCATATATTTAATTATTGCACAATTCATTTATTTTACCTAACCCGAATAAACAATTGAAATTAACGTAAATAGTTTTTATCCGTGCTTAACGGTAAATTAATTAAAAGCTCTCTTTTTGAACAGATTCGGCGATTTTTGGCAGAACTTAATTTTACTTTTCTATTATTCAAACACTTATAGAATTGTACTATATTACTACAAGTTGTTGCTTCAATACCCATTTTTATATATCCTGAAGTACATAAAGTCCATATATTAGATTCATAAATCAATAAGGGTTTTAATTTATAAAATTTCTATACTATTTTATA
>NATP01000106.1 GCA_002085375.1 candidate division Zixibacteria bacterium 4484_95 | reverse complement strand
TTAAGCGCCATTATTTCAAATGGTGCTGTTGTATACGTTGGCGATAGCACATTCGAGCACCGGATCGGTCTTAGTAAGGACACTACGGGTATCAAGATAAATTTTTATGATGATTTTCAAACAGCCATAGATAATGCAGTCGATGATGATACTATCAGGATAGGCCCGGGATTATTCGAATCGAAAACACATGCATTTGCAGAAACGCTTTGTGGTAACTGCGAAACCCATATCACAAAAGTAAAAGCCAGCTATGGTTTTCTTATAAAGGATAAAAGTTTGACTGTTATAGGTTCTGGAGTGGATTCGACAACACTTGTAACCAATGCGGGTTACGGTGTGCTCTTTTTAAATTCTCCTAATTCAGTTATTACTAAAGTAAAAATCACGGGCGGTAAACGCGATCCTGACGGTAACGCTACTGATGCCGCTATAGTTGTGCGCAACTCGAGGGTTACTGTATTAGAGTGTTTGATTGCTGACAACACTGACCGGCCTGAGGAGTTAGCAGTGGGTATCGGAGGAGTATTCGGCCGTGAGGGGGCTGAACTATTCATCCTGGGTAATCGGTTCTTCAACAACGGCTGGGATGGTATAGCCTTATATCGTGGGGCTACTGCCGTTATAGCCGACAACGATATCAACGGTGGTCGTGGCGCCGGAATCGGCATTACTTGGGATGCATCTGCTCAAATATACCGAAACAAGATCAGCAACTACTGGAAAGGTATTGGAGCTTTTGGTGCTAGCCGGGCGATTGTCTCCAATAATCTGGTGACCGATAATCTGGGTTGGGGAATAATTGTCACCAACAAAGCCTATATGGATGTCACCAATAATGTGGTAACGAAAAACGGCAACTGTGGATTGGCTATATGGTCGGATGTTTGCAGTGGGCGGTTTGCCAATAATATCGTAACCGAAAATGGCTGGCGGGAGGAATGGGTTTGCCCACGGGTTGGTCTCTGGAACTACGGTTATCTTAAAAACTTTATCATATCGCACAATAATATTTACAATAATCATGATGGCGAGTATCGTGATATGCCGGACCTTACAGATAAATCAGGTAATATCTCGGTTGAACCGATGTTTGTCGGCCAGAACGATTACCATCTCAGGCCGGACTCGCCATGTATTAACGCAGGCGACCCAGAGATAACAGATAACGATGGCAGTCGCTCGGATATGGGGCTTTACGGTGGGCCGAGAGGTAAGTAAGGCAATGATTCCATATTATGAAATGAACATAGAAAGATTTTACGGCTGAGGCACAATTACAATGCCGGACATACACCAGACCGCAATAATAGCAAATCTGAAAAAAATATCTGACAGTGTCACAATTGGGCCTTACTCGATTATCGAGGATGATGTCCTCATCGGTGAAAATGTCTGGATCGATTCGCATGTCTCAATAAAATCAGGGGCACATATAGGTCCGGGTTGTAAGATATATCATGGCGCAGCCATAGCCGGTCCTCCACAGGATCTTAAATATGCTGGCGAGAAAACCGAACTCGTAGTTGGTGCAAACTGCATAATCCGTGAGTATGTTACGTTAAACCGTGGCACCGCTGCCCATGGAAAATCCGAAATTGGTAATAACTGTCTGTTCATGGCCTATTCACATGTCGCTCATGATTGCATAATAGGTTCTGATGTTATAATCGCCAACTGCGTGGAGATGGGAGGCCATGTCGAGATTGGCGATTATACCATAATAGGAGGGGGCACAGTGATCCACCAGTTTTGTAAGATAGGTGAACATGTGATGGTGGGTGGTGGTTTCCGGATTACACAGGATATAATACCTTTCAGTCTGGATGCCGGGTACCCATTGAGATGCCTGGGTCTGAACACAATCGGCCTTAAACGAAGAGGGTTTTCTGCAGACGTCATCTTAAAATTGAAAAAGGCATTTCATTTTTTGCTCTCCAAAAAGCTCAAAACATCTGAGGCCTTAAAGAAGATCGAGGAAGAGATTGAAATGATTTCGGAGGTTAAACGGGTAGTCGATTTTATCCGCTCATCAGAAAGAGGAGTAATCAAATAGTCAGGGCTGGGTTAATAGGCTGTGGGCATATGGGAAAATTCCACGCCGCCAAACTTACCTCTTCACCTGATGTAGATTTCATTGGGTGTTTTGACATCGTTTCGGATAAAGCCCAGGAGGTTGCCTCTGAATTCAATTGCCGGGTTTTTAGGTCGTTGACAGAATTTATCGGTGAGGTCAAGGCGGTCTGCATTGCCGTTCCAACTCAAAACCATCTCGAATGCTCTTTACCATTTCTTGAAAATAAAATAGCGGTGCTTCTGGAAAAGCCTATCGCTCCTGATTTGGATTCTGCCGAGAAGATTGTTGAGGCAGCCAGGAAGAACAATGCGGTATTACAGATAGGCCATAGCGAAAGATTTAATCCGGTCTACCAGGCGGCCAGGCTAAAGATAGATAAACCCCGCTTTGTAGAGACTCACAGATTAGCCTCTTTTAAGGGTCGAGGTCATGATGTGGCTGTGATACTCGATTTGATGATTCACGATATCGACCTTCTCCTGGATATCATAGGCAGTGAACCCTCATCGGTTGAAGCCGCAGGGGTAGGAGTTATCACAGATACGCTTGATATAGTCAACGCCCGTCTGACATTTCCCACCGGTTGTGTGGCTAATATAACCGCCAGCCGGATATCTTTAAAGGAGATGCGAAAACTTAGGGTTTTCCAGAAATCAGGCTATATTTCGATGGATATGGCGTCATCAGAGCTGGAATCTTTTATTCTGACTGAACCTGATTCGCCATTGGCAAAGAATGCTGGGTTATTCTCACGATTTAACCTTCCCGACGGACGAGTCATTGTCAGGGAGGATATTGATATCCCCTCCACTGATAGTCTTCAGCTGGAGATAAATTCATTTATCGATGCGGTCAAGGGAAAACATCCGCCTGCCGTCTCGGGAGAGGCTGGCTTTTCCGCTTTGAAAGTGGCTAAACATATCGAGCAACTCTGTATCGAATACCAGAAAAATCTATGAACCATATTTTGATAATTGCAGGTGAAGCCTCAGGCGACATGCATGGTGCTGGTTTCGTTCGAGAATTTTTACAAATTCGACCGGATTGCAGATTTTTTGGACTTGGTGGCGATATGATGGCTAAGGCCGGTGTCAATCTCACTTATCATATTAAAAGTCTGGCCTTTTTTGGGTTTTGGGAGGTGTTAAGAAATTTATGGTTTCTGCGTCATGTTAAAAAAGAGCTCCTTTCCCTGGCGGACGAGCTTCAACCGAAAATGGCAGTGCTTATTGATTACCCCGGATTCAACCTTCGCCTGGCACCAAAATTAAAAAAACGCGGCGTTAAAATTTTTTATTACATCAGTCCACAGATATGGGCCTGGGGCGAAAAGCGTGTTAACAAGATAAGAAATAGTGTCGATATGATGGCGACAATTTTCGAGTTTGAGAAAGATATCTACGAAAAAGCGGCCATTCCGGTCAAATGGGTTGGTCATCCCCTTATAGATACGGTAAAGATATCTTTAACAGAGGAAGAGTTCCGCCACAAAGCTGACCTTGAGGATAATGATATTTTAATTGGATTATTCCCCGGTTCAAGAGAGCAGGAGGTCAAAAAGATTTTACCGGAGATGCTATCGGCTTTGAAAGTAATTAAAGACAAAAACATCAAGGGCGTTATCAGTAGATCTCCAGCTTTAGATGAATCGGTTTATAGAGAGGTAATCGACCGCTATGGTATCAATGTTACCGTTCTTGAGGGTATCAATTATGAGCTTATGGCATATGCTAAGATGAATATTGTCTGTTCCGGCACCGCAACGTTGGAGTGTGCAATAATCGGCACGCCCATGGTTGTTGTTTATAAGACCTCGTTTGTAACGTATTGTATAGCCCGTAACCTGGTAAAAATTCCCGATATCGGTCTGGTCAATGTGGTGGCTGGCAAACGGATTGTGCCGGAACTGATTCAAAATGATTGCACCGCTGAAAATATCGCTGATATCACCATGAAATATCTTGAG
Organism: candidate division Zixibacteria bacterium 4484_95; assembly: GCA_002085375.1. Taxonomy (GTDB): domain Bacteria; phylum Zixibacteria; class MSB-5A5; order UBA10806; family 4484-95; genus 4484-95. The sequence continues at coordinate 3,072 of NATP01000106.1, read as the reverse complement.
GATGATAAATATTACCGGCTGGTTAAAGAGCAGTTATCACATATAAAATCAAAGCTGGGTGATTCGGGTGCAGCAAAAAAAGCGGCTGTAGCGGCGGTGGAGCTAATGCAAAGTGATATTACGAAAACATAAATCAGGCCATTAAAGGCAAATTTCTTACTTCATGTTGTAAAAATATACAACCTCCTTCCCAGACACAATAAAATCCGCCACACAAATCAGGAGAAATCGCAAAACTATCTGAAAATATTACTGGAGTACCCAATCTTCCATCCATCCAAGATACTAATGTTTAGTAATACAATACTGGTCAGGGATAATAATCTCGTCGTCAATAGGACTAATAGGGTCTCTGATTATAGCTCCAGTAACTTGCCACTGAGCTGATACTTCTTGAAATAGAGTGGTAAAAAGGAATACAACAATAACTAGCCAATAATTACCAATAATGGCTTTAGGTAATTTTGCTTTTATCATAACAAAGTTCACTGACTATTTTTCAAACACAAAAATGCTGTGCCACTATATTTAATTATGTCAATAATTTTTTAAGTCAGTTAGAATTATACGAGGAGTTCCACTAAAAAATCTCAAAATTACAGTTTTCAAAAACACCACCCTAATAGGCGATGTTTTCCAGCCTCGCACCTATCTCAGAAAAAGCCAGTTTTTAATTAACTCTGGAAAGGGTCAACTATTAAAGGTTCACTATATCTTAATTGTAACTACATTAAAATTGACTTTGACTGGTTTGTAGATTAATATTTCCTATTATAATGGACAAGAGCTTCACATTAAAGCAAAAACTTTTACTGTTTGTTGCTCGTTTTCTCGGGCCGTTTATTATCAAACTTATCGGCTCAACATGGAAAATAAGATATGTGGGCAAAACCGAGCTAAATCAGTGCAGGGCAAAATACGGTAAAGTAATATTCTGTTTCTGGCATAACCGTATTCTTAGTCTTTGTTATACTCACCGCAATAGAAATATTGGCATTCTGATATCGACTCATATCGATGGTGAGATCATTGCCCGCATAGTTAAGCGTATGGGCTATTACCCTATCCGAGGCTCATCGACAAAGATGGGAGTTTCCGGTCTTTTCGGGATGATAAAAAATGAGAAGGCTAAAGACTTAGCGATAACGGTTGATGGACCCAAAGGTCCCCGAGGAATTGTCAAGCCCGGAGTGATATTTTTAGCCTCCAGATCGGGTTTGCCTATTATACCGGTATCCTGCAATAGTTCGAAGAAATGGGTGCTTTCATCCTGGGACCGTTTTCAAATACCCAAACCTTTTGCGGAGATTGTTGTGCAGTACGGTCAACCGATACTTTTGGAAAACGTCAAAAGCCAAATGCAAATTAAACGTCACAGTCATATCTTAGCTGATGTATTAAACGAGGTGGGAAGTTGTACTTAATATATAGAATTGTTTTTTTATTGGCGCTTTTGATATCCTGGCCATACTTGGTGTTGCGGGCATTAATCGGTGGACATGGATTAAAGGAAAGGCTCGGCATATGGGATTTTGTGCCTGATGATAGGAAGACGATATGGTTTCACGCAGCCTCGATGGGGGAACTTAAAGTTATCGCAACAATCCTTCCCAGGCTGAATGAGATAATCCCCGATATTCGGATAGTCATTACCACCATCACCAAAACCGGAAAGAAAATGGCCGGAAAGTTATTTCCATCAGCTGATATATATTACTTGCCTTTAGATACGATATTCGCGGTTAACATGGTTAAACGAAAAATCAGGCCGGTGCTTTTAGTGCTTGTTGAAACGGAGATATGGCCTGTTTTAATAAAGCAGTTGAAGAAAAAAGGTGTAAAAATTGTCATCGTTAATGGCAGAATTTCCAGAGAGTCATTTCGATTCTATAAAATTTTTAAGTTTCTTTTCTCATCGGTGTTACAAAGCGTAGATTTATTAATGGCACAGACCGATAGCGACTGCAAAAGATTTATCGAGCTCGGGGCGTTACCTTCAAGTGTGGGTGTCCATGGTAATACCAAATTCGACCAGGCACTAATTCGAGATATTAAACCATCCGCGAAAGAGCTTGTGGATTTTATAAATGAAGAAGATAAATTTGTTTTCATAGCGGGTTCGGTGCGGGCTGGTGAAATAATGGAGGTAATCAAAGCAATTTATGATATAAGAAGAGATATCAATAACATTAAAACAATTATTGCCCCCCGTCATATGAAGGACTCTAAGCTGGTTGAGAAGAGTTTAAAATCGTTTAATATAAGTTATATTAAAAGAACCGGTTTGCAAAGGGCTGGTGATATTGAAAATCCTGTTCTTGTTCTTGATACCATGGGTGAATTGGGGGGACTATATCGTTTTGCTGACCTGGCATTCGTAGGTGGATCGTTTGAGCCATTAGGAGGGCATGACCCTCTTGAACCAGCCTCAGCGGGATGTATGGTCTGTTTTGGACCTTATATGGACAACAGCCGTGTGTTTGCGGACCTTCTTGTTCAGTCCGGTGGTGCTGTTTATGTAAAAAACGGCAGGGAACTGGCACATTTGGTAAAGGAGGTTTCAGCAGACAAGAAGATTGCGGAGGTTATGGGTGAGAAAGCCAGGCAGACGGTTGTATCTGGTTCAGGGATTTCAAAAAGGATTGCCCAAAAGCTGGTGGAGTTAATTTAATGTCTGGCCGATGGCGGCTTTTTCTGTGGCCATTTTCACTGGTTTACAGGGGATTCGTTTTATTGTGGGATATCTATTGGCGGCTGGCTCCCAAAGTGAAACTTCCCTGCAAGGTGATTTCTGTAGGGAACATCGTAGCCGGCGGTACTGGCAAAACACCGATTGTAATTCATATCGCCAATTTGGCGGCGAGAGCTGGATTTAAGACCGCCGTTGTAGCTAAAGGTTATAAACGTATTGAAAAAGGACTTATTGAGCTGGATGATAAATCAAACTGGCTGGATGCCGGCGATGAGCCGTTAGAGATATTCCAGAACAATAAGGATGTTAGAGTTTATGTAGCTGGTTCCAAAACAAAAGCTGCCCGAAAAGCTGCTATCGACGGAGCCGAGCTGATAATC
>NATP01000018.1 GCA_002085375.1 candidate division Zixibacteria bacterium 4484_95 | reverse complement strand
AAATGTTCTCCTTCTACATCTGGGTCAGATAAATCAAATGGGTTACCATAATGCTCTTGTGGTAGATTAGACTGGAAGGTTTCATCAAAAAAACCGGCCTTATCAATTTCTGATGTGATGCAACCTATAACACTAACTATTTCATCTTTTACTTGTTTAAACTTATCTGAAGATATAAAATTTTCGCTAAACCTTGAAAGCTCAACTACGAATGGTCTAATAAAAGGTTCTGTTACTAAAAAATGCAAAAACGGGTTTATTACTCTTTCAAGCTCATCAAATGTACCAGCACTGAATTTCTCAACTTCCCTAAATCTCCTATCAAGCTCTTTCCTGATAACATCAATCCTCATATTAATCATACTTTCACCCCCTTAACCTTTATGTTTTCAGCTTTCACCACCAACTCCCCCCCTTTACATCTTCCGCAACAAGCCGATGACCTTGCCGGCGATGAAGAATCCGGGGGTTTTTTTCTCGACGATGATGGGTCCGAAATCGGGGTTTTCCGGCTGGAGGCGTATCCGTTTTTTCTCGGGGAAATATTTTTTAACTGTAGCCTCATCATCGATTTGGGCAACCACGATATCCCCTTTCTGGGCGGTATCCTGTCTGCGCACCAGCACATAGTCGCCATCGAGGATACCGGCCTCTTTCATCGAATCGCCCTGTACTCTTAAGGCGAATATCTGCTCACCCGGGACAAAGCTTCGGTCGATAAAGAAACTGCCCTCGATATTCTGCTCGGCCCAGACAGGCGTTCCGGCAGCCACCCGTCCTACCCATGGCACCGCTTTAAGTTTCCGCTCATCAAGATGCTCGGGTACCTCTTTTAAAATCTCGATGCCGCGCGACAGGTAACGATTGCGGCGAATATAACCTTTGCGCTCAAGCGCCTCGAGCACCGAGCGCACACCGTTGGTCGAGTTGATAGCAAAACGCTCGCCTATCTCCCGCAATGATGGTGGCCTACCCACATCGACCACCGATTCCTTAATAAACTCAAATATCTCTCTTTGCCTTGGCGTAAGCTCTTTCATCGAAACCTCCCTTCAAAATAACCATAGCCTGAACATTTCATCCCTGTTAAAAAATATACTGCTCAAATGTTCATTCGTCAAGAAAAAAATTAACTTTAATAAAAAAAATCTTAATATGGACTTTTGGGGTACCAATAGTATTCCCGGCCTGAGCTATCAGCTATAAGTCCTTAATCCCCATGAAAATCCATTTAACAAAGCCCTTGACAATTCATACTTTAATTCATATACACTTTAACCGATATGCAATATGACTTAACCTTCTTTTCCCCAATAAGATGACGATAAGCGGATTTACAATAGCAAGAAACGCGACGAAATATTTCTTCCCCATAAAGGAATCGATAATGTCAATATTGCCGATAGTTGATGAATTCATCATTGCTTTGGGAGAAGGCGATGATGATGACAACACTGAAGATCTGATTCGAAGCATTAAATCTGATAAGATAAAAATTTATAACCGGATCTGGGATGAGAAGTTATTCGTAAATGGCAAGATATTTAAAAATGAAACAGATTTTGCTTTGTCAAACTGTAAGGGGGATTGGTGTTTTTATTTACAGGCTGACGAAGTAATTCACGAAAAGTATCTTGGATACATTGTCAGTTCCTGTAAAAAATATTTATCTAACAAACAAATCGAGGGTTTTTTATTCAATTACAGGCACTTCTGGGGAGACTTTAACCATTACGTCAATACTCATGGCTGGTATAAAAATGAGATAAGGATCATAAGAAATGGCATGGGTGTAAGCTCATATAAGGATGCTCAGTCGTTTAGAATTTCTGGCAGGAAACTAAGGGTTCACAGTTTGTCAGCATTTGTTTACCATTACGGTTGGGTAAGGCCTCCTTGGGTTATGCAATCAAAAAAGAAAGAACAGGCTTCCATGCACTGGGGGATTGCCAGGTCCAATGAAGTTTACAAAAGAGAGACTCCAGTGTTTGACTATGGACCGTTGGGAAGGTTGCCTGTATTTAAAGACTCTCACCCTGAAGTCATGCAGGATTGGATAAGCAAATTTGACTGGGCAGATGATTTGAACTATGGAAAAAAGCTCGACGTCGATAGAAACTTGATAAAACACGAAAAACTGAAATATAGGATACTGAGTTGGTTAGAAAAAAATATCCTTAAGGGCAATCAAATTGGAGCCTGGAAAAACTGGATTATCGTAAGCAAAGATAAATAAAAACTCACTCTCTAAATCAAATTATATCGTATTTAGTTTTACTTAAAATATTTCAAGCCGTTGTGACCTGATTAAGCTCCTTTGTCATTATTACTCTCTCAGCCTCAGGTGGTAAATAAATGTTAAACACCGTGCCATCGGGTCCGGTATCAAATTCGATTTTCCCTTCAAGGGACTCGACTATACGGGCCACTATCGCCAGTCCTAAACCTGTCCCATTAGATTTAGTGGAGAAAAAGGGATTAAAAATTCTCTCTTGCAAATTTGGTGGTATGCCGGGGCCATTATCCCTAATAGAGAGCCTGGTCCAGACCTTACCATTTGGTTGAATATATCGGTCACAGTCTATTGATATTTTTCCCCATCCGTCAGCATCCGTTAAGACGCTACGAATTGCCTGAGCAGAATTTAAAATAAGATTCCAGAGCAATTGCTTATAGTGGTCGGGACTTCCCCTGCCATAGACAGGTCTATCCGAATGTTTATACTCGATAGTGACTTTATCCTTAAAATCCGGATGAGATTTCGCCAGTAAAATCACTTCATTGATAATAGGTACCAGATTGGTTCTGGCCCCAGGGACACATGTAATACGGGCAAAGCTTAAAAAATCTGTCAAGATCGTATTTAGGCGAGCTGTTTCTTTTATGATCAAATCTAAAAGCTTCTTATCCTGGCTATCCTCGATTTCAAGAGAGTCTTTTAGAACCTCCACTGAACCCGAGATTGAGGTTAACGGGTTTCTTATCTCATGGGCAATTCCAGCTGATAGCTGTCCGATTAATGCCATCCTGTCGGCATCACGAAGCCTTTTCTCCATTAATTTGATCTCAGAAAGATTTTGAAAAACAGCTATCACCCCCCTGATTTCACTATTCTCACCTTTTAAAACAGAGGTTGAAATCCCCAGAGGAATTGTTTTATTTTCTACTTTAATTTCAACCTCTCCCCGAGATTCAACATAACCCGTTTTTAAAGCCAGCTCGATTTTATAATACAACTCCGGCAATTTTCTCAATAACACAGACTTAAATTTAGCGCGTTTCGCCAACAGAGGATCGACATTGAGTATATCGCCAGCGGATCTGTTGAAATATACTATATTACCGAGGTTATCAACTGTTATCATACCCGAATGCATATTTTCAAGTATTTCATCCGTTTCAAGTCTTATTTTTTGGAGTTCTTTTGAGGCAAAAAAAAGGTTTTCAGCCACATAACCTGATATAAAGGCAATCAGATAAAAAAGGCACAGGTGTAAAAATACGGTATAAAACGCCTCGTCCGACGAGAAACCCATTTTATGTAATTGGGTTGTCTCAAATATGCCAGGGAATAGACTCGATAAGTCAAAAATAATGGGGGAGGCATAAAATAAACCAGCCACAGTAGCAGCCAGCAGGGTACCGATAAGACCGTAAATCAGTGTCACTGAAACGATTGAGAGGATAAATAAAAGCAGAAGAGGTGAAAAATTGCCACCGACATTATTAACAAGTATTGCCTCGTAGGCAAACTCGAATAATATCTGCACACCTATAACAAATTTCAATAACCGGTCATCAAGCTTATAATTAAAGATAACCACATAAAGCAAAAAGCCAATGGCAAGTATACCGTAGGTTATTAAAAGGTGGTATACTAAACCATAATGGGGAAGAAAAATAATGTAAGTGGTAAAAAGCAGACCATATATAGCCAACCTGGATAAAATAACCCATATTATTCTGCCGGTTAAACCTGATGAAAATTCTAGAGATGTAAGTTTTAATTTCATAATAAAAAAACCCCTACCCGGTTAAGGCAGGGGTAGTCAGTAAAGTTACCTATTGAATCTTTCCTATAATATCAAACATGGGCAAATACATCGCTATCAAAATACCGCCAATCACAGCTCCCATGACGACGATGATAATGGGCTCGATAACCGATGTTAAGGCCGACACAGCTGCATCGACCTCTTCATCATAAAAATCGGCAATTTTGGAAAGCATTTCATCAAGCCCACCTGTCTTCTCACCCACAGAGATCATCTGAATCACCATTGGCGGGAAAACCCCCGATTCCTTTAGTGGAGCGGTTATTGTCTCACCCTCAGCGATCGACAACATGGACTTGTGGATAGCGTTTTGAAGTACCATATTCCCCGAGGTCTTGGCGGTGATATCCAAAGCATCAAGTATTGAAACGCCGGATGAAATAAGTGTGCTGAGAGTTCGGGTAAAACGAGAAATAGCACTTTTTCTTATCAAATTACCCAAAAGAGGCATAACCAGTTTAGATTTATCAAATATTAACCTGACTTTGGGGTATCTTAAGGATAGTTTAAAAGCTACAATTATAGATATCAAACCAATGATCATGACTAAAATATTTTCTCTAAGAAAATGAGAAATGTTTAGAATAAATTGAGTCGGTGCCGGTAATTCAGCCCCCAAACCACCGAACATCTTAGCAAAAACAGGCACAATAAAAGTAAGCATGGCAAAGGTCACACCACCCGCTACGACCGCAACAACTATCGGGTAGACCAAAGCACCTTTTACCTTGCGAATAAGCTTATCGGCTTTCTCCCTATAAGCAGCAAGCCTGACAAGGATGGTATCAAGGGCACCACCAATCTCACCTGCCTCAACCATATTTATGTAAAGATCATCAAAAACCTTTTTATGCTTGGCTAAGGCTTCCGATAACGTGGATCCAGATTGAACATCCTCTTTTATCCTATTAGCAATCTTACGAAATTCCTGAGAATCAAGCTGGGCGGCCAATATCTCAAGGCACTGGACCATGGGCAGGCCTGCATTAATCATGGTGGCAAACTGACGGGTAAAACGTGACAACTCTACCTTTTTAATACCAGTTCCTATCTTTATCTGAATCTGTGAAGGCTTTTTGGTTATCTGGGTAGCAAGAATCTTGTTAGCTCTTAAAAACCTTTGAAGCTCAGCCCTGTTTTTTGCTTTCTTCTCACCCTGGACAGGACGTCCCCCCACTGTTTTTCCTTTGTATTCAAAGACTGGCATCTTTTACCTCATGGTTTGTTCAGGCAAAACTTACTCGTTGTCCGGTTAATGGCACTTTTCTTTCAATCATTTCCTTAAGTTCAGCAGGTGATGATGAATGGCTTAAGGCATCGTTATAAGTGATCTTACGAGCGGCATACAATTCGTACAACCCCTGGTTCATCGTTTTCATACCGAACTTTTGTCCAGCCTGAATCAGGCTGTATATCTGGTGAATTTTATCATCCCTTATTACCGCCCTGATAGCCGGAGTCGCTATCAGAATCTCAAGGGCAAGAACTCTGCCACCGCCAATTTTTGGTATCAACTGTTGAGTTATAACCGCTTGAATAACAAACGATAGCTGAACCCTCACCTGTTCTTGCTGATTGGTTGGGAAAACATCGATGATGCGATTGACCGCTTCAGCAGACGAATTCGTATGCAATGTGGCAAAGGCAAGATGACCAGTTTCGGATATCGTTAAGGCGGCCTCCATGGTCTCAAGGTCACGCATCTCACCAATCAGGAGGACATCGGGATCCTGCCGTAAAGCATATTTCAATGAGGAGGAGAATGAAAACGTGTCTGAATGAACCTCACGCTGGTTAACTATGCTGTTCTGGTGACGATGCAGATACTCAATAGGATCCTCTATCGTAATTATATGTTTATGTTGTTCCCTATTAATTTTATCAATCAGAGCGGCCAGTGTGGTCGATTTCCCCGAACCCGTGGGACCTGTCAGAAGAATAAGCCCACGGGGTAAATCTGCCAGTTTTACAACCTGCTCGGGGATACCCAATTCCTCAAACGAACATACCCTATGCGGTATCTGCCGTAAAGCTATTGCCACATTACCCCTTTGCATAAAAACATTACACCGAAAACGAGATAACTGTTCAATACCAAATGAAAGGTCAAGCTCTGAGTTCTCCTCGAATTTATGACGTTGTTTTTCGTTCATTATACTGTAAGCAAGCTTTTTAGTATTCTCGGGGGTAAGAATATCCAAATCCGTTTTAACAAGTTTGCCATCAATCCTTAACTGCGGTGGTGTACCTACAGTTATGTGAAGATCAGAGGCGTTCCTCTTAACCATCATTTCGAGAAGTTCTCTAAGTGATATCATAATTATCCTTTTCTAATGTTACTTATCGACATAAATAACATCGTCTTAATCCTCACCCGATGATTGTGCAATAACCTGCTCAACTGACGTTAAACCCTGTTTCAATTTTTCAATAGCTGCCATGCGAAGAGTCAACATCCCCTCTTTAATCGCCTGATGGCGGATTTCTGCAGTCGATGCCCCTCCCACTATCATCTTCTCAATAGTTGAGGATATCGGCATAACTTCGAAAATACCTGTCCTACCCTGATAACCAGTACCATTGCATTCATTGCAACCTGTCCCCTTAAAGATTTTAATATCTTTTAACTGCTCAGACGACAATTGTAACATATCCATTATTTCCGGAGTAATTTTCTCCTCTTTCTTGCAATAGCTGCAAATCTTCTTAACCATCCGCTGAGCCATTATCAACTTAGTAGAAGCAGCCACCAGATATATAGGTACTCCCATATCCACCAAACGGTTGATAGTGGAGGGAGCATCATTGGTATGAAGAGTCGAAAAAACAAGGTGGCCTGTTAATGCAGCTTTGATAGCTATATCAGCAGTCTCACCATCACGGATCTCACCCACCATTATAATATCCGGATCCTGTCTTAAAAATGAACGAAGAGCAGCAGCGAATGTTAATCCTATATTACTCCTAACCAATACCTGGTTGATTCCATCAAAGTTAAACTCAACCGGATCCTCCGCTGTCATTATATTAACATCCGGAGTGTTCAATGTTTTCAAAGCCGAATAAAGCGTGGTGGTTTTGCCCGATCCGGTGGGACCGGTAACAAGTATCATTCCATAAGGTAGATTAATCGCCTTGGTGAAATTTTTAAGAGCAAGACTCGGAAAACCCAGTTTGGTTAAATCAACCATCAGTGATCTGGGGTCCAATATCCTCATCACCACTTTCTCACCATAGATGGTGGGCAAAACAGAAACACGTAAATCTACAGTTCTTTCACCCATTTTTATTTTGATCCGCCCATCCTGAGGAAGTCTTCTCTCAGAGATATCAAGGTCAGCCATGATTTTCATACGCGATACGATAGCCGCTCGGTACTTAAAGGGAATGGGCGCTTTTTCGTGAAGCGTCCCATCAACACGATAACGTACCCTTATCCTCTTCTCGTAACATTCAAAATGTATATCCGAAGCCCCTAACCTGATAGCGTCAGCTATTATTGAATCAACAAGCTTTACCAAAGGCTTATCCTGGACCTGTGCCTGAAGGTCCTGCTCCTCTGGCAAATCATCACTTGTATCCACTATCTCTAATTCTTCGTCTATCTCCTTTATTATAGTATCAAGGGCTCCTCTATCATCATAATATGTATCTATTGCCTTCTGGATAACCGATTCAGGTGAAATAACTGGTTGGATATTACAGCCTGTAATAAATTTTATAGCATCAAGAACATATATATTATTGGGGTCTGATATAGCTACTATCAGGGATTTACTAATCTTTGATACGGCTACAACATTAAATTTACGGGCAATGTCTTGAGGAATTAATTTTACAACATCAGGATTTAAATCAATATCTGTAAGTCTTAAGGCGCCAATATTAAGTTGCTTACCGACAAACTCACTGATTATATTTTCATCCTCAATAGCTCCAATTCTTACAAGTATTTCACCAAGTTTACCGTTGGTGCTTTTTTGTAGCTCTAAGGCTTTATTAAGTTGGTCTTCAGTGATCTTACCGGATTTGACCAACATCTTTCCAAGTTCTATAGCCATGTAAGAAGAAAAACCTCTTTAGTCTTGGAAGATATCGTCGAGTTTATCTTTTGCCGATGATGAGAATTCCTCATCAATACCAAGATTTTGTTCTTCTGTTTTTTTGCCGGCATTGCTTAAAAATTCAAGCAGCTCCTCGCTAACTTCTTTGGCGTAAAGTCTGACCATTCCTATAGTAGTGCGGTCGTCAAAAATCACCACTAAAATGGTTCTCTCTCCAATTAAGGAGATATGAATATGGTCACGCTTTCCCTGGTGGAACAAAACCGAAAATTCAGGTTCTCCTACCAGTCTGGCAATCTCTCTTGTCGAGGCAAAACTACCAGCTAATAAAGCCGCCAGGGCGGTCGTATCAAGAGTGTGCGTGAACCCCTGACGGGTGATCAAATGACCATCCTTGTCAACCAGCAACGCGCACTTAGCCTCTGCTTCCTTTATCAAGCGAGTAAGCACCCGGTCGATCTGTTCAATCTCCTCTTCGTAAAGTACCTGGTTTTCCTGAGCCACTTAAAGCCTCCTTTATATCATGATGTATTTTTCTTCTTTAACCAGCCAAATAATTGAAATTTCCTTTTCCCCTTCACTTTCTTGCTCTTAGCCATCTGGGGCTTGGCCAACAACTGACCAACTTGGTGTGGGTCAGTAACAACAGTAATTTCCTCATCAAACCCACTTGCCGGTTTTTCTTCCTGCTTGGGAGTCTCATCAGTTTTCGTAGAGTTTATCTTCTCTCCATCAAGTATATCAGGATGTATGTTGCTGGAATCTGTCTGGATATCATCCTCTTTGGAATCTTCTTTCAACTCTGAATGGACAGTAGTTTCCTCAAGGTCTTCTTTTGGAGCCTCTTCCTTTTCCTCCTCAATATCTTCCGCAGAGGTTGAAACCACCACGTTGGTCATGGTGTCATATTCTGAAGCAATAGCTGGTTTTTCTAACGGAGCTTCTTTTTCCGGTGGCGATTTTTTAATCTCTTCAGCCGATATCTGTTTTGCTGGAGATTCTCTTGTTACTACGGCAATTGAGCGCTCTTTAGTCTCCGCCGACACAGTCGAACTTACAACTGCCGGTTCAGTTCTTCTTGGTTTTCCCGCGCTTTTTTCTCGAGCTTTATCCAGCACCATCTTACTTATTGCCTTTAACGTTGCAAACACACCCTGGCCAGTGGTTGCCACCGCTTCGAAATACGGCACCCCCCTGGAATTCAACAACTCCTGAAGCTGTTCAATACTGGCTATATTTGGCAGGTCACGTTTATTATATTGAATCACTAAGGGAATATCGGTAAAATCGTAACCATATTCTGCCAGGTTCTCCTCAAGGTTTATTAATGATTCAATATTCTCATCCATCTTCTCAACCTGGGAATCGGCAACAAACACCAGACCATCAACACCCCGCAAAACAAGTTTCCTGGTGGCATTGTAATAAACCTGCCCGGGGACCGTATACAGCTGGAACTTCGTGGAAAAACCACCAATGTTCCCAACATTGAGCGGTAGAAAATCAAAATACAATGTCCTATCGGCATCAGTAGCCAAACTTATCATCTCACCACGTGTATCCTTAGGTACTTTATTAAACACATATTGAAGATTAGTAGTCTTCCCCGAAAGACCGGGTCCATAGTAAACGATCTTGGAGATTATCTCCTTGAAAGCATAATTTATCGATACCATTATTTATACCCTATTGTCCACTTATTTTGGATACAGCATTTTTAATTTCAAGCCTAACCAGTCCTATGTTAACATCTTTTTCGGTAATTACCGTAAGGATACCGACACCCGCATCAGTTAAAAACAATTTGCCATATTCCGCTTCGACGGTTATCTGTTTGGCGGATTCGTTTTTCAGGCGCTCCATAGCTTTACCAACGCTGGAAACTATCGACGCCGATAACGCACCAACAGTTTCATCCTCAAATTTCGAATCTAAGTCAGCGGCAATAATAATACCATCGGCCCCCACAAGCATAGACCCTCTAACACCAGATGTCTTGTTAAGGTCGCTTAGAACATTATACATAAAACCTCCAATTTATTTTACCAGCAAAGGATATTTATCTCTCAAATGTGTTTCTATCATATCGACCGCTTGACCAATCCTGACTTTTAATAGCTCGTCAGTCTTGTTATCAGCATTGACTACCAGCACTAGATTTCCTATACGTATAACCGTAATCCAGCTATCAGGATTTTTAACCACTATGGATTGTGCAGGTTTTTCACCAAGCCTTTTCATAATGGCATTTATATTATCATGCATTAACAATACCAAAGGTGAAAATATCTCGGCATCAAAACCATCTCGAGATAAATAACCAACGACGAGTCCCTCTATATCAAAAATCACCGCTCCTTTCACACCTCGATATTCACCAAGATACTCCAGAGCATTTTGAAATTTGTTTTCCTTCTTGTCCTGTTTAACGGCCAGCATAGTTACCCTGTTAAGAATTTTTCATCTTTTTTAAAATTTCATTCACTTTAAATCTCAAAGAGCCAATGTTGACATCATCACGGGTGAAGATAACAATAATATAATCGACACGATTTATAATCCACAGCTTGGACTTATCCGATTCCACAAGTATTTCATATAATTTTCCATAATCAATTTTGGCTATTCCCTGTTTTATGCCGTCAAAGACCGCCGAGGCTAATGCCCCAATTTCATCATGGGACAACATACCGTCGAAATGCCCCTCAACTACAATACCATCTCTTGCTACAGCCACAACTCCGAGGACTCGGGGTAATATTTTTATCACACTTAAAGCATTTGATAGGGTATAAGTCTTCTTTAACGATGATTCGGATTTCTCGGTTTCGTCCATTATAGCCGAGGCTCGATTTGCTTCACGGTCAAGAGAGACCAAAAGATTTTTTATCACCTCATTGTTCGGGTCAGATTTGTACAGTTTTTCCAAAATATTCCTGGCTTTGCCGGGCTGGGACAGCTTGATTAATATCTCCGCTTCAAAGAGATCCACCGACCTTGTCCGACCACTGACCGATATTGCTTTTTTCAAATGGCGGTTGGCTTCAATATAATCTCCCTTATCGTAAAATACTCTTGCCAGTACAAGATAAGCTGAACCGTAATCTGGATGTTTCTCAAGCCCTTTAAGACAGATATCAAGAGCCTTCTTGACCATCCCTTTCTTTCTATAAGCCTCTGCTAAAGCAGCGAATATCTGGCTATTGGGATTGGCATCAAGTATCGTCTGGCACTTAGCAATCCGATCGTCTAACTCTGATACATCAATATTCATAACACTTCTCACTTATACTTTATCGTCAGAAAAACCATTGTATCAACACTCCATCCTTATTCCAAACCAATTTTATAAAGAATAAATCCAACCAAGAGCAAAAGGAAAAACAAGATATAAATGCCTGCAAAAACATAGGCCTGAAAATAAGCAATATCGAAAACGGTTAAAACCTCAAGTAATGTCCTGATAAATATGGTCACTAGAGCCATCAGCAAAAACGCCCATGGCAACCCAAACTTGCCACCCCTCAATGTGTTAAAAACAGAAAAACACACAAATAAACCAGCCGATATCAATACCAAAGCCAATAATCGGTAAGCATATTCAAGCCACAACGGATAAAGCTTATAAAACTCACCAGCAAACGCCTCATTAAAAAATGTTGCCACTAAAAATGCAACCAGAACAGATACTTTTTTACCCATGATTAACGAACATCCTTTAAGGCCCTTGAAAATTCGTCCTCAAGTCCATATTTTAGCGCTAATTGTTTCTTGCTATTAATACTGTTTTGGGTTTGAATTCTTATCTGTGAAAGAGTCCGTTTATACATCTTTTTCCCAAGATATTTCTGTATGATAATCAGATAATCAGATAATAAATCATTGAAATTTACGATCAAGCGATGTACGCATGCTTCTTTCGGGAGGGATTTCGCTAGTTTAAGAAATAGCTCATAACAAAGTTCACCTTCCCTACCGTTTATTAAACCAGACAAAAGTGGATAATCTAACTTGCGTTCCTGGAATGTCTCAGCGTATACCTTTTCACCTTTGGAACCCATTTTATCCTTCAGGTTGCTCAGTATTATCTCAAAATTGTGTTTGTAAATAACTGCCAGAAGTTTAATCAACTCTTCTGTTTCATCAACTTTTGGTTTTTCCTCCTTAACAATCTCACCTATCTTTACAAGTCCCATCTGCAGTAATTTCGCCAACGCTTTTGAGGTTAGAAACTGATCAAGCGAAGATTCCTTAAGAAGTTCACCCATCTTTTTCCCCGAACCTATATTGGCCATAACCAGTATATCATTTCGGCTTAAATGGATCTCCTCGGTTTTCAGCTGGGGGATTTTTTCCAACATGAGATAAGCATCATCAGGAGGAAGAATTTTCTTAAGCTCTGCCCATTCATCGATCCGGCGCGTTCCCTCCATAATTATATTCATTGGATTTAATTCGGTCTGGATAGAACCTGGAGGTGGTGTTTTTCCTTCAAAAAAATTAAACTCACCATCCTTCCAGCCAAATAAGCTATAAATTGTCTCCTCGATCTGTAACCGTAGGCAATCCATAATCTCTTCACGCGTAAACAGTTTCATTTCCACCAGTGTACTGCCAATTTTCTTGCCCTCCTTTTTTTCTTTTAGCACCTTATCAAGCTCGGCCTTTGATATCCGCCCCATTTTTAAAAGTAGATTACCGAATAAATCCCTTTCCTCTGTGGAGGAGGCATAAACTGTAAAACCATCCTTAAAATAGATTTCCTTTTTAATATCTCCCTTGGAGATAACAAGAAGTCCCGTCTTCTTAGTAGAAAAAATCAGCTGGAATATATCAGGTAGTGATATTGTTTCTAAATTTCCGGCAAAACTCATTGGGATTTTTCACCTTCAACATTAATTTTTAACCATATAATCAATACTGACCTTAGCACCTTCAAACCTGAATCGAAAACTCCCCGATATTTTCGTAGCCCATATCCTATTGTTCATATATGTCAATTGTTGCCTATTCCAAACCGACGGTAAACGGCTTTTATCAGGGCTGAAAACAAGCAGCTCAGGAGGTAGTTCCTTCAACTTTTCGAAAACTGGCCCATAAGGTTGAGCTGTCCAGGGTAATTCCAATATCAAAGCTTTTGAAATAGCCGAAGTTGCATATCGGGCCGATAAACCTCCAGCAATAATACACTCACACCCTGCTGCTCTCAACTTGAAAAAAAGCCCATCAGTCAACAATTCTTTATTATTATCGGTTTCAAGCGTGACAAATTTAACCCTTTTATTTAAAATGGATTCCCTTGAAATATATGGGCCTGTTGCCATTATTTTTGATGGTTTTATAGCTTTAAGATCAGAAGGCTCCAAGAAACTACCAATAGAAATCTCATCCTCGAGATAGCTCAACTTTGATTTATCATTTGTAAAAACGGTCTCAATTCGATTTATACCTACCCTATACAAAAAGGGTATCAGGTTATATTCCAGCTGCTGGCAAATGCCCTCCTCATGACAATCATACCATAAAAAGTTATCACCATCAGCCCCGCTGAACAAAATGGCACGATCCGGACCACAATCTATAAAAGCTAAAGATTCAGTTTGCGGTCCTTTTAAATACGACATCCAAACCAATATGCATAAAGACGATATGCTTAGTAATATCCCTGCGAAACTTAAGCGCCTGCGAAAAATAAATTCGGTCATGATATAAATAACAGCAAAAAATAGGACTATTTTCCAAATACCGGGAGGACTGACATTGATGACAGCCATCGGCAAACCAGCGAAAAAATCAAGAAGGGGGATTATTATTGACATGACTAACTTAACCGGCCAAGCAAAAATCGCAGCGACGATGTCACCCAAAAGTATAAATGGAAGGAAAACGACGCCTGAAATCGTCAATATACCGGCCAACGGTATCATCGGCAAGTTAGCTATAAGTCCTACAAGCGGCAAACGGTGAAAATACTCAGCCGTGATGGGTAAAACAGCCAGTTGAGCGGAAAAGGTCGTTACAAATATCAAATACAACCAGTAAAATATTCTTGATACCAAACTTTTCCCGGGTTTAATAACAGAAGCAAATTTGGGAGCAAAATATACTATACCAGCACAGGCAGCAAATGACAGCTGAAAACTAACGTTGAAAAGCCATAGTGGTTTTATAATCAAAAGCAATAAACAAGCAAAACCTAAAAAACTTAGGAAGTCAGGCCGCCTTTGTCTATAAAGACCTAAGAGCCCTATCGACACCATCACCGAGGCTCTTACCACAGACGGTTCATTGCGCGTTAAAAAACTGAAAAAGACAACCGCTACTAACGTTATGACGACCTTTAATCGCCTGTTAACCTTAACTAATATGAACATAAAAAAACTCACTATTATTGCCACGTTTGAACCTGATACAGCCATCAGATGCAATGTCCCGGTATCACGAAAAAGCCGGGCAACATCATCAGGGATATTTCGTCTTTCACCAAGCACGAATCCGGCTAAAAGCGCTGCTTGGTCTTTGGGAAGATATTTTACGTAACCATCAAGAAGAATCCGTCGCAGAGGTGCAACCAACCTGTTGACAAAAAATTCATAAGGGACATTTAATATACATGTCCACCGTAACTTATACGGATTATCGATTAACAATAAGTCCTCCCCCCTGGATAAAACCATCATACCGAATATCTCTTTAATATTCAAATACCGGGCAAAATTAAAACCGCCGGGGTTTCTGGGACCGCCCGGAGAAAATAAATTACCACTAAATCTAACTCTGTCTTTAAAAGAAAATATAGTCGATTGCTCCCTAATTTTTACCAAAATCTTCCCTGATGATTTCAACTTTCTCCTGCACCAGGTCAATGAATCAACCTCCACTACAAGGTAGGTTCTGTCAGCTCTTATATCGGGTTCCTCAACTATCTCACCGACAACAGTGACATGACTATTAGTATCGGCTATCCTCTTGATATGGGTTGGTGGAAAACCTGAGGTGGCAACTTGATATTGGGCAACTCCGCAAACAAAAAGCGATAGATATAATAACAAAGTGGCGTGCTTGACCGCTTGTTTATAATGAAAAATCAAAGCGGTAACAGCTAATATGACAGCTATGAATATGGCTGATAAAGGGAATATCTTAACGTAAACCCCAGAAGCTATGCCCAATGAATAAAAAACAAAAGCTCTTAAAGCGGGTCTTTTTGAAAATAATCCCTGTGGACTATTAATTTCCACTGATGACTTTATCCTTAACTATATCAGATAAAAACAGCAAATAAAGGTTTTATATTTTATTACTACCGTTTTGAAAATCATGTTTAATCGATTAATGGTAAATCTCAGGGTATGTTGTTTTCCATCGCCTGTGAGCCCAGAACCAGTGATCAGGATGAAGTCTAACATATTTTTCGATAATATCGGTATATGCCTGTGTCAACCGCTTAATGTCCTCCTCCCTGTCCCCTGTTTTTTTCATTATAATTGGGCCTTCTATAAATAGGGTATGTTTATCAAGTTCATTCCTAACAAAAGAGATAACGAAAATCGGGCAATCCGTCTTTAAGGCAAATGCTGCTGGTCCCTTGGGAGTCGAGGCTGCCCGGCCCAAAAAATCAACTATTACACCATCGGCTCCGGCATCCTGGTCGGAAAGCATGGCTATAGCCCGTCCCTTTCTCAATGCCGTGATAACTCCACGAGCCGTCAAGCCAACCTCTATCAAACCAACTCCAAAAATTCCCCTGTGTTTGTTCATCAGGTTATTTATCAATGGGTTGTGTTGAATACCAACCAGAAAATCAATCGGCCAGCCTATCTGGGCAAGATATGCCCCCATAAGTTCCCAGCTCCCGAAATGCCCGGACACTAAAACAACTCCAGCGCCTTTATTTAAATACTCTCTGTAGGAGTGTTGTCCTACTATTTTTATCTTTAACGATAAATCCTTTTCGACAAGCCTTGGAAACATTCCGTATTCTATCATACTACGGGCAAAATTTATATAAGACCTTAAACCTATTTTGCGATACTGCTTGTCAGTATATTCACCACCAAAAGAATTCCTCAGATTGGTCAGTGTTACTCGCCGCCTGATCCTCAAAACCGAAAAAGCTAAAATACCTATAACATCACCAAATCGTAAGGCTATTTTCAAAGGCAAATGATTAAGAATAAATATCAAGAGCTTAAGAAAGATATATTCAATTTTATGTTGGAAATGTTTTGTCATCTCCGTAAAGTCTTTCGTGTTCCTGCCACTGTTTCTTTTTCTTTCTCACTTGATATATCTTCAATATATACAATAGAATAAACAGGATCGCCAGCAAAGGAAAAAGCAATCTGGAATCCAACAGGAAAAAAACCAGGCGATATTTTTCTGCTGTTTTTCGTTGCCAGATTCCAGCCCATTCGATGTAATAGTAACCAGTTGAATTAAAAAAGGCATTATATATATTGCCATGGTTTTTATAATCGCTTAAAAACTCGACGAAAAAATCAGAACCCATCTCTTTAACTAATGACGAAACAGCTAAATATGATTCGGCATAAGCCAAAGCCGCTTTTGCTCCTCCAAAGCTGTTAACACCCTCAAGCGCGGTAAGAGGAATAAGGCCACTTCCCCAGACTGCCCTGGTAACGAGGATATCCTGTGAAAGTCGCCATTCTCCTGAAACAAGCTGGCAAAATCCTTCCTCAAACCATCGCGGAAGCCACTTTCCACCGGTAGCTTTATCAAGCATCAGATGGCCCAGCTCATGTCCCAACAGCTCATCAAGGCTTTTGCCAACCTTGAAATGGCTTGGGGATTTAATCACTATTAGCTTTTTTGCTTTTACAGCAGCACCAGCTCCCCAGTCAGGGAAACCCGACCCTAGGGCTCGATTGAATAAACTTAAGTCGGTTGCAATTACCACCCTTATGGTGTCAACATATTCAATCTTGAGCATTGAGGTAATCCTCTCCAGATGATAATCGAGGGAGGAATGGACATGCATACTGTCACTAACTGGCGCATCAATCACAAAAACAGCGGCTGAGGCAGACGATACAATAGTTATAGTTAATATAAAAAGTAAAAAAGCCCGGAAAAAACCGGGCCTTGATAATATATCCTTTAGCTTATACAAGTTTGTAGTATTCACCAGGTTGCAGGATTACACATTCAACACCCAGCGGTTCAACCCTCTTGGCAAATTCCATGGGATCAGCTTTTATCAAATCGAAAGTATCGTAGTGCATGGGAATAACTTTTTTCGGTTTTAAAAATTCTACAGCTTTGGCTGCGTCACTTACATCCATTGTGAAATAACCACCAATAGGTAA
>NATP01000017.1 GCA_002085375.1 candidate division Zixibacteria bacterium 4484_95 | reverse complement strand
GTTCTATATAAATAGTAAATAATATTAAGCATGTTTATTTGTTAATTTTTTCGGCTTCTTTTTGCAAGGTAATACATAATAGGCGGTTCTATTATTACGTCGATAATGTAGTAACTTGATCGGTAAACATGTTTCTTCATTTTTCTATTTTAATTCTTTTTTGTTGATATGAAATTAACATTTTCTCATATTGTTTCTACAAGTACTCAACAATTATTAAATATTTATTTAAAGGTTTATGGTAACCTTTTCCTGATACATATTGTTTTAATTTGTTATGAACGGGGTTGAATTTCACATTTACAATTTTGAAATGTGTCTGTGATGATTGTGGTTTATCTTTTTGCCTTGTAGTAAAGGCAATGAACATGCTAATTAGTTGTATGTAAAAGATACTGGTCAAACATACGTATCAAATCTTCCTCGTAACTTACGATTATAAAAGTTGCTGATTGAGAAAACGAGCTTGCAATGTAAAAAGTAATCGTAAGATACACGTTTTAGAAAATATATTACGCATATTTCTTGACTTTTTATAGCGTTAATATTTTTATTTAACACTGTTTGTTGGGGCAAGGAGTTTGTTAGCGGGAGGGGGGCTGGGTGTGTTGATTGGGTATTAAACTCCTCATCAAGACAGTAGATTTTCTGTAATCAGCATATTCTTGCGAGGCGGTAAAGCCCATTTTGTTGGGGCTGTAGGGTTTTGTTTTAAACATAATTAAACAAGTTTTCCACATTGAGAACAAAGTTGTCGAATTCAGGGTGGCAGGATTGCCTGGAGATATTGAAGGATAAGGTTAAACCTCAAGTTTTCAACACTTGGTTAAAACCAACGAGGCTTATAGAAAACAATGGTGGTGAGATTAAGATAAGTGTTCCTAACCGTTTTGTGGCGAATTGGCTTGAGGGTCATTATAAAAGTCATATAGACGAGGCTGTTGTTGCTATTTTTGGCGAAAGCAAAGTAATAAGGTTTACCGTATCTTCTGATGATCAGGAATTAGCTTTGCCGGAGATGAATAAAATGGAGGAAAAGAAATTAGATTTTTATGATGATACGTTCTTGAATCCACGTTATTCATTTGAGAGTTTCGTCGTTGGTGATTCCAACCAATTTGCCCATGCTGCCGCTCTGGCGGTAGCTGAGGCCCCGTGTCGTAATAAATTCAATCCTCTTTATATATATGGTGGTGTGGGACTTGGCAAAACCCATCTGGCCCAGGCTATTGGTAATCTCGTGATGCAAAGTTCGAGCGATTTGACCGTCCTTTACGTTACCTCGGAGAAATTTACCAATGATTTTATCAATGCCATTGCCACACATAAAACCGCTGATTTCGCTAACTATTACCGTAACATAGACCTACTTTTAATTGATGATATACAGTTTTTAACCGGCAAAGAAGCCACTCAGGTGCAGTTTTTCCACACTTTCAATGCCCTGCATCAGTCCGGTAGGCAAATTGTTTTGACCTCAGATAGGCCCCCACATGAGATATACGGGCTTGAGGAACGACTTCTTTCAAGGTTTCAGTGTGGCCTCGTGGCAGATATACAGCCACCTGATTTTGAGATGAGACTGGCGATTTTGAACAAAAAGATTGAAACCGAGAATCTTGATATACCTGATGATGTTGCATCTTTCATAGCCGACAAGGTTCGGTCAAATATACGTGAGCTCGAGGGCTTTCTTGTCCGATTAAGTGCCTATCATTCGCTTACAGGAAAAGATATCTCTATGGAATTCGTTGCCGAGATGATCGATAAAAAAGAGAAAAGAAAGCCCAAAGAGTTATCTCTTGATAGAATCCAGAAGGTAGTGGCGGAGCATTTTAAAATCTCCCCGGATAGTGTAAAAAGTAAGAGCAAGACATACGAGGTGGCCACTGCACGCCAGATAGCCATGTATATTGCAAGGCATTACACTATTTACTCTCTTAAGACAATAGGTGAATTTTTCGGCGGTAGGGACCACTCCACGGTTATCCACTCGATTAATAAAATCTCTGATTCTTTTAATCATGACTCTTTGCTGAAATGCAAGGTTGATGAGATAATTAAAAAACTTCAGACAGATTGAATCAGAATGGCGCAGATTGCATTAGTTTTTTGTGTTGACCACCATTTTTTAGAAAATCATCCAGATAAAAATTTTTGTTAAAATATGAACTGGAGGAAAATTGGCTAAACTTTTATTAACGATAACTGAGCCAGCTTATGGAAAGCAGAGATTTGTTACGGCTTACAGATTCGCCATGAGGGCTAGAACAGATGATCACCATGTTAAAATCGTTCTTTTAGAGGATGCTGTCTCGGTGGTTAAAGAAGGTCAAAAAGTTACCGAATTACCCGGTGTGATGCACGAGATTTCGCCAAATTGCGAGGATCTTGTAAAAGCAGCAGTAAAGGCTGGAATTGAAATTTTCGCCTGTGGAACATGTCTTAAAGAAAGAGGCTTGAATCAAACAGAGATTATTGATGGTGTTGAGTTGATGAATATCGGTCAGTTTTTGGATTTTGTGATAGATGCTGATAAAGTAATAAATTTTTAAAAAAATATAGTCAATTGGATAAGCTTATAATGGTGAGAATACTTTATAAATTACATTTATCAAATGAGGATTTCTTTAAAAAAAGCGGACAGAAGTAAAGATCTTTATTTAATTGACGTTAGTTAAAATTTCAATTCCTCCTGCCTCCTAACAGTACCCCTATAGGTTCTAAAGCCTCGATATTGTCGCAGATGACTTTGATAGTGGCAGTTATCGGTACTGCCAGAAGTACACCTACACCGCCCCATAAGTAACCCCAGATTATAGAGGCAACCAGCACCGCCAGAGGATTCAAATCAACCGAGTCGGAAGTAAGTTTGGGGGTGATGAGGTTCGATTCAAGCAGCTGGACAACAGTGAAAAACAGAACTACCCATATCATGGACGAAAGCGACCCCTTGGTAACCCCGGCGATTATAACTGGTGGGATGGCGCCAATTATAGCACCGACATAGGGTATCAGGTTCAGCACGCCGGCCAGCGGTC
The DNA here is from genome assembly GCA_002085375.1 of candidate division Zixibacteria bacterium 4484_95. Lineage (GTDB taxonomy): Bacteria > Zixibacteria > MSB-5A5 > UBA10806 > 4484-95 > 4484-95. Next base: position 14,418 of record NATP01000017.1, on the reverse strand, counting down.
CCCATATATATGCGTACCTTACACCCATGATCAGAAGCCCGGCAGTAAATACGACTGAAAGGCCGATTGTGACCCCGAGCTTGACAGTGATGAAACCGCGGAGCTGTTTGTCTATCTGGTTGATTATAGCTGAGGTGGTTTGCTTTTTACCTTTGCCAAAGAGGGCTCTTAGTTTTTCAACAAAAAGTTCATAGTCTGAGAGCATGAAATAAGTGAGGAAGAAAAGCAGAAACCCACTGAAAGCCAACGAAGTAACAGAGCCAACACCCTTGAAAATTATCTTGCCCAGACCGGAGAAGTGAGACGGTTCGATTTTTATATCCGTTATATCGGGGAAAAGTCCTGGGAACTGCTGAAGGTACAAAGATAACTGTGCTTGGAAATTTGTGAAAAAATGCATGACTGTCTTCTGGTATTTCGGTAGATCGCGAGCAAGCTGGGCTATTTCGGAGATAAGCAATACTGCGATAAAAACCCCAATGCCCAACAGAAGAAGCATCACAGTTGAAACCGCCAGGAAGTGTGGGACTTTTAACCTCTTAAGGAAAACCACCACCGGTGTCAGGGTATAGGCGGTGGCAATGGCTATTGTCATGGGAATGAGAATCGGGGCGGCATAGTAGAAAATGACAGCTGCCGCAGAGATAGCCAGAACCGGCAACGCTACCGAGCTCAATGATATTGCAGATTTTTTTTCCAAATCCATTACAATCTCCCCGATTTAATAGTAAACAATCCGATTTTTGTCGAGGATTTTCTTGGCGGTTTGTTTTACTTGGCCTGTCAATTTTTTCAAGTCGTATGATTTTAGTTTTTTCAGAAGATCCTCGCAATCAGAAGCATCGAGTAATCTTATCAACATGCCCAGTGGCCGGGGTTTGATATCATAAAGTGTTAGCCACCGGTAAAAAAGTTTTACATGATGTTTTCGCCATTTTTCAAGTGTTGGAATCCTTTCTGTTTCAACCATTGTTCTCAGTTTTTCCTTAATCGCTTTGCCGGTGCCTGGAATTTTATCAAATCTGTTTTCTTTTACTATATCAGCGAAAGGTTGTTTGAGGTTTTTCAGACTTTGAGCTATTTTTCTGTAAGAGCGAGCCTTGAAAGGAAGTTCGCCGGCGAGGTCGATTAAGTCGGCTAGCTCTAAAAACATCTCTGCGGCTTCAATGTTATTCATCTTTTACAAGCAACTTATTTTAAATGACTTAGTTTTGCAGGTCTGCCGATAATGGTTATCTCGAAAGAAATGGTAACAACTGAAAACATCAGTCCGATAGTAAATTTTTAAATTCTTCCTCGCTTAAAATATTAACACCGAGTTCAAGGGCTTTATCGTATTTACTTCCCGGGTCACTCCCAGCAATCACATAGTCGGTATTTTTCGAAACAGATGATGTAACGCGTCCCCCGTATTTTTCGATCTCTTTAGTAGCCTGTTGACGGGTATAGCCTTTAAGGGTTCCAGTCAGAACAAAATTTTTACCGGATAGTTTACCAGTGCCAGTGGCAATTTCAGAGGTTGGGAACGTAACACCGTATTCCATTAGCTTATTAAGGATTTTGATATTTCTTTTATCTTTAAAGAAAGCGATTATGGACTCAGCTACAACAGGGCCTATCTCGTTGACCCTTGTAAGTTGTTCTTTTGATTGCTTTTTTAGGTTATCAATAGAGCCAAACCTTTTAGCGATGACCGATGCTAGGTGTTCACCGACATTTCTTATACCAAGGGCATAAATCAGGTTTTCCAGCTGGGGATGTTTTGAGTTTTCTAGAGCTCTTACGAGGTTGGAAAACCATTTTTCGCCAGTTCTCTCCATTTTAAGAATTTCCTCTTTATGTTCAGGAATTTTATAGAGGTCAGCTATGTCGTTAATGAAACCCTTTTCTACCAGCATCTCCACGGTCTTATATCCTAATCCCTCGATATCCATGGCTGGTTTTGAGGCATAATGAAAGATACGTTCCACAAGTTGGGCTCGGCAATAGGGGTTTATACAGCGTACAGCTACTTCACCCTCAATCCTTATAGTCTTGGAGCCACAAACAGGGCAGGCACTTGGCATTGAGAAACTTTTTTCGGTGCCGTTTCGTTTGGATTTTATCACTTTGACCACTTCGGGAATGACATCGCCAGCTCGCTGGATTATAACCATGTCGCCGATTTTTATATCCTTGCGCTTGAGTTCGTCTTCGTTATGAAGAGAGGCTCGAGAAACGGTTACACCACCAACACGGATAGGTTTCAGGTGGGCAACCGGCGTCAGTATTCCAGTACGTCCAACCTGAACCTTGATATCCTCTATAACAGTCGTCACCTGCTGGGGCGGAAATTTCCAGGCTATTGCCCATCGAGGTGAGCGTGAAAGCTCGCCGATTATATGTTGCTGATGGTAATTATCAACCTTGATGACTATGCCATCGATATCGTAGTCCAGGCTATCGCGCAGCTCAAGGATTCTCGTGTAATACCTCTTGACCTCCTTGATATTATCAAGCTTACTTATGTGTTCATTTACAATAAAACCTATTTGTTTAAGATACATCATTGTCTCGAAATGGCTATTGAAGCTCATCCCGGATATGGTTCCAATACCGTAAGCGAAAAATTGCAGGGGCCGTGAGGCTGTTATTTTCGAGTCGAGTTGGCGCACACTTCCGGCAGCGGCGTTTCTGGGATTGGCAAAGGGTTCTTCGCCAGCCCTCAGGCGGTTTTCATTTAGTTTGTTAAACTGCGATTTGAACATGATGACCTCACCGCGCACCTCAAGTAAAACCGGAGCGTTATTCAGCCTTAATGGAATCGAATTTATAGTCCTGAGATTGACGGTAACATCTTCACCGGTTATACCATCGCCTCGGGTAGAGCCGGTGACAAACAGGCCATTTTTGTAGATGAGCTCCACTGCCAGGCCATCAAATTTAGGCTCGACAGTGTAGTTGATCTCGCCTCCTTTGTTGGCTAATAGCTCACTCACACGGCGGTGAAAATCGTTGAATTCCTCGGCGGTTGTGGCTTTGTTCAAAGACAACATCGGCAGAGCATGCCGCACGGTTCCGAATTTTTCAAGTGGTGGAGCACCGACTCTTTGTGTGGGTGAGTCAAGGGTTACCAGTTCAGGGAAACGTTTCTCTAACTCTACAAGCTCATCGAAGAGCTTGTCGTATTCAGCATCTGTTATCTCTGGCTTGTCGAGAATATAATAACGGTAGTTGTGATACTCGATCTGCTTGCGTAATTGCTTTGCCCTTTTTTTGATCTCCTCTGTAACCATGTTTACCTGAAAAATATCAATTTTATTGAAAAGTGTCAAAGGGAAGTTGACTTTATCAGGGCATTTAAGATTAAATCTTGACACTCACTGAAATGTTAATTAATTTTTTAAGCAATGGAGTGGTAAATTATAAAGTTAGTTCAGGAGATAGATAATGAAAAAATTTGTGTTGGCGATTATCGTTGCTGGGCTTTATTTCACCTCTTGTATTTTCGGACCAAGCCGGTCTGTGAAAGAAACCCGGATCTTAGCCAGAGTTGATGGCAAGGCGGTAACCACCGATGAGCTTGATTCTTTGGTGAGAGAGCTGGGGATAACCATAACTGACACCACCGACACCGAGTCATTAAAACTGGCTTTGCTGGATTCACTTATTGACTTAAAGTTAATTGAGATACGCCGGGATTCGATTGCGATAGAACTGGGGAATGATAGGGATTTCGTTGAGAAACGTAATAGCGAAGTTGCTAATACGGTTTTCAGGTTGATGTTTGACCATGAGATTTCGGCTAAAATAAAAATCGATTCAACACAGATCGATTCATTTTATAAAGAGAATCCTGATAAGTTCGTGTTACCAGAACAGATAAAAGCGTCGCACATACTTGTGAAAGTGCCAAAACCTGATACGGCAGGGGTTAGTTCCGAGAAGGTAAAAATGAAGATTGTTCAGGAAAATGAAGAGGAGGCTCTTCAACGTGCTGAAGCTATTTTGGTTAAGGCTAAGGCTGGTGAGGATTGGGATAGTCTGGTGGTAAAGTATTCTCAGGATAATAGCAACAATCAAAAAGGTGGAGATCTTGGGTATTTTGGTCATGGCAGAATGGTTGCTGAGTTTGATTCAGCGGCTTTCGCCGCAGATGTCGGCGAAATAGTAGGACCGATCAGAACTAAGTTTGGCTATCATATCATCAGGGTTGAAGACCATAAGCAGGAATCTATACAGGAGCTTAATGATAGTCTGCGTAATAACATCAAGGGAATGCTATTTAGGGATAAAGAAAAGGAACGTGCTGACCAGTTTGTTGATTCGTTGAAAGCTCTGGCGAAGTATACCTTTAATGATGAGGCGTTAGCGCAACCGGATAGTTTGCTGGATCCCGGGTTGTGGGTTATGGTAGTTAACGATATCGATACCGTTTTTGAAAAAAGGGTTCAGGAATTATTTCCGAAATATATGCGTTTTAAAAAGATTACCGAACCTACAACGGAGGCCAAGAGAGAAATGTTAATGGAGATAGCGGTTACATACCTTTTAAGAGCAGCTGGTAAGGAACTTGGTTATTACGATACACCCGAGGCGAAAAAAGTGTTCGATGATTTTACTTACAGGCAGGCCGAGCTTGAAGTCGGCAGGATGATGCGTGATCTTGAATATCAACCAACCGAAGAGGAAATAGAGAAGTATTATAACGAGCATTTCGAGGAGCTTTACAAGGAGAAAAGGCCATTACAGGTCCAACACATAATCTTTGAGGACTCGGCTTTTGCGGCCATTATCAGGGACTCGATTGTAGCGGGAGCAGATTTCAAAGAAATGGCTTTGCGATATTATCCCGGTGAGCCAGAGATAAGGGAAGTCGCATATGACCTTGGTTACATCTCGGAGCAGGATATGGGTCCCGATTTCTTTAATCGTGTTAATGAGCTTGAGGTTGGTGAGATATCGACACCAATTAAGACCAAATGGGGCTATCATATCACCAAACTTGTTAACCGCAGAGCTGATAAAAAGTTGAATCAGGTTAGGCCGGGTATCAGAAGGCACCTTGTTGAATTGGCCGATGCCAAGGTTAAAAAACTCCTGCTTGATAAATGGCGAAACTCTGCTCTTATTAGTATAGATCAAAAATGGCTGAAGAAATACAGATTTCCTGAAGATATTCAATCTGTTAGAATCACTCCCGAGGGGTGATTTTTTGTTGCCGTTAAAAGACCACCTGGATGAATCCGCTATTAGCTGGAAAGGTGAGTTATGTCGTAAAGGAATACATCTTATTTCACTGGTTATTCCCATCAGCTTTTTTTTAGTCGATTTCCGTATTGTATTATTATGCTTAATAATAGCGTTTGCCATATCTGGTTCTTTTGACCTACTGAGGATTTTTGGTAACGATAGGGTAAAAATTTTCCTGGGTACAAATTTTGGATTTTTATTGCGGCCAAGAGAGAAAAAAAGTTTTTCCGGAGCTACGACTATATTATTGGCCGGGATACTTGTTTTTTTGCTTTTTGATATTGAAGTGGCGGCGGCAGCAATGATGATTATCGTAATAGGTGATACATTTGCTGCCCTGATAGGGCGGTATTTTGGTAAATACAGGTTTTTCGGTAAGTCACTGGAGGGATTGATAACCTTCATCTTAAGCGCCAATATCGCTGTCAATTTTATACCGGGTATGCCATCGGATGTGGCTTTTATGGGGGTAATTGTTGGTGCCATTGTGGAATTTTTACCTTTATTAATTGATGACAATATCGTCGTTCCCCTTATTGCCGGTGCTGTGATGCAGGTATTAATGAATCCATCGATTATTTTTTAGAAGTGCTTTCTTGATAAAGTAAAATCTTTATAATTTGAATTGTTTCAACAAGTTGACTTTTCAGAAAGATGGAAACCATATGTTTTTGAAAGACCGGGGAAACTCCAATCTTATAGTGCTTGACTGAATTACTTAATTTAATTATAATGAAAAATAATGATCCAGACGCCAATTAGGAGGATATATGCCAAGGGGGTTCGTTAAGTGGTTTAATGACTTGAAAGGGTATGGTTTTATCTCTTCTGATGATTTCACTGAAGATTTATATGTCCGCTTCTCTGAGATCTGTGCTGGTGGTTACCGCACATTGAAGAAGGGAGACGAGGTTATATTTGAGGTTGAGGAATCATCTGGTGGTATAAGAGCGAAGAAGGTTACAAAAGTTCAATCAGACTGAATTATAAGAATATAATATTCCTGTTTGTTATTAAAAATTTATATTAAGCAAACATGGGTTTTGAAGTACCCTGATTGTAAGGAGATATGTTAAAAGTAATTGACTTGAGGTCGGATACGGTCACGCGCCCTTCGGAAGCAATGCGTAGGATAATAGCCTCGGCCGAGGTTGGGGATGATGTTTTTGGTGATGATCCGACAGTTAAGCATCTTGAACAAAAAGTGTCTGAAATTTTAGGTAAAGAGTCGGCACTATTTGTTCCATCCGGCACCATGGCCAATCAGGTTGCACTTAGAACGTTGTGTGAAGCGGGAGATGAAGTGATATGTGAACGGAAGATGCATATTGTTAACTATGAAGTTGCCTCTGCCTCGGCTTTGTTGGGTATTATGCTTTCACCGTATGATGGCAAGCGGGGACGGTTGTCGCCTGAGCAGGTTCGCCTGGCGGTGAGACCGTACAATATCCATCATCCTCATACCAGGCTGGTCGCCCTTGAAAATACCCATAATGGTGCTGGTGGAACCGTTCTTGACCTTGATTACATCGCCTCAATAGAGAAAGTGGTTAAAGAGAACTCGCTCTATTTTTATCTTGATGGTGCTCGAATCTGGAATGCCGCTGTAGCTCTTGAGGTGGAACCTAAAGACATTGCTCGACCGTTCAATTTGGTCTCGGTTTGTTTTTCAAAGGGCCTTGGTGCTCCTGTTGGTTCGGCTGTCTGTGGAGATAGAATGTTTATCGATAAGGCCAGAAGAGTCAGACAGATGATGGGTGGTGGAATGAGGCAGGTTGGAATCATCGCTTCCGCTGCTTTATATGCTCTGAAGAATAATTTTGAACGCTTGAAAGAGGACCATGTCAGGGCTAAAAAGCTTGCCTGTGGCCTTGAAGCCATTGATGGAGTTTCAATTAAAGCGGATGAGGTTGAGACGAACATAGTGATATTTAAAATTGATGTGCCTGTAACCAGATTCGTTCAAAATGCAAGAAAGATGGGATTATTGCTGGTTCCATTCGGTCCGGATTTGGTACGGGCAGTTACACATCTCGATATCTCCGATGACGATGTTTCGACAGCTGTGGAGATTATAGGCAAAGCCTTGTCGGATGGCTGGAAGAAAACCTCAGACAGCCGATAATCAATAAGATACAATAATTGTATTGATTAACGATGAAAATTAATTCAATAATAGTGAATCTGTCATTTATAGCCCTCTGGGGTTATAGCATGTTTCTGGTTCATGACCAGAATTATGCGCATTCTGGTGTTGATGAGTTATCGGAATACCAAACAACTTCGTCTCCAAGTGTTGACGGTCAGAGGTGGTTTAATGTTTTCATAAATGACAAAAAGATCGGCTATGCCATGAACTCATTCAAAAGGACATCTCTGGGTTATGTGTTTAAAGATTATTCCCTTTTGCGAATACCTATGGCGGGTGTGGTGCGAGAGGTGTTGATGGATTTTTATGCGGTTGTAGGCGATGATTTTTCGTTAAAAAGCTTTACTTTTGGCCTAACCTCCGGTGATTATTCGACGAATATTTTTGGACAGGTTGAAAGGATGTATCTCGAACTTAAAATTCAATCCGGTAACGATCATTCAACACTGATGTTACCTGCTGACAAGGGAATCTATTTCCCTGGCACCGTGCCGTTACTATTAGCCTCCAAAGGGTTCCCGAAGGGCCAGTTTGCTCTTCCGGGACTTGACCCTTTCACGTTAACGAGCTCGGATATTACGGTGGTTGTCGGGGAAAAGCAACGTATCGATGTCGCTGGCGATAATTATGAAGTATACCGGGTGATTCTTACAACCTCAGGGGTGAGTTCGACTATGTGGGTTACCCCTGATGGTGCTGTAATCAAAGAGGAAGAGACGAGCGGGATGAGCATGACCTTGACTACGAAGCCAAAAGCGCTCGATATTCCCGATCTAAATCCCGGATGGGATATCCTGAGAAGCCTGGCGGTTGGAGTTGATGGCGAGATAGATAATCCACGTGAGGCCACATTTCTTAAAGTTGAATTAACAGGAATCGAGCCAGCGGGATTCAATCTCGACGACGATTTTCAAAGGGTTGTTTCGGCTATTCCGTTGGTGTTGGAGATAAGCCCCGAGGGATTGTTGGAGAAAAAAAGTCTTGCTCCGGATTTAGGTTTATTGGAAAAGTTTACCAGCCCGGAGGTGTTTATCCAGAGTGATGACCCAAGGATAATTCGTCAGGCAAGGAAGGTTGCCGGTAACGTTGAAGACGACAGCCTGAGGGTTATCGCACTCATAGATTGGGTTTATGCAAATGTGGAAAAGGATCTTTCCGTTTCACTTCCATCTGCTGTTGATGTTTTACGTGTCAGACGAGGTGATTGTAACGAACATACTTTTTTATTTACGGCTTTGGCCAGAGCCGTGGCTATTCCTGCAAAGATATGCCTGGGTATCGTCTATAATGATGGATTGTTTTATTATCATGCCTGGGCGGCGGTTTATATTGGTGGACGGTGGATGCCGGTTGACCCAACTTTCGGTCAGTATGTCGCTGACGCTACACATATAAAGCTTCTTGATGGCGGGGTTGAGTCGCAGGCAGGTCTGATGCGCGTTGTCGGTAATCTGCATGCAAGGATTATCGATTATTCAACTTCTGTAAGACTGGCGGAGAACCGATGATAAAGCTCACAAGATTGACCAAGAGTTTTGGCAGTCAGATTGCGGTTGATGATTTGAGCCTTGATGTAGAGGGTGGTGAACTATTTGGATTTTTGGGTCCGAATGGTGCTGGTAAAACAACAACTATTAAAATGATGGCAGGTATACTTAAACCCACCTCCGGCAAAGTTGAAATTGCTGGTTTTGATGTACAGCGTCAACCGGAGAGGGCAAAAATGAAGATAGGCTATGTGCCGGATGATCCCTACCTTTATGATAGGCTTACCGCTCGTGAATATCTTGAATTCGTCGGTGGACTTTATCGCCTTGATAAAAAGACCGTAGGTATTCGTTCGGCTGAGCTTTTTGAAATCTTTGACATGAATGGTTGGGTTGACCGTAAATGTGAGGAGTATTCGCACGGTATGAGGCAAAAAGTCGTGTTTTGTGCTGCTTTTTTACATGACCCGACAGTGCTTATCGTTGATGAACCGGTGGTCGGGCTTGACCCGCGGTCAACGAAGATGGTGAAAGATTTCCTCAAACAGTATGCGGCTAAAGGGGTGGCTGTTTTTATCTCCACTCATGTTTTGTCGATTGCCGAAGAGCTTTGCGATAGGGTAGGCATTATCAATAAAGGAAAGCTTATCGGTGTAGGAAGTATTGCCCAGTTGAGGGACAGGGCTACCCAGAGAGATGCTAACCTTGAGTCTCTTTTTTTAGAGCTCACATGTGATTCAACCTGATTTATGCGTATTATCATACATAGCTTAAATTACAAGCTACTGAATCTGACCGCTTACTTTCAGCGCTCAAACATGGAGCACGGGATACGGTTTATTGTCAGTTCAATCATCATGATATTGTTTTTTGGCGGCAGCTTGTATTTTTTCTATTATGTATTCAATTACCTGTCGGGATTATACGATATAGGATTTCTGCTTATGGACAAGGTTATCTCCATCGGTTTTTTGGCCATTTTTATAATGCTTGTAATCTCTAATATCGTTACCGCTATATCGACATTGTATCGTTCTTATGAAACAACCTATTATTTTTCCACTCCCGCATCACATCTGGAGGTTTTCACGATCCGCTTTATAGACAATGTCATCTACTCGACCTGGGGAGTGCTGCTTCTGGGAATTCCCATCGTTATCGCTTATGGTATGGTGCGAGGTTTTTTGTGGTGGGAGTATCTGTTCGAGATTTTCTGTGTCTTGATTCCCTTCACCATAATACCAGCCTGCATAGGGGTAATTTTAACGATTGTAATTTATTTACTTTCTAAGTATATCAGGCCCCGGTCAATTTTTACAATAGCCATCTCCTTGGCAGTGTTGGCGGCTGTATTATATCTCAGGCTTGGTCAACCATCATCACTGGCCTATAACATCTTTGCCGACTGGCGGGTTTTGAATCGGTTTTTGGGTTCACTGGCGGCCACGAATTTCCCGTTTTTACCAAGCTATTGGGTTTCTCAAACACTAAGATGTTTCGTATCGGATAACGGTAACCTTGATGTCTATGTTTTTGCGCTTTTATCTACAACTGCATTCTTATTGAGGTTTGTGTATGTATTTGCCAAGCGGTATTATTATACAAGCTGGCAGGCTTCAGTTGGAATGCAGACAGCAACAGGGGCTGTGGTTAATAAAAGGTGGAGGATTCCCGTTTTCTTTCATCTACCGGATTGGCTTTCTTCTGATTTTCGAAGCGTTCTGGCTAAGGATTTAAAGCTTTTTATAAGGGAGCCAGCACAGTGGGCGCAATTTAGCGTGCTATTGGTGCTTTTGATAATCTATCTTGTAAATTTAAGCCATTTTCCGCACAATATCTCTGATAAATTCTGGAGAACCGTTATAAGTTTCGCAAATTTCGCTTTTACCGGTTTTATTCTGGCCACACTATCAGTTCGTTTTGTCTATCCCAATATCAGCCTTGAGGGGAAATCGTTCTGGGTAATAACCTCTTCACCGATGCCGATAAAAAGGCTTTTCTGGGAAAAATTCTGGCTGGCTTTTATTACCTTTGTGTTACTGGCTGAGTTGTTGGCCTTTGTTTCAAATGTGATGCTTGGTTTAAGGGGCTACATGATGGTTTTAGGTTTCTTTTCGATATTGTTAATGTCGATGTCGCTTACGAGCCTAGCTGTGGGAATGGGCGCCATATTTCCCCATTTTGAAGAGCGTAATCCAGGCCGTATCGCCTCATCTGTTGGGGGGATGCTTACCACGGTTGTAAGTCTAATATATGTCGCTTTGATGGTTATAATTCTGGCGCTTCCCACATATCGATACAGTGCTTATGTTATTGATGGCACCATAGATTTTCCCACAAGTGAGTTTATAACAGCCGGGATATTGATACTGGTTTTAAATTTGACAACCATTATAATTCCTATTAAAGTAGGTTTAAAAAGTATTGAATCGAGGGATTTTTGATGAGAAAGGTTTTAGTTACAGGGGGAGCAGGATTTATCGGTTCGCAGATTGCAGATGCTCTTATTGAAGAAGGTCTTAGCGTAGAGGTAATAGATAACCTTTTTACGGGGAGACGTGAAAATGTTCATCCAGAAGCTGTCTTCTATGAAATGGATATACGCTCGAAGGAAATTAATGGTGTCTTCAAGAAGGCAAGATATGACGTAGTTTTTCATTTGGCGGCTCAAATGGATGTTCGTAAGAGCGTGGCGGATCCAGCCTTTGATGCCGATGCCAATATCTTGGGTGGTATAAACCTTCTACAGGCATGTAAGAACCATGGTGTAAAGAAAGTAATATTTGCTTCCACGGGAGGAGCTATTTATGGTGAACAGGTAAGCTTTCCGGCTTCAGAGGATCATCCTCAAAATCCAGCTTCTCCTTATGGTATTTCTAAGTTGGCTTTTGAGAAATATCTCCAGTTTTACAAATCCGAGTATGGGCTTGATTACATATCTTTGCGTTATGCCAACGTTTATGGTCCACGTCAGCGTGGCGATGGCGAGGCTGGTGTGGTGGCGATATTTTTTGAGAAGTTGATTTCGGGTGAAAAGGCTATCATTTTTGGCGATGGTGGTCAGACGCGTGATTTTACCTACGTCGGTGATGTTGTTCACGCTAATATACTGGCAATGAACTATGATAAATGTGGTGCTTTTAATGTCGGTACCGGTATTGAGACTGATATTAATACCCTGTTTGATGCTATTAAGGCTGTAGTGGGCTCGCATCAGGAGCGGATTTATGAGCCGGCTAAACCAGGGGAACAACGGCGAAGTGTTATTGATTATTCGGCTATAAAAATGGCTATGGGCTGGCAACCCAAGGTTAATCTTACCCACGGATTGAAAAAAACGGCGGAATTTTTCAAAACCAGGTCGACGGTGTGAAAAAAATCATCTTTATTGGCACCTCCTCTGGGTTTCCATCGAGATATCGTGCCAGTTCATCGTTTATACTTTCGGCGGACGATAAACTTTACCAGTTCGACGCTGGCGAGGGTTTTTCAGGCTCTGCCCTGAGAAATCGGATAAAATATAACAATATTGAAAAAATCTTCATTTCTCATCTTCATCCCGACCATATTACAGGCATATTTTTGGAGCTGCAGATGATGTATCTTGACGGAAGAAAAAAACCACTCGATATTTACGTTCCCCGGGAAGCCCTCGATGGTTTGCAGAAAGCTATGGATTTGTTCTACCTTTTTAAAGAAAAATTTCCATTTTGTTATAGGTTCAAGCCGTTGAAGCCCAACCCTGCTTTTCGGGCGCAAAGCTTTTCGTTATATGTTTATCCTAATCTGCACCTGGAGGACAATGGAATATTTATAAGGAAAAAAAGAAAACCTAACAAGATGCAATCTTACGGCTATATGATAAATATCAACGGAAAACGGATTTTATATTCCGGTGATGTCTCCAACGAGAATGATCTCATTGATCATCTTGGAAATGTCCATACTCTTATTGTTGATGGATTTCATATTGATTTTCAATCTCTAGTGGAGATGACCACTGCTCGGAAAGTCAAACGTCTGGTCTTGACGCATCTTGAGGATAAGTTGTTCGACAATCCCCGGAAACTTTTCAAAATAGCCGAAAAAGCTGGTGTAAGGAAACTTATAATCGCTTATGATGGTTTGATATTGAGGATATAAAAGAACACTTTATTGGATCGGCTGTTTTTTGGGTTTATCGTTGTTTACTCCATGAATTGCAATGAGGATGTTTTATTGAAAGGTTGATAAGGTAATGAATACAAGCGTGAAAAGAGCACAGGTAAAATGGGTTGACGGATTAAAATTTGTTGGGACCGATCATGGTGGCCATTCGATTGTAATGGATACTCCTGTAAAATCAGGTGGTGATGACAGTGCTGTTGCTCCCGGGGAACTTGTGCTGGTCAGTCTTGGGGGGTGTACCGGCGTTGATGTTGTAAGTATTTTGAAAAGGATGAGGGTGCCATTTAGGGATGTAAAAATTGACATAGAGGCTGAACCGGTAGAGACACATCCAAAGATTTATAAGTGGATTAAAATCATATACAGGCTTTTTGGTGTTGCTGATAAAAGTAAAGCCGAAAAGGCTGTGAAACTGTCTCAGGATAAATACTGCTCGGTGGCGGCAATGTTAAGCAAATCAGCAGAGGTCAGATACGAGATAAATTTTGAGGATTGAGGATGACAAGATTTATATATACGCCTTTTTGTCTTTGACCTGGCAATCTAATATATTTTACATCTATTGAAAATGGTCGATATTTATTATGCTTGGGAAACAAAGTAATCTAAGTAAAAGGTTTAATAATGGGGTGATTTTGTAATGATTGAAAAGCTTTTGAAAAAAGTTAAAGATGAGAAATTTGAGTTTATAGATTTTAAGTTTACGGATATACTTGGCGGCTGGAGACATATCACCATACCGTCTGAGAAATTTTCGGAAAGGATTCTTACCAGTGGTATTGGTATAGATGGTTCATCGCTGGGGTTTTTATCAGTAAAGGCGGGGGACATGATTTTGATACCTGACCCGAATTTTTATTTTGTTGATCCATTCTGGGATATTCCTACCCTGTCGCTTTTGGCAGATATTTGCGAGGTCAATCCAACTGAACCTCACCCGCGCGATCCTCGTTATACTGCTAAAAAAGCGGTGGAACGCCTGAACAAAATATTGCCTGGCACCAAGGCTTTCATGAGCCCCGAGTTTGAGTTTTATCTTTTCGATGAGGTGCGGTATGACCAATCTCAAAACCAAGGATTCTATTATTTAGATGCCGAGGAGGCCGAGTGGAACTCCGGCATCGATACCGAGCCCAACCTGGGTTACCAGATTCGTTACAAAGAGGGTTATCATGCCAGTCCACCCAAGGATAAAACATTCAATATAAGAGCTAATATATGCCAGCTTTTAAAGCAGGTGGGTGTTACTGTCAAGTATCACCATCATGAGGTTGGCGGTGCCTCTCAGCAGGAGATCGAGACATCATTTTTACCGTTGCTTGAGATGGCTGATAAGTCACAGCTGATAAAGTACATTATTAAAAATGGTGCGGATAAATTTGG
>NATP01000105.1 GCA_002085375.1 candidate division Zixibacteria bacterium 4484_95 | reverse complement strand
GAGCTCGCCATGAATGCCGCCAGGAAGAACCTCGTCGGACTCGAGGCTGTGGCGTGCATACCGGGGACGGTTGGCGGAGCAGTCGTGATGAACGCGGGTTCCGATGAAGGCACAACGTCGGATCTGCTTGTGAGAGTAGAGGTGGTAACCTCTGCGGGCAGGCGCAGGGTTTTCATGAAGAACGAGCTTTCGTTCGGATACCGTCACAGTTTGTTTCAGGGGGCGGAATGGCTCATTCTCAGTGCCGATTTCAGGATGAGACACGGTGACGGCACAATGGCAGCCGAGGCGATAGAGGCGAAGATAGAAGAGAGGATGAGAAGGTACCCGATGGAATTTGCAAATGCGGGAAGTGTCTTCAAAAGACCCAAGGGCGACTACGCGGGGCGCTTGATAGAATTGTCGGGCTGCAAGGGTCTCAGAGTGGGTGATGCAATGGTCAGCGAACGACACGCGAACTTCATCGTCAATCTCGGGAACGCGACCGCCGCCGATATACTCGGTTTGATCTCTGAAGTTCAAAAGAGGGTCTTCGAAAAAACGAATGTCCTTCTCGAGCCGGAGCAGATCTGGCTTGGTGATTAGAAAGTGCATCTTTCCCTGAGACAGGGATAATATAGGGGTTTTGAGCAATTTTCATCGCGTAAGGATTTCGACATTCAGCCTATATCGTCGTCGCGCGGAAGCGGTGGATGGGAAACCTTCCCTTTGAGTTTCTTGAACAGGTCTTTGTAATCTTTCAGATCTTCTTTCCTTATAATGAGCAAGTCCCTGTATTTCAATTTGTTTATCTTTGCATATATTATGACGAGTATGAGGGCCATTGTAGAGTACGAGATGCTCGTCGAAATACCCGCCCCAACTATACCGTGCCTTGGTATCATTAAAAGGTTCAACCCGAGGTTCAGAACGATACCGACGGAGGATGCAAAGATTCCTATGCCGAGTCGGTTTCTTGCAGCAAAGTCCACCGAGAGAAACTGATACGTCGGATAGACGACGATTCCCAGAATGACGGAATAGAGTGCCGAGGCCGTGGGAAGATAAGCTTTGCCGTAGAATAGGCCTATCACGAGCTTTGCAAAGATGATTATGGGGACGGCAAGGAGCAGCATGGCGAAGAGGTTATGTCTGCATACCCTTTCGGTCAATTTTGTTGATATCTCTTTTTGAGCGAGCAGTGTTGGAAAAAGCATGCTCCCGAGAGCATGGGGGACGTACCACAACCTCTCCGAAATGTTTACCGCTATTTGGTAGAAACTCAATTCACTCGCCGAGAGGTAATGCTGGATTAGGAATATATCGAGTCTGAAGTTGAGGAAATTGAATATATTGATCGCATAGGCTTTGAAGCCGTACTTAAATGCGTCTTTCAGAAGATTTGGGTCGAGCTTGAACGTGGGTTTGATGTCACGGGTGAATACCAGTACCGAAACGATACTCGCAAGCATTACAGACAATGAATACGCAGCAACGGCATATGGGAGCTTCCCCTTCAACCAAAAGAGCAGGATGATGACCAGGATAAGGTATATAATGGTTCTTAAGAGATTGGCGATGTTGCTCTGCCTGACCTTGAGCATGCTGAGGAGAAATCTCGAGACGAAATTCTGCAGGAAGAAGAAAGGTGTTGAAATAAGTCCTATGAGCATCACCGGCTTGGATATGTGCGCCCACTTGTCGCCAATCAGCGGGTATAAGAAGTAGAATGTGACAGCGAGCAGGGAACCGATGACAAATGAGCTCATTATGAGGAACGCAAGCATCTGTGACTTGGGGTACTTGCCTTTGCCGGTGAAATATGCTACCGACGTTCCAATGCCGAGCTGCCCAAACGATATGAGTAAACTGACCGAGAAGACGACGAGTCCATAGTAGCCGCGGATCTCGGGACCGAGCCTTCGAGCGACTATTATCCCCGCGCCCATTGCGAGAATCATCGAGAAGACACTCGTTGCTAATATTCCGCTTGCTCTTCTTAAGAAAGCGATCTTACGACCTCCAAGCGTTGAACGTCAAAGACGTAATATTATACGGTCATCATTCCCTATTCAACGGTTATCGTGTCGACGACTTCACCGCTGTATTTATCTTCATCGGAGACTATGTCGCCCAACGAATAGTTTGGGTACTGCGTTTTCACATCGAGTCTAAGAGATACATTATAATGACCCGGGGTGATATCGGTTGGCACTCTTACGACAACCGAGTCTTCGATCGAATACATCGGTGGCCAGGAGTAAGGTGGAAATAGTCCGTTCAGCGGCTGAAAGTCCTGCCTGAATCTGAATCGTTCACCCTTCAGGTGCTCGAGTACCTTTCGATATATCTTGCCGTACCACTCTTTGTAGAGTTTGTTCTTCGTAAAATCCGTGTCGAATCTCGAGTAACAGATGTACCCTTTGATTGGGGCTTTTCTCAGGGCCACCCACTCGATGAATATCTTCAGTCGCTCACCCCTTTTTACTATTTTTCGGTTGAAGTTCACCTTGAGGATGCGTATGTCTTCTATGCCGGAAGTGTGGGAATCAGCGATCTCGCTGCTTGTAACCGGCTTGCCGATAAAGGGCGGTGTCCGGTTTGCCATATCCAGGCCGGTGCAAGTCGTATCTTCGATCTCGAAGACGGCACAGCCCCGTTCCTCATATAGAAGCCTGAAACCGTTTCCTTGCTCTTTGAATCTCTCGATCGCCATCGTTGCAGATTCGCGAGTCGGTTTCCAAAACATCGTCTGTATCGAAGGAGGCACCCTGCCGTTTATTACGATGTATTCGGCGCCGTATCTTCTAAGGAATCTGCAGATAGCACCTGGGGCTGCATATGGGTCGTATAGGACCCTAGATCTGACTATTCGCTCGAGAGCCGTGGAGTCGTTGGGAATAGAGTGCTGGTCGAAAGGGCACACGACGAAATTGTCGGTGAATGCGGGGATCGCATAGCTCGTCAGCGGGTCAGAAGCGATAACGTTTCCCGCAGGTATGTTCTTATTGATCTGTTCAAAAATTTCTTTAAGCCCTTCAATATTCGCAGATTTGATTTGCCTCAATTTCTTCGGCGAATATGCGAATCCTTTCACTTCTCCGGCCATATAGACGATAAGAACGGCGACACTGAGCCAACCAAGCACACGTCTTGTTCTATGTTTTGCAAAGGAGAAATCCTTCCCGCGGGTGAATAGCCCGTAGATTAGCACAGCGGGCAGGAACATGGCAGGTACGGCGAATTCGAACCTGATCAGTAGATATGACAGTTTTTCGGCGAGGAAAGGAACCCACAGGGGGTTGAACACGAGAACCAGAACGATTATCAATGTGTGCAGAGACAGTCTAAGTCCTATATTGTACTTTTGTTTTTTAGTAAAGATGAATATGGACAGAACGGAAATGACTCCGAGTATGCCGCTCGACTCGAAGAAAACGATAGGATTCAGGGCGTAAAAGTTCTCAGTGAATTTTAATATACCCTGTATATGGGTATGTATGATATTATTCGGCGCATAATCGTTAATGTATCGCAGTATCAGGTACGGTGCATTTATCAGCAGGGTCAATACTATCAATGACATGTATCTCTTGAATATAGCTGCTCTTTTTTCGGTAAAATCAGAATAGAGTAAAAGGAGGCCTGCGAAACTTGTTATTGTAAATAGTGCAATGATTAAATGAGCTATATGTGTCCAGGCGGCAACTGTGACAGCGAGAACCGAAAGAAAAAGGAGTTCTTTTCTCCTGTGGAGGAGATATCCAGGTGCGGATGCAATGGCTGTAAGGTAAAAAGCCTTTCCGAAGGGGTAGCCATAGGCGATTGTTATCAACTGGTAACCTTTTAGCCCGGAGTGGTAGAATAGTATGAAGAGTATGGCGGCTATCAAACCTATCGTAAAGTTTCCGAACAACAGGAAGCCTGCACATACAAGTGAGATGATGATTAATACGGAACCTGTAAGAGAGATAATTTTCCATATGTCGAACGTTTTATTAAATCCAGTAAGAGCGTTAATTGAGCCTAGGGCGGCATGGTACATCCCTTTTCGAAGATCTTTCGTGAGGATACCGCCATCCTTGTAATAAAAACTGCTCGGAAAGGTTTCGTGTGTTCTTGATACTGTTCTTACATATGCAATCTGATCAGCCGAGTCACTTGTGTAAAGAAAGGGATCGCCTGATCTTAAAACTATTATAGCAGTTATTATGAGGAGTGTACCGAGTATAATCGTATTTATCTTATGAGGTGCATAATGCAATATCCATGGTTCAAATTTTTTACTATCTAGTGTTTTGTCATCCCTATTCTTAACTATAATTAATATTATGAGTGAAATATTGATCGAGGGTACAACATACTTGATATATGTGATGTCTATCCTAAAGAGCGCAGCAATGAGGAGGAGAATGTAAATGATTATGAATCCGAGTGTAAATGCTATGTTCAAACTGAATATCCAGGAGAGATCCTTGAAAAAGAATTGTGTAAGAAGGAGACCTGTGACAAAAACAATGTATAAAAAGAAAAATGTGAAAAGAAATTGATGATATGGCAATTTGTTTGCTACAAAGATTGTTAAAATAAAGAGTACTGTTACAATGATTACAGAAAGTAGTATGATTCTAATTGAATTCTTCATTTGGGCCTTTTCCAATCAGGATTATCTATTGTTTTGTGCATGAATATAGATTGAATCATGAAATATTTCCAGAATAATTTGTTTTCCCGGGGGAACTTATGAGGATTATGTTGTGCTATCCCTGGCTTGAACTCGGTGGAGGACCAAATGATGTTATCACCATTGCAAAGGGGCTTAAAGAGCGGGGACATGAAGTTTTTCTTTTTACCAAGAGCGGTGGTATTTACGAAGAAAGGTTAAAAGATCTTGGTATTACTTATATTTCAGCTCCATATGATCCATTTTTACCGAAGCTTTATCATCTGAACTGGAAAGCATATAGAATGTTTTGTAAGGCACTAGATAGATATTCTATTGATATAGTACATAGTTTCCATACGTATTCATATATTCTTTCTCTTTTTGCAGCACCACCTAGAGGGATACCTGTTGTGTTTACTGCAATATGGTTTGTCGAAGAATGGCTTTATCCAAGTTATCCTGGATGGTTGATTTTTGTTGCTGAGGAATTCAAGGATCAGGCTTTGCATCTGTTCATGGGAAATCCAAAGGAGGTATTGGTAATACCAAATAGAGTTGATCTAGAAATGTTTAGACCGGGATTGGTTTACGATAGATTCGTTGAAAAGATACAGCTTCCAAAGAAGGGTTGGAAGATAGCTTTCATGAGTAGGATAGATTCATGGAAAATAAATTCTTTGCGTTATGCGGTAGATGCAGCAGAGATCCTTAATTCAAGGGGATATGATGTCAAACTTGTCATTGCTGGTGATGGCCCGCTTATGGAAAAACTTAGAAAATATGTGGACGATGTGAATGAAAAAGTTGGTATCGAAATAGTGCGCCTTATTGGGGCGATTGTTGAAACACCGGAGTTTCTTTCCTGGGCTGATATTGTTCTTGGAATAGGACGTTGTGCGTGGGAAGGAATGGCAACGGGAAAACCCACACTTGTTGTTGGAGAAAACGGATTTGCTGGCACAGTTGAACCTGCTAATTTTAATAAGCTTTCATATCATAATTTTGCAGGAAGAAATCAAAAAACTCCTGTTTCACCGGTATTACTTGCCAATGAGATTGAAAGGATTATGAATGATGAATCTTTATACGACGAGCTTTCAAACTATGCAAGAGCATGTGCAATTGAACATTATGATTATAAGGCGGGTGTCGAGAAAATGGAAGAATTGTACAAAAGGGCTCTTCAATCTCCCTTGCTTAGTTTATGGCAGAAAATTGGATTATTGATTACAAGCTTTGTCTTTGGATATCTGACGAGATTTTATACGGCATTAAGAATTAAACTAAGAGTTCTTTTAGGCAGAGGAAGACCAGAGGATTTCAGGATTCCTTGACATATTACTGAAATAGCCTTTTTATTGAAAAATTATTATACACAAAATAAAATCAAAATCATTGGTTCCATAGTTTCAATTATTTTTGAATTATCAACTAAGGTGAGTATAGACTGCATTTTTTTACGAGGGAGTAATTATGCTGAATAGTTTTTATCTTTTTGTTTCTACAAATGATAGCAATATCTCAGAAAGATGCATTATACTTAAAAATTATGTACTAATAGAGAATTTTTCTGACACGAATAATAATATATATTTTTATTCGAATAATGAAAATGATGATCCATATTATTTCTCAGTAATAAACGATCAGAAAGATTATTCTATTCAAGAAGAAATAAAAAATCAGATTGAAAAGGAGGCTATTGGAAAAGAACATGATTCATTGATTAGTTATGCTCATATTTCGGGAAGGCATTTTATCGCTAAAACGGATTTTTGGGGTATTCAGCATCATTATTATTTTATTTCAAAAGAAACTTTTGTTTGTAGTAATAATGCGTTCATTATAGCAAAACTCATAGATGCTAAATTATCAAAGGAATCATTTTTTGAATATTTATTTTTTCTTTCTCCTTTGAACAAAAATACGTGGTTTGAAGATATAAAGTTGTTGGAACCTAACCATACTGCAATATACAACTTGGATACGAAAGAATTTAAATTAATTAAGAATGTTGATCCATTTACTAGATTAGTTAATGGGAAAGACGAAGGAGATATTGTTGATAAAGTTGAGGAATTCTACAAAAATAGCGCAAATGTTTTAGCTCACGCAAAAGCATTAATTGGGCTTTCTTCCGGTTCTGACTCAAGAACCGTTCTTTCGGGATTGTTGAAATTTGATATGCTCGATAAAGCGGTTTCTTTTGGTAGGAGTGATTTTATTGAAACACAGGACATTAAAGAGTTGGCTAAAAAGATTGATATAGAAGTGGATATTCATGATTTTTCATCATTATTAACGGATTGGGAAAGTAATTTTATTAATTATTCAATATTAACAAATGGATTGTTAAATCCTTTTAGAGTTCATTATGTAAAGTTCTATAATTTGATTGGGAATAATGCATTATACGAGGGGATTTTAGGAAGTGAGTTTGTGAAAGGAGAAATAGCTATAGATGCTATGACATCTCAATATCATAAAGAAGTGATAACTGGTAATATGGATGTAAAAGAAG
>NATP01000016.1 GCA_002085375.1 candidate division Zixibacteria bacterium 4484_95 | reverse complement strand
AAAGGACCGATTAAATGTTAATAAGATTATTGAAATTATTAACTTACCAAATACAAGGTTATTAAGAAAATGGATTCATGCTCTTGATATAGATGAAGAAAGTGATATATTGGATAAATATATTTCAGATTTAAAAAAGCATTATCCGGGCGGTAGTAAAATTGGATTCCAATTTGTATGTTTTTTAGCTACTAAAACTATTACTCTAGCTTTTCCTCTTGCTGGCCCCATTTTTAATGTTGCCACGTTAATATTACCTTCAATATTTAGAAGTTGGCATCCTGTGTTATTTATAGATGAATTAAGAAAAAAGGTCGAATAAAGTTTTCAATTGATATAACATCTGTAATCATTACCCTCTCAACGCTCCTGCCGTTATCCCTTCTGTAATCTGCCTCTGGAAAAACAAAAATACTATAATAACCGGCAAAGCGGCAATCGTTGAGCCAGCCATCAACTGGCCGATGTCCATCTGCTGTAGTCCCTGCATCATGGACAGGCCAACCGGCAAAGTGTAAAGCTTTGGTGAGGAGGTCAATATAAACGGATATAAAAACGAATTCCAATTGGTTAAAAATACCTGAACCGCCAGCACCGCCAATGCGGGTTTACACATTGGCATCACTATCTTAAACAGTATGGTGAACTCGCCAGCGCCATCGATTCTGGCTGATTGTTCACAGTCATCGGGGAGATTTGATATATACTGGCGCATCAAAAAAACGCCCAGGGGATTTACAAGCCAGGGAAGTATCAACGCCCAGTAGGTATTGTGCATACCGAGTTTGCTTATGAGTATGTAAACCGGTATGATGACCACATGCTGGGGTATCATCAATACGGCAGTTGCCGAGATAAACAAAAACCTGTTGCCGAAAAATTTCTTACGGGCCAGGGCATAGCCGGTCATCGAGCAGAAAATGATATTGCCCATAGTTACCACTATTGCCACCAGGACGCTGTTGAAAACAAACCTTGTTATAACGCCCCTTGAAAATATCTGGATATAGTTTTTCAGTGAAAAGCTGGCGCTGAGCATGGCAGTTATGTCACCAAAGATATTTGAGGTTTTCAAAGAGACTACAAACATATAGATAAGCGGGAACAACATTCCAACCAGAACCAGTGACATTATCACTGTAAGTGTTATTCTCCCGATTCCTTTACTCACAGGGCTCCGCCTTTGCGGGAGATTAATTTCATCTGTAATAGCGAGAAAACCAGAATGATTACAAACAGTAAATAAGCGGCGGCCGAGGCGTAACCCATGTTAAATTTCTGCAAACCTTCGTCGAATACGAAATAAACCACGGTCGAAGTGGAACCGAGAGGGCCTCCCTTGGTCATGACATAAATCTCGATAAATATCTGGAACGATCTGATAGTGTTTATCACCAGAACAAATAAAGTAATGGGTGTTAGCTGGGGAAGGGTTACCGATGAAAGCTTTCGCCAGAAACCGGCTCCATCGAGTTTGGCTGCTTCATTTATCTCGAGCGGGATGCTTTTTATTCCGGCTAAAAACAAAAGGACGTAATAGCCTATGGCCACCCAGATATCCATCACCATTATCGCTGGCAGGGCGGTTTTGGTTGAGAATAAATAGCCGTTTTCGGGTACGGGCAGTCCGGCCATTTTCCCTAAAAGATGCAAATATCCCCCTTTGGCATAAAGGCTGGAGAATATCAAGGCAATCACCACCATGGAGGTTATTGAGGGGATGAAGTAGCCGGCCTGGAATATCTTATGCCCGGGTATCTTTTCGGCTATCAGGACGGCTAAGATTAGAGCAATGGTGGTGGTAAAGGGTATGGTGCCAACCACGAAAAATAAGGTGTTTTTTAATGCCTGTAAAAATGAGGGGTCGGAGAAAAGTTTAACGTAATTGGATAATCCTGTAAATGAGATGCGACCGAATATTGAGTAGTCGGTGAAGGAAAGCCCAAATGAATAGACGATTGGAAACGCCCAGAAGGTAAGAAGTATCAGAAGCCAGGGGGAGATTAAGATAAATGTGTTAAAATGTCTCAATCTTTTAAAGTCTCATCGATTTTTGACTGTGCTTTTTTTATTGCCTCAGCTGGAGCCATCTGGCCAAGGGTGACCTGTTCAACCATGTTTTCGATAACTTTTTCTATGTAAATCCATCGCGGATGCACAGGTGTTGAGCGGGAATGATATAACTGATTATACGGGACATTATGTTCAGTTTGTTTATCCGGTAGTTGTTTTAGTCTATAAGGTGGTAAACCAAAGCCGACAGTTTTAATTAATGCTGTGATGTTCTCCCTTTTACTGATATAATCCATTAACATTCTGGCCGCTTTTTTATTTTTCGATTTTCTGGGAATGACGAGATACTCTCCTCCGGAAAAGGATATACCAGACACAGAGTCGTTCTCGGGTATCATGGGGATCAACAAATACTTAAAAGATGGCGGGTTTTTCTCAAGCCGTTTTAAAAACCATCCACCGGTAAAGATGATTCCGATTTTGCCTTTACAGAAAGAATCCTCGAGATGTCGCTGGGTTTCGACCTGACCACACCGTGCAAGTTCTCCATAGAATTTTAACGCTCTTAATACTTCAGGGGTATCAAGTGAGATTTTACCGTCTTTTACTATGTCACCACCACAACTCCATACGAACGGTAGAAATTTTTTGTAAAGGCGGTGAGGTTCTGCAGAATTTGCACCAAATCCAGCTATGTCATCACCCAAACTGTCAATTTTTCTGCAAACCTCAAGCAGTTCCGGCCAGGTGTGTGGTACCCTTTCGTTAGCTTTATCCAATAAAGTTTTGTTTAAATAAAACCAGCGTGAGGCTAAAAACCAGGGGCGTGCATAGATCTTTCCCTTAAAAATGGCAGGTTCAACAAGCAACATGTTAGTGGTATCGATTTCGATAACTGATAGGGCGCCGGCAGCGGCAAACTCTGCTATCCAATCGGAGCCAAGCTCCAATAGGTCGGGAGGATTGTCCGCACCAAAAGCAACCATGATTTTCTGATGGCCGTCTGCCCAGGTCAAATCTGTGATATTGACTTTCCAGCCAGAATTTTCCCTTTCGAATTGACCGGTTATAGATTCTATGACAGGTTTAACTTCAGGATCGGTCCAGAACTGCCAGAATTCAATGGTTTTTTCCCGCCGCTGGTTCGAGCAGGTTATAAGTATCAAAGGTATAATGATAAACCATTTTCTCATGCTGGGATTTTAGTTTAGAGATAAACGGTATGTCAAGATGAATCAAGCGAACAGTTCTATGAGTATGATGATTTATTCTGTTGACAAAATTAAAATTAGTGCGCTTCATTATACGTGATATGGATAGATCGATTTGACCGTTTGGGACTTGAATGTAGTAGTCGGACGTAAGGAATTTTATTAATTAGAGAGAGGCCAGTTGGAGAGGATTAAACTTTTATTCAGAATAGGTTACGTTTATCATAAGGCGGCTTTTGACCCCGTGATTGAACTGTTGTTGAAGAATGAAAAATATGATGTTTGGTTTTCTTTGGATTTGGAGAAGAAACGTAGATTTTTTATAGATTTTCCGTATCGCGCCCCGATTATAGATGAATGGGAAAAGCTTGGATATCGTTTCAGGACCGATACGATGGGTTTTGACATTGTAATTACAGGGGATACTATCCGAAATGCTAAAGATTACGGTAAAACACTTTTATGTTTTTTGAATCATGGAACAGGCATTAAAAATATTCTTTATAGAAATCTATTGAAAGTGCCAAACGATAGATATCAGATTTTTGTAGAGGGTCAGCACCGTGTAGAATCCCTGATGAACTCTCCTTCGTTGGGTAAAAACGAGGTTCATCTGATAGGATTACCAAAACTGGACTTTTATTTTCAGGGCAGATTTAACGATAAGGAGAAGATTTTTAGAAAATGGGGTTTAGATCCTCGAAAGCCAACGGTTTTATTTGCGCCTACTTACAAGCCAACATGTCTATACTCGATAAAAGATGATATATTTGAACAAACCAAGGATTATAATTTAATCATCAAACTGCATCCCTACAGCTGGATGGGGAAATATGCACCACACAGACAGCATCGAATATACGAAAAACGTGTAAAAAAGTATCCGCACAGCGTCCTTCTTCCTTTTGATGAGTATAATATCGTTCCTTATTATGCCATCTCTGATACATGCATCAGTGAAGCATCCAGTACAGTTTTCGATTTTCTTGCTTTAGGGAAAGTTGGTATTATATATGATTTACCATGCGATAAATTGAAACACTCGGATGGCCAACCATTACTTGAAATAGACAATCGTGAATTTTTAAAAGGAGCATTTGTTCATATTGATTCGGGCAAAGATATAGGTAAGGCCATTGGCCTGGCTTTAGATCCCACCGATGATATGATAAGAATGGCTGATAGCTATCGTGATAAATATTTTTATATGTTGGACGGAAAAGCCTCTGAACGCCTTGTTGCAAAAATTGAAGAACTATATTATGAGGGTGGCCATGAAAACCTGCCTTAAGATAAAAAGAGATGAAATATGAAAGCTGTTGTTATAGCGGCTGGAATTGGTAGTCGGATATTAAAGGAAACGGATAATATTCCAAAAACCTTATTGCCATATGGCAACGGCACTATTCTATCCACGATATTGAAAAACATTTATCAGGTCGGTATTCGTAATTTTATTATCGTAGTTGGATACCAGTCTAGATATATTAAGGATTACCTGAAGAAAAATAATTATTTTGGATACGATATAACATTTATTGAAAACCCACGGTGGAGAGAAGGCAATGGTATCTCCGTTTTAATTACCGAGCCAGAAGTTTCTAAGGAGGATTTTCTTCTCTCAATGTCGGATCATATTGTTTCTTTTGGTGCCTTGAAAAGAGTGGCCGATTATAAAAGCGCTAAGAACCTTTTGCTGGTTGACCCTCAAACAGAAGGGATTTTCGATATCGATGATGCTACTAAAGTTTTATTCGATAACAGTCGCATAGTTGATATTGGTAAAAATATCTCTCAATTTAATGGTATAGATTGTGGAATTTTTAGATTAACCAATCGTTTTTTTGAGGCCATGAGGGAGGTATTGAAGGCGGATTGCGATTCGATTAGTGCAGCTGTCAATATTTTAATAAAAAACAAGGATATGGAGGCAGTTTTTATTGAGCAAAACGAAAGCTGGATCGATATTGACACTTACCAGGCATATCAATATTGTTTAAATAACATTAAGTTTTAGAAATAATAATTATATCGTTTATATGAGGGTTAGTGATGGCTACCAAATAGTATGCTCCTGCCTATAAAACGGCGTTTTGTAATCAAAAGGGGCATTGGTAACACAAGGACGGAATTATTTTGAAGTTGCTTATTTATAGTCTATTCATTATGCGATATGAACGTTTGTTTTAGAAAATCCGGCTTTTTTCTATTGACCTTGAATTTGCAGAAAATTATAATAATTTAATTGAGTGAAGGAGATTGAAAGCGAAGTATCTTGTTAAAAGAGTTATATTGTATTTATTGAGGTTAGTTTAAGCAAAATTTGAAGAATGGATGATAAAAAGCGTAATTTGTCTGAGAAACGTTGGCGCCCTGATACGTTGATATCGCAACGAAAAAGCGAACATTTGCAAATAGTGGCTGACCATGATGTCGCTCATTGCGGAAACACTCTTCTTGATAATATCCATCTTTTACACCAGGCTCTACCTGAGTTAGATTCTGATGAAATCGATCTTTCACTCGAGTTTTTCTCTAAAAAAATTAATGCTCCATTTATAATAACCAGTATGACTGGCGGAGCCGAGTTTGCCAGGGAAATGAATTGTTCCTTTGCTAATTCAGCTCAGAAGGAGGGAGTAGCTTTTGCCGTTGGTAGTCAGCGGGTAATGCTTCATCATCCTGAAGTCGCCTCTGATTTTACAGTCCGCCAGCATATCCCCGATGGCGTTCTTCTGGGTAATATCGGTGCGGTTCAGCTAAGTGAGTATCCACCTGAGGTGATTGCCAGATTGGTCGAGTCTATCGAGGCTGATGGTATTTGTGTTCACCTCAATGTCGCCCAGGAACTGATGCAAAAAGAGGGACATCGTCATTTTCGGGGTCTACTTGATAAAATAGCCTATCTTGTTGATTATTTGGAGGGACGTGTTCTGGTTAAGGAAACCGGTGCTGGAATGTCACCTGAAATGCTTGGAAAGTTATCATCTATAGGCGTTTCTTATATTGATGTTTCCGGTTCGGGTGGAACATCCTTCACCAAAGTTGAGATGCATCGTGCCCCCGATATGGATTTGCGCCGGCTAGCGGAAACTTTTGCGGACTGGGGTGTACCGACAGCAGTTAGTGTGATTGGTGCCCGGCGTATTTTTAAAGATAGGGCATGTCTCGTAGCCTCGGGAGGCATCGCAACCGGTCTTGATGCCGCTCGTGCTATTGCCGCTGGAGCTGATATGGTTGGTTTTGCCCGGCCTGCTTTATATGCTTTTCTCAAAAAAGGAACTGATGGAGTGACAGCTCTTATAAAATGTTTTAAGCAAGAATTGAAGACAGCCATGCTTTTAACAGGTTCTAAAAATGTGACCGCATTGCAGCGGGCAACTCGTGTTTATACAGGGGAACTACACCAATGGCTTTCAGCCTATGGTTGGCTTGATGAGGGAAAACAATGAAAATAAAAAAAACTAAGTTTAAAGAATCTGGATATGTTTCTGATAATAACCTGAAAACTTCACGAATCCCTGGATTTTATCGTTTGTCGGTTGAGCAACGGCTGGCTTTTTTAGCACGAAGTTTTAATCTTTCCGATGAACAGATTACGGAATTACGAAACGGTAATACGCTTAGAATTGAAAATGCGGTAAACTTAGTTGAGAACGCAATCGGGATTTTTAGTTTACCTCTTGGGCTGGGGTTGAATTTTTTCATTGATGGTCGTGAACATCTCGTGCCTATGGCTATAGAGGAACCATCTATTATTGCGGCGGCTTCAAAAGCGGCATTGATGATTCGCAAAGGCGGGGGATTCACGACCAAGATAGATAAACCGATAATGATAGGCCAGATTCAGATTCTTGACCTGAACAATCCTGATTCTGCTGAAAAAGCCTTACATTTAAATAAAGATAAGATTATCAACCAAGCAAACCTTGTCCATCCACGGATGGTTGCCCGCGGTGGAGGTGTATTCGATATCGAAACGCGGATCCTCGATGGAGCTGAAGGCATTGGCCCAATGTTGATAGTTCATCTTCTTTTTGATGTTAGAGAGGCGATGGGAGCCAATATTGTCAACTCGGCCTGTGAGGTTGTCGGGCCAGTTATAGAGAAAATTACTGGAGGACGTGTAAATCTGCGGATTCTTTCGAATCTGGCTAACAAAAGGCTGGCTCGGGCTGAGTTTACCCTATCTTTTGAGCATCTTGCCACAAAGGAACTGAGCGGAGAACAGGTGGCTAAACGTATTATCGAGACAAACCGCTTAGCTTTAATAGATCCATACAGAGCATCTACAAACAATAAAGGTATTTTCAATGGTATTTGTGCAGTGGCGCTAGCTCTTGGCCAGGATTGGAGAGCAATCGAAGCTGGTGGCCATGCCTATGCTGCCCGGAACGGTCAGTATCAAAGCCTGACGACTTACACCATTAAAAATAACTCTTTGCACGGTAAAATTGAGTTACCGCTTCAAGTTGGTTGGGTAGGGGGAGTTATCAACTCCCATCCGGGGGTAAAAACATTGCGTATAATTAGTGGCATACAGAATTCTCAGCAATTAGCGAGTGTACTTGCAGCAGTCGGTCTTGGACAGAATTTTGCCGCCTGCCATGCACTAAGCACGGTTGGTATCCAAAAAGGACATATGGCCCTGCATGCCAGAAGTGTAGCTATAAGTGTTGGTGTCCCCGCTGATGAGGTTGAGAGAGTAGCTGATGAGATGATACGCCGTGGCGAGGTTAAAATTGCTGCGGCCGAAGAGATTTATCATGGCATGCAAAGATTACCGAAGCAAAAGGTAAGAAGGTTACCGATAGAGGCTTATGCTCCTGGTAAGGTGGTGTTATTCGGTGAGCATGCTACTGTATATAACTACCCTGGTATAACATCCGCTATTGATATTGGACTTAAGGTTCACATCAGCTATGACCCTGACGGTCCTCGTTTTATAAAACCTAAATATAGGCAGGTTTTTCCAATTCCTGGGTCGGATAGAGATGTTCGAGTTTTTTCAAAGGCTGTGGAATTAGCGCTGGTGATGTATGGTCTCCAAAAGGAACCAATTGCTATTGAAGTAGATTCCGACCTTGTTCCCGGTATGGGCTTGGGTTCATCTGCTGCTTTTTCTGTTGCATTATGTTCTGCTTTGAAACGCTACAAGCGTATTAACCTTCCACAACATTTCAATAACGGCTTATTTGAGGATGTTCAACGGCTTGAATCAATATTCCATGGTCACCCCAGTGGAATGGATGCGGCAACCGTTTTATCTAAAGGTGTTCTCTGGTTTCGCAAGGGCCCACCTCGTGAAATTTTGCCTATACGGATGCCATGTACGTTGGCCGGTTTTGTTTGTTTGGTTGAACCTGGAGCTTCTACTATTGAGATTGTTCAACGAGTAAGAAAATCCCGACAGCGCGACCCGGGTCTCATTGATAGTATCCTTGATGAAATTGGAAGCCTTACCGTTGATGCAGGTATTGCTCTTGGTACAGGCGATAGTGTGGAATTGGGCCGCTTGATGTTTAAAAACCATGAACTTTTAGCCCGTCTTGGTGTTTCGACACCTGCATTGGATCGGGCGGTAGAAAATCTGCTTGACCATGGTGTCCTGGGTTCGAAATTGACGGGAAGTGGAGGTGGCGGTGCTGTGATTGCTCTTGTCAAACCGGAGACACAATATGAGCTCATGCAGGAGTTGGAAAGTGAATTCGCTGAGATATTACCTTTCACTTTGGGATCATCTGTGTGATAGAAAAGGTAACAGCCCGTGCATTTGCTAACATAGCGTTAGTAAAATATTGGGGAAAACAACCTGGTTTTAATAACGTTCCAGCAACCCCGTCAATCTCTCTTGCCCTTAAGTCACTTAAAACTATAACAGAAGTCGAGCGTATTAGAAGCGGAAAAGACAGTTTTTTTTTAAACGGAAGTATTGTCAGTAAGGTGATATATCGTAGATTGGTTGAGTATCTTGACTTCTGGCGCAACAATAAACTCATAGATGGTAAATTTATTATACGGTCGCATAATAATTTTCCCACAGGAGCTGGGCTTGCCTCCAGTTCATCAGGTTTTGCAGCTTTGACTGTAGCTTTAAGCGCTTTTTCAAGACGAAAAATCGGTAAACACCAGCTCTCAAGGTTTGCTCGAAGAGGCAGTGGTTCGGCGGCGCGCTCGATTGTAGGGGGTCTGTCTGCTTTACCGATTGGAGCTGACCCTGCTGCAAGATTGCTCTTGTCTGGTGATGAAGTGCCGTGGGGTATGGTAGTGATTGAAGTCGAAGGAAGAACAAAAAAGATAGGTTCACGAGAGGGAATGGAACTTTGTCGGCGGTATAGCCCCTATTATCGCCAATGGATTACACTGGCTAATAAAGATTATAGGAAGATGCTGTCAGCTTTGCGGCGGTTGGATTTCTCAAGGGTTGGCGAGGTAGCCGAGGCGAATGCTTTAGCCATGCATGCCTGTATGTTTGCCAGCAGACCGGCTCTTGTTTACTGGAGTCCCGCTACCATTGAAATTATTAATTCTGTCTGGCAATGGCGTGTCGATGGACTGGAGACATATTTTACCATAGATGCCGGCTCCAATGTGGTTTTACTATGCAAGCAAGAGGATCTAAAAGAAGCCATCAGGCGCGCCAGCCGGTTGAAGAATGTAAGGTCCGCTATTAAAAGCCTCCCCGGTGGTCCAGCGGAGATTATCGAGTTATCATGAAGAAAGTCCGTATTCCCGGTAAAGTGATGCTGTCGGGTGAATATGCGGTTTTATATGGAGGGACAGCAGTCTTAGTGCCGGTGCCACGTTTCCTGGAGATAACTGAAATCTCCAATGCACCAGAAAAACCGTATCCCAGAGTGGTGAATGTTGGTTTGGAATACAAAATTACTGAGACAACCGACTATGAGTCGAAACATGGTCTTCCCAACCTTAAAATAGATAATCGTGAATTTTATTCAGAGGATACTGATGGTAAATTAACCAAACTTGGGCTTGGTTTATCAGCGGCTGAGGCGGTAGGAGTTGTGGTTATAAGATATAAACGTGCAGGTATAACTGTAGCCGAACACAAAACCGATATTACCAGATACGGAATGGATATCCATCGTAAAGCACAATCAGGATTTGGCAGTGGAGCGGATGTGGCTTTATGCGTTTATGGGGAACCAATTAGATTTTGTAATATTGACAACGATTTTCACATTGAATTAATAAGTGATGACAATCGGATCAATATCATGCCAATTACGCTTGCCTGGACAGGTCAACCAGCTGATACGAGAGGACTTGTCCAGCGTTTTCAAATCTGGGTTAAAAAAGGAGGAAACAAAACCAAGAAGATCGTCTCTCATCTTGTCGAGATAAGCAACCAATTAGGGAAAGCCTGGTTTTTTGCCTCAATTCAGGATTTATTCATCTTGCTTGATGAATTTAATTCTATTATGGAGCATATAGCCAACAAGGCTCAAATACCGTATAAACTTCCCATACATGGAAAAATCGAAAACTGGGCAAGGAAACATGGAGGATACGCTAAACCAACCGGCGCTGGTGGTGGGGATATGATATTGATTATAGGTGACTTACCGTTTCACGAATTGAAACAGGTGCTCATTCCCCTGAAATTGGGAGGCTCATTTTCTGAGGTTTGAATTTCTTATTGAATTAGTTCGATGAATTGATTTCGTGAAGTACAAAATATGGAAGTATTGTGATACTTTCCTGCTGAAAGTTATCGGACGTTATTTATCATTCAGAAGTGTTAAGAGTTTTCTGGAAACGCTCCAATTGTTTGATGTAATACTCATCAGCGGGCGCTTCAGTGATAGCCAGCTTTATTAACCTTATAGCTTCTTGGGTATTTCCACGAGCGTTGCAGATTTCTGCTAAGGTGTCTAAAATCATCGCCTTTTGTTTTCCTGGCTCAGCCAGTTCTACACCCTGCCGCGCTAATCTTTCAGCTTCTTCAAGGTTGACTTTGTTTTCAAAACACCACCAGGCGAATGAGTTTAACTGTCCAGCATCTTTCTCCCAACCGTTCGGCATGGTTTCTCTTTTGTTTGCCACTGCCCGTGAGGTATCACCGGTAACATATAGGCTGTAATCGACCATTATGAGCTTGTGAGCTCTCTTGATATCCTCGTCCTGGCTATCAGCGGATGCGTCCAAGCCAGCCTTTAAATATTTCTCTATCTGGTCTGTTTGTTTCTTTTGTCTTCCAAGTCTGCTTAAGGTTCTTGCGACTGAAATAGTGCTCCATACGTCTTGGTTTTTAAAGTTCAACACTGCCTCGGCTGTCTGCAAAACTTCATCGAAGGTGAACATGTCTGTCCTAGCGCCATAGGCGGTGTTTTTGAAAATCTCGAAAGCGTAATCAACCAGATTTTCATCATTCAATTTTTGCGCCTGTTGGTAATATTCGATGGCCTTCTTGTAGTTACCTGTTGTGGAGTTGTAACGGCCTAAAGAAACAGCGTCTTTGACATTGGGATTTGATTGAAAGCGGATTATTTTTTCCTCGATAGTAGCCAGGTTTGACATCGCCTGATTCAGGGTTTTTATAAAATCCTCTTTTTCAAATCCTGCCCAGGCATCAATTGCTTTCCCCTCACTATTTGTTAAAATAAAAGTCGGATAAGCATGTACTTTATATTGTTTAGTAAGTTCGATACCCTCTCCTTTTTCACAGTTGATCCGGAAAAATGTGACCTGATTTAAAGCTTTTTTGATGTCTTCATCTGATTTCACTACCCGAGCGAAATTCTTGCATGTGTTTCACCAGTCAACGAAGAAATCAATAAGCAGGGGTTTATCCTGCTGGCCTGATATGGTTTTTGCTTGGTCAAATGTTCGGGGATTTTCCGCATTTGCCATTCCCACAAAGCCAGCCATTAATATAAAAATGAAAATAACCATTCTTTTCATGGTTTGTATCCTTTCAGTTGTTAGGTTCATCGGTCATCATATTTAATTTCATGAAATTATAAATAATTCATCATCTATTTTTACCTTTTTCTAAAACTTCCTTCATTTGTTGTAAATTATTTGTAATATACCACCAGCCGTTTTTGAAAGCGGCGTAGTCAGGTCCACCCATAGCGGAACCATAGCGCACTGAGTTGGCATAGAAAAGCCATTGTTTGATCCATTTTTGCTCAATAGTTTCATCGAAAGGATTTGATGGATCGGCCAGCTTCTCATCCCAGGCTTTCTGTAGAAGCTGTGTGGTAGTCAACGTCATTTGGTCTGTTTCATTGTTTGTCGAGTCGAGTTTGGCAAAATGACGCTCTGCCCAGTCCGTGCTGTGGCAGAGTTTACATACACTTGTCATAAGGTTTTTGCGTTTGGCCTGTTCATGTTTATCGATTAAGTATTCCTCGGCAAGCTCACCGTTAAATGTGGTGGGCAGATTTAAACCATCTTTGTTTTTGATTATAAATGTCATGCCGTTTTTTGGTTGGGGATGGGAATATATTGCTCCAAGCAACCTCACCCATAACCTTGCTCCGAAATCGTGTGTCCTTGGTACCTTGATTTCGCCATCGGAATTAACCAACAGGCTGTTATGGCAGGTTGCACAGGTAGGGGCCTTGAAATCCTTTCCAACTGTCCAGGGGATATTATCCCAGTTCCATTCATACTGCTTTGATTGGAAAATATTCCCGTGTTTGCTTTCCCTGTAAACGTCCCAGGCGGGCACATCCGGCTGGAGGTGGCATTGCGAGCAGGTGAATGGTTTCCTGGCAATCTCGATCGAAAAGCTATGTCTTGGATGACAGGCTGTGCATGCCCCCAATGAGCCATCGGGATTAACACGTCCTACACCTTGGTTTGGCCAGTTGGCAAGCTCGGGAATTTCAATATCTCCAAGGTCGGTAGAGATTTGCTTTTTTCCGATTACTGTAACGTTGGTACCATGACAGGCGTAACATGTTTCATTTTTGGAATTGTCGGAGGCGATATGTAAAAATTCATCGTTCTTAATTTCTTTAAGGTTAGTGATTGTCTCAACGAGACCGTGAAGGACAGGATTTTTTTGAAGGATACCCAGGGCATGAGCTTTTTTACTGGTGGAATATTGATCAACCTCAAGGTAGTGACAGGTTTTGCAATCGGCAGGTGAGACGACTATATTGATATTGAAATCAAAATGTTCAAAATTATCTTTATGGGCAGATGGATTCAGGCTATGACATTCATAACAGCCCACAACAACCGATCGAAGGTTTTCCGGAATAGTCTGGCTTGAAACCCTCTTTTTAGTATTTATCTTTTCAAGTGCATCTTTGGGATTTATTTTTGAATGTCTGCTGGTTAGCCAATCTCCCACTATTCCAGGGTTGATGGTTTCGTGGCAGGTTATGCATGATTGAGTTTCATTTTTTGAGTTTAACACCTTTTCATGTTAGTCTATATTTACAAATGAAAAGATTTTATGGCAAGACATTTATTTTAAATCAAGTCCCTTTTCAGTTGCTTAAAAGGATTTGCCACAAAGAACTTATGGTTATTGCTCCTGGTTATTACGTATTTGGATGTTACTTTAATGATAAGAAAAAAGTTTGTCGATAATAAAGCTTTTTGGGTTTTGCCCATAAGTAAAAAACGTTTGTAACGACATGATTTCTTTAATGTTTTATCCTTCTTAACTAAGCAGGATATTAAAACTGGAAAGAGGATTTTTCTTCATTAAACCGAATAATATTTTCTGAATTGTTAAAAGTATTAATAATCCAAAAGCTGTGATTAAGACGAGCCTTGATATCATGACCGCTTTTCTTTTTTTATTAAGGAATGATGCTTTAAAAACTCACATCCCTTTGGTGTTATCTCATAATAGGTATGGTTTCTGTGTTTTATCCACTTGTTTTTGACGATATTTTTTCGATATCGAATAATGCGCGGTTGTATACGTTTCAACAATTGCAATTCTTTAAGTTTCCTATGCCTTTCAAACACTGTTTTTTTTGGAAGTGTTAATATTCTAGCCACAACCAAGGAATAGTCCACTCCCATAACCTGGTGATGCTTTAATATCATAAAATCGATGTCATCTAATTTGTTATATTCGAGTTCATCAAATTGGTTTTGATCTGTATCGATTTTTATTATCTCATCCCAGGCAAGATTAAATAGTCTATCGGTGTTGACTTTTGCAAGATTTTTACAGCCGGCTTTATGCACCGATATTATCGACGAATCAATTTTAAGAAAACCAACTATCTTGTCACCTAAAGCGGGATTACAACATCCAGCTAAACGGTAGTTTTCCTTAAGATTATGTTTATCTACCATGGTTTAAATATACGAATTATTTTTTATGTAAATCAAATCTATTTACATAAATCGATAACTGTTGTAAAAAATAAAGTATGTTATCTTTTAATACGGATAGCACTGAATCCAAAAAAGGTTTCGGCAAGGGAAAAGCAATTGGTTTTATTTTAGGCATTATCTTATTTGTAGTTTTCACATTTGATTTACTCAATTTAGGCTTGTCACCATCTACCTCGGCAACTGCCGGCATAGTGCTTCTGATGGCATGTTTCTGGGTATCTTTATGTCTGCCGATAGCGGTCACCTCGCTATTGCCGATAGCATTGTTTCCTCTATTGGGGGTTGCCAGCTCTGCGACCACAGTGAAATATTATGCCAACAACAATATCTATCTTTTTATGGGCGGTTTTATCATAGCCTTGGCTATACAGAAATGGGGATTACATAGGCGGATAGCCCTTGTCATAACCGCATTTTTGGGGACATCTCCCTCCAGGCTGGTGCTTGGTTTTATGTGCGCTACCGCTTTCCTATCAATGTGGATTTCCAATACCGCTACCACCATGATGATGTTGCCCATTGGCCTGGCGGTGATATCTGAAAGCAGTAGGTTAACCGGGAAGGATGACAGGTTCGCATTAGCCTTGATGCTTGGTATCGCTTACAGTGCCTCGGTTGGAGGCATCGCTACACCGATTGGGACTCCACCCAATATCATATTTTTGGGAGAGTATGAAAAAATCTTCCCTTTAGCTCCTAAGATAAGTTTCTTTAACTGGGTTAAGGTTTTTATTCCATTGGTATTAATACTTATTCCGCTTGTTTGGATAATACTGACCGGTATTGTATCTCCACTTTATCGAAAATCATCAAAAGGAAAAACGACAGCTATAGGTAGAAAAATTATAAAGGCTGAATTGAAAAAACTCGGACGGATGGATTCGGCTGAGACCAGGGTGCTTATCATTTTCATCATTACCGGTCTCCTATGGATTTTCAGAATGGATATTGTTACTGGTTTTTTTACTATCCCAGGATGGTCAAAATTATTCCCTAATCCTGAATATTTCCATGATGCCACTGTTGCTATTTTCATGGCCTTATTACTCTTTATAATTCCGGCTGGAAAGAAATATCCTCATAAGTTTCTGATGAACTGGGATACCGCTCTGAAGCTTCCCTGGGGTATCCTTCTTTTATTTGGAGGTGGTTTTGCCATTGCTGGTGGTTTCTCCATATCAGGCCTGGATAAACAAATTGGAATAGCCTTAAAACCATTTTTGATGTTTCAACCATTTGTAACTGTCTTTATAATATGCATTATGATGACATTTCTAACAGAACTTACTTCAAATACTGCTACAACCGCTGCCCTTCTGCCCGTTATGAGCAGTATCGCTATAGCGGTTAACATGAACCCTCTTTTGTTGATGGTGCCAGCCACTATTTCAGCTTCAATGGCGTTTATGTTACCAGTAGCAACTCCCCCAAACGCAATCGTTTTCTCATCGGGAAAAATAGAAATGTCACAGATGGCCAGGGTTGGTTTGATTCTGAACCTGATTATTGCTATTATAATCGCTTGTTTCGTTTATTACTTTGTTTTACCATCGTGGGGATATGATATTACATTACCTGTTTGGGCAAAATAAAAATGGTCTCTCTTTAAACAGATTATATTTAGATGTCTTGAGAGCCCTATAATATTCAAAGGAGAACTTTGAAACAAAAACCCAATAGCATCCCAGAGAGGTCAAATCCCAGGTCATCTCCTGAAAGTATCTCGAATCTATATGGCGGATTAAAAGTTACCGTTATCGGAGCAGTGGTTAATTTAATCCTGGCTGTATTTAAATTTATGATTGGTACAACAGGTAATAGTAGGGCCTTGGTAGCTGATGCCGTGCATTCCGTCTCGGATCTTATAACAGATATTGTTGTTCTACTTGGGATTCATTTTGGCAATTTACCGGCAGACCATGATCACCATTACGGGCATAAAAAGATTGAGACCGTTTCCGAGATAGTTTTAGGTTTATTTTTGATTATTGTGGCTGTCAAACTTGCTTACGATTCCGGTTCAGCTCTTTGGTTTAAAAAGATCGTTCGACCAACATCGATAACTCTTATCGCTGCTATCGTTTCTATAATCTCTAAAGAGCTTCTTTATCGTTGGACTAAGAAAGTGGGGCAAAGACTTAAAAGCGGGGTGATAATCGCTAACGCCTGGCACCACCGGACTGACGCCTATTCATCAATAGCTGTCCTTGTGGGACTGGTCTTTACGCGTATCTCATCAGCACTTGTGTTTATGGACGCCGTTGTCAGTCTGGTTGTTTCGGTAATGATTTTAAAGATTGCCTGGGGAATAACCAGTGGAGGATTTAAAAGGATTATTGATACTGCTCCCCCCAGTAATTATATAGAGGAGACTTTGGAGTTGATACGTAGTTACCCCGGCGTTAAAAACCCACACAATTTGAAGATGAGATATGTCGGCAATGCCATTTATATGGAGGTGCATATCGAGGTCGAACCCGATATCTCGGTCAAGCAGGGTCATAATATAGCTGGCGGTGTTAAACATATGATAAAAAATCACCATAAGAATGTTATAGATGTAATCGTTCATGTGGAGCCTTTGAAAAATGGTTGATAGGACCATGCCATGCAACATATTCGCAAATTATAAGTAAGACAATGCCGTCTGCAACGAAACGTTTGACACACGATATGGTGAAACTTAAATTAGTATAATTTGCATTAAAGAGATTAGCCGATGAATCTGCCAAACCTTTTAACGATTTCTAGAATAGTTCTCTCGCCGGTATATATGGTGCTGTTTTTGATAGAGAACCCATACAGTCGTCTAGCGGCAACGCTGGTTTTTATAATAGCTGCTCTCACTGACATTTTCGACGGCTACTTTGCCAGGCGTATGGGAAGTATGACTGGTTTTGGTAAGTTTATGGACCCGTTGGCGGATAAGATACTTGTATCAACGGCGTTTATCTCATTTGTCAACCTCGGTTATGCCAGGGGTTGGATGGTAACCGTTATTATTATCAGAGAGTTTATTATTACAGGTTTGCGGTCGGTGGCGGCTTACAAGGGCATGGTCATAACACCCTCTTTTGCCGCTCAGTGGAAAACCGCAACACAAATGATAGTCATATCGTGTATTCTTGTTTACATCAATATGAAAACCCTGCTTGTTCCGGTTGGTTATAACTGGTCGATGTTTAATTCGTCGATGACAAATACGTTTTTTGATATTATGATATTTATAACATTGGTATTGACTGTGGCAACTGGAGTTGATTATCTGCTGAAGTCCGGTGGATTATTAAAGGGAGTATTAAAATGACCAATAGATCGCTACCGAAATCTCTGGAATTGACTCAGAAGTTTTTCATCACCGGTATCTTTGCCGGTTATTTACCAATAGCTCCGGGAAGCTGGGGTTCGCTGGTAGCCTGCATAATATTGTGGTTTGTCTGGCCATCGCAATGGTATTTTCAGTTTTTGATTATTTTCCTTTTCTACCCGGTAGCAGTATATTTTGCCGGTCTGGGGATAAGATACTATGGTCCCGATGGCCGGCAGATTACGATTGACGAGATAATCGGTCAGGCGGTGACTTTGTTTATGGTACCACATAACATTATCTCATATGTTCTGGGGTTTTTAATTTTCAGGTTATTTGATATAATAAAAATATGGCCAGCAAAAAGCTGGGAAAAACTTCACGGAGGAGTTGGTGTTGTGGCTGACGATATGGCGGCTGGCGTGTATGCCGCAATAACCTTACAACTTGTAATAACTTTACTTAGAAGATGGGGAATTCAGTGGATTTAATGAGTGCTGAATTGATAACTGTTGGTGATGAGCTGTTGTATGGTCAAACAATCGATACCAATGCCGCTTTTATCGGTGAGAAACTGTCAGAGGCTGGAATTGAGCTTGATTTTCATACTACAGTCGGTGACCAACCTGACAAGCTTCTTAATGCCATCGGTCAGGCGTTTAATCGCGTTGA
Organism: candidate division Zixibacteria bacterium 4484_95; assembly: GCA_002085375.1. Taxonomy (GTDB): domain Bacteria; phylum Zixibacteria; class MSB-5A5; order UBA10806; family 4484-95; genus 4484-95. Next base: position 21,077 of record NATP01000016.1, on the reverse strand, counting down.
TATCGTTCTGACCACCGGCGGACTTGGACCGACACATGATGACATTACCAAGAAAGTGATATGCAAATTTTTCAAAAGACAGCTTGTCTTCCATGAGGATATTCTTAAAAAACTGGAAAAGAAATACGCTTCTCAGGGAATGACAATGCCCTATATAAACCAAAACCAGGCTTTATTGCCTCAAGGGGCAAAATTTATCGATAACAAAATAGGTTCCGCTCTGGGGATAATTATTGAAGATGCAGGGAAAATATTTGTAGCAATACCGGGTGTACCAAATGAAATGAAAATAATGATGACTGAGCACGTCATCCCCATACTTGAACGAAGGGGCTCTCGTCGGGTTATTGTTCACCGTAGAATTCGCACCATCGGTATAACCGAGTCTGCGATATATGAGAAAGTTAAAAGCACCATCGATGAAAAATCTGCAGTCAGGATTGCTTTTTTACCGGGTCTCGAGGGTGTCGATGTTCGCTTGACCGTTAAATCTGATGATAAAGAAAAAGCTAAAGAAGCTATTGAAGATACACAGAACCAGTTCATTAAAAAGATAGGTGATTATATTTTTGGTTATGATGATGATGAATTACCTGTGGTTACTGGTAAGCTTCTTTTAGATAAAAAAATGACCCTGGCTGTGGCTGAATCGTGCACCGGTGGTTGGCTTGGTAAACTTCTTACAGATATCCCGGGTTCTTCGGCTTATTTTTGGGGTGGTGTGATTGCCTATACTGATGAAATCAAGATAAAAATCCTCAGTGTTCCTGCTATTGTCATTGAACGACATGGAGCAGTCTCAATTGAAACGGCAAAATATATGGCGGAAGGTGTGAAAAATCTGAGTGGCGCTTCTATTGGCATGTCTATAACAGGTATTGCCGGCCCCTCTGGAGGGTCTCCGTCAAAACCGGTTGGTCTGACATATATCGGTATCTCCACCCCCGAGGGAACATCCGCTAAAGAGTACCACTACGGTAGAGATCGTAATCGTAACCGCATGCGAGCATCATGTTCGGCCTTGGATATGTTGCGAAGGCATCTCCTGGGAATGGAATGAAAAAAGGGCGCTTGAATTCGACAAGCGCCCGTATCCAAAACGATCTTTAAAAATGTTTTTATTTAATAGCCGCCAAATCCCGTTGTATCAAAAGGCGTATATAGTTCGAAATCTATATTAGCTGTTCCAAATTCGTTACAGATTACCCATTCTAAAGTCATCATCTCTGGGTCGAACCCGTAACCTCCCATGTAATCGCCCTGAGTTGGACCTTCCTCGGTACCGGAATTATCAGCATCCCAGAAACCAACAACAATCGCCGAATCCCCCGCAAACATTGGAAGAGAATACGCTCCCGGTTCTTCCAGAATATCCATGGCAAGCGGCTCGACACCAGTAAGAGAGTCTTGCTCGAGTGGGTTCAAAGGAAAAGCCATAACATAAGTATCTCCGCCGGTATCGTTCCAGGTTGAACAGCTAACTGTTCCGGTAATTCCTACTATGTTGCTAAAGGTGCCTGTGACAAGTTTCCAGTAATCTTCAAAATCAGCGCTATCAAAATCGTAATCGAATGAATAATACAGGTCATCGATTGTAATTGGTGAAGTTTCAGATGAGTCTTCCCATTCCTCAATGGTGCCGTCATGGTCAACCAGTATCCAGACATCGTAGTTTCCGCTTTCAAGTTGCCACTCGTACCACAATGAATCATCCCAGTAATCGGTTGGCTCCATGGCTATCAGGGCCGCATTGTTGTAAACAAATCCTAAGCCTCCCATTAATGGCTCGGTGTTGAATTCCAATATATTGGCGCCATCCTCAAAAATTCCGGTCCCTATCAATTCACCGTTATGTCCGGATGGAATACCCTGTATGCCGAAAACTATCGAATGATAATACTGCCAGTAATTCTCAGGAACGCTTATCGTTTTGTCTTCGTTTATTTCCACATTGAGCGCACCCCAGAATACATCGCCCTGCTCAACAGGACCTTCCTCACTAAAGCCATCACCCTGGCTATCGATGACTACCATCAGATGATATGTTCCACTTGCCACATCAGTTATAATAATTGTGGTACTAATACCTGATATAGTAGTATCTTCAATAACGTACGGAGTTTCATCACCCCAGTCTGTCCACAAACTGGCGCTTATTTCATGGCCATCCAACTCTTCATCTGGGCAGGTAAGGTTAAAGGTAACTGTGCAGATTTCAGGCTCAGTAGTGGTCTCTTCGCATCCGCCTACTAAAAACACCAGAACTGAAATCATAATTACGTAAGCTAAACCTCTTCTGAACATAATTCATCCTCCTATTTAATACTTTTTTATCAAATATCGGAGAAAAGGGGAAAAACTTGAATTTTAAGTTTTTAGAATGGCCGAAACGAAACATGTAGTATACAGTAAATTCCATTAAAAAAAACGAGAGCCCTTCAGGCAACTATTAAAAACTGTACCTGATGCCGATCTGGTTAACGGGCTTATCGATAAACGTTCCGTGTACCCGCTGATAGTTAAGAGAGATTTTATCTAATACCGGTTTAACTATACCGATCTCTAAGTAATAGTCGGTGTCGTGTCCTGGTGTCATTTTGCGGTTGAAATCGGCAGTGAATTCAACACTGAAGTCGGTTAATATTTTTATATAATTTATTGAGACTATCTGCAATGTCTGGCCTGCGTTATCGCCATCGTCTAAAAAATTTTGAAAAAGTGACACCTCGTTGACCACTGGCTCAAATGAAAAGGGTTGCGTTTGGGCGGAAACCAAAGAAAATCCCATGAGCACCAAAGCACATATCAAAACTATCCTGAACAAAATTTCCTCCTTGTTAAGGCTGTAAAATCCAAGTAAAATTTAAATAGCAAAGGATGAAACGATTTCATCGGTTTTGGTGATGTAGGCGAACCCGAACGCCATCCCACGTAAAGCGCCAAGTTGTAACTGTTCGTTTACAGAGCCTACTGCGTCAGCTGGCACGAGACATCGAATATCGCGGAAATAAGCGTCCCGTACCGTGGACTCCACACATATATTTGACATAACACCGCAAAAAACAATATCGGTGATGCTCAGACAGCGAAGAGTGATATCAAGATCGGTGTTATAGAAAGAAGAGTAGCGGTGCTTTTTAATAACTTTTTCACCGGGAAGAGGGGCTAAGTGCTCAATGATTTCAGATTCCGGGGTGCCATCAATACACATATCCTGCCACCACCAGGCCAGAATGCCTCCGTCCAGCTCGACTGATTTATGAACGTGCTTTGTATAAATTACCGGTCTCTTATACGACCGAAATGCTTTGATCAATTTCTGACAATTAGGAACGATGGCCGGACCACTTTCTGTGAATGAGGAAGAATTACTATCTAAAAAGAACTTTTGCATGTCTATTACAAGTAGGGCCGCTTTCGGTATATCAAGATTCATTTTATGCTGATTATAAGGTTTTATTTCTTTAAGCCATTGCTCTGTTTTACTCCTTATGTTTTCAACCGTTACATAAGGTTTTTGCATAATATCTTCCTTTCAACCGTATTTGACGTATGGATTATTTTTAACTGATTAGGCTATTATTCTCCAATTATCTTTATAACCATCCGCTTCCGTCTCCGGCCGTCGAATTCGGCGTAATAAATCTGTTGCCAGGGGCCAAGGTCAAGATGGCCATCCGTAACAGGCACAACCACCTGATGGCCAATTAACAGGTTTTTCAGGTGGGCATCGCCATTTGTTTCGCCGGTTCTGTGGTGGCGGTAGTCCGGGCCCTCTGGAGCAAGTTTCTGAAGCCATTCCTCAATGTCAGCTATAAGACCCGCTTCAGCATCGTTGATATAAACACCGGCGGTGATATGCATGGCGCTGACTAAACAAAGTCCTTCCTTTATGCCGGATTGATTTACCTGCTTTTCCACCATATCGGTGATTAAGATATATTCTCGTTTCTTTTTGGTATTGAAATAATGATAGTGGGTGTGAGATTTCATAATCTCCTCCTCGGTTTGGGCTTATATATAAGAGTATTGTTGTAAATATTCACATGATTTTTTTATTTGGCAAAGGCAGGATACCGAATTTTGTAGGGACATAATATTAGAATCTTTCTCAAAAGCACAATTTACCAATAACCAGTTATCGCGAGGAGCAAAGCGACTAAGCGATCTATGTAACATATAGAATTGTTCCGCCTTGCTCGCAAAGACTATTTTTGTAATCCCGGTATAAAATCAATATTTTGACTTTTGAGACACTTTCCTTATTTCTGGCCTTTTCTTGTTACCGACCGTTACTTGATAAAATACAAGTTGGTAATAAAACAAATATCGAGATTTGTCGATCGTACTATTATATAAATATGGAGTGCAACTACTCAACTAACTTATCATGAAAAGATATTATTTTTTGTTTCTTTTGTCTCCTTTCTTCCTCTGTCGTTTTGTCTTGGAAAGGCCTAAAACCTCATTACGATGAATAGCTATCGAGGCCTTACTTCTATTCAGAGCCACCGCCATCTGACCATCGGTCATACTATTATAATTTTTCAATATAAAATGGTCCTCCTCGTTGGAATAACCCTTAACAAACCGTTTGGGCTTTCTCAATATTCTATTGCGATGATGGGTAATAGAAATCAGTGACCGTTTTAACTTCTTGGCAATAGCGATATCAGTCATTTTTTGGTAGTTTCCAAGTATAAAATTGTCTTCCTCAGGGCTAAAATTTCGCCGGTTGATTTTCTTTTTACCCAGCACAATCAGGCGGCGATAGATTATAGATTTTAGCGGTTTACCTAGTTTTTCAGAGAGCATCCCATCGGTCATATTACGGTAATTTTCAATAATAAATCTGTCATCATTCTCAGAAAATTTATATTTACTTTTTCTTCGGTGAAGTCTATTTTTTAGAGCCTGCTTGCGAGAGCGACGTTTAATGCCAAGATGTTTGAAAATCAACTGTACATATTGCCGACTGCATCCGTAATGATCACCAATATCAGTCAACGAAAACTTGTCCTCATGATACATCCGATAAAGTTCATCCTTTTCGTCGACCATCCTTTGTTTTAAAGAACGGACCGGAACCATCTTCTCTCCCTTTTTTAATTTATTCAACAGTTACACTTTTTGCGAGATTCCTGGGCTGGTCTACGTCGCACCCCCTCAAAACGGCCATGTGATATGCCAAAAGTTGAAGTGGTATTATCGATATCAAGGGAAGCACAAAATCATTTGCCTCAGGTATATAAAATACATCATCAACTAATGAAACAATGTCATCATCCCCTTCGGTCGCAACAGCAATAACATTGCCTTTACGAGCTTTAATCTCCTGAATATTAGAGATGATTTTATCATATGCCGAATCTTTAGGTGCTAAAACGACTACCGGCATATTTTCATCGATTAAGGCTATGGGACCATGTTTCATCTCTGCTGCCGGATAACCCTCAGCATGTATGTATGATATCTCTTTAAGTTTTAATGCTCCCTCAAGAGCAACCGGGAAATTAACTCCCCTCCCCAGGTACAAAAAGTTGTTCTTCTTATAATATCTTTTAGCAAGATGTCTTACATCATCATCCTTTTTCAAAACCTCAGCTACCTGCTCTGGAACTTTATCAAGCGCCTTGATAAGCTCCTCTCCTTTTTCAAATGACATGTTGCGCATCCTCGCCAGAAGAATTGTAATTAACGAAAGCACCATGATCTGCGAGGTGAAAGCCTTGGTGGAAGCTACCCCTATTTCAGGACCGGCATGAATATAAACTCCACCGTCAGTCTCTCTGGCTATGGTTGAGCCTACAACATTACATATACCAAGACCGGTTGCGCCTTTACGTTTGGCTTCATGCAACGCCGCTAATGTATCGGCCGTTTCACCGGACTGGGATATCACAAATACTACAGAGCCAGGATTGATAATTGGACTGCGATAGCGGAATTCCGATGCATATTCAACCTCCACCGGAATACGGGCATACTCCTCGATCAGGTACTCACCGATAAGAGCCGCGTGCCATGATGTGCCACAGGCAGATATTATCACTCTGTTTATCTCGTGCAGTTGCTCATACTGAAGGTTTAAACCCTGAAGCCTGGATGTTCCCTCCTCAAAATTAAGTCGTCCTCTCATAGCGTTTCGTAACGTTGCTGGCTGTTCCATTATCTCTTTAAGCATGAAATGCGGATAGCCACTTTTTTCAATCATATCTAACGACCACGAGATGTCCTGAATTTTTGGGCTTACATGAGCCTTATCGATTGTGGAAATGATGAAATTATCCTTGGTTATCTCTGCCAATTCGTTGTCCTCAAGATAAACCACCTGGTTGGTATGACGTAAAATTGCCGCTACATCGGAGGCTAAAAAGTTTTCCCCCTTACCGCGACCAACTACAAGCGGAGAGCCAAGCCTGGCCGCTACTATTTTATCAGGTGTGTCAAGGCAGATAACACCGACTCCATAAGTTCCCTCAACCTGTGTTAAAGCTATACGAACAGCCTCCAGAAGATCACCCTCAAAATGTTCTTCTATCAAATGCGCCAGTATCTCAGTATCTGTATCTGTTATGAATCTATGGCCTTTTTCTTTAAGGAATTTTTTCAAACTGGAATAATTCTCTATAATACCATTGTGGACAACAGCGATCTTACCGGTGCAATCTAAATGGGGGTGAGCGTTGATGTCAGTTGGCTCACCGTGGGTGGCCCACCTAGTATGGCCAATTCCCAATTTAGAACTATATTTTTTCCCCACCAGTAATTTTTCCAGAGCAGTTATCTTACCAGCAGTCTTTTGAAAAATCATGTCTGAGTTTTCGATAAAGGCAACACCGGCCGAATCATATCCACGATATTCAAGCCTTTTTAACCCTTCTATTAAGATTGGTAGAGAACTTCTTTCACCTATATATCCAACAATTCCACACATATATTCTCCAAATAGCTCAATAGATCATTTTCTCGACGGTATCGGCTAGTTCTTTGGCTTTGCCATAATCAAAAGCCTCACTGATAATTCTGACAACAGGTTCGGTATTGGAAAGCCTTAACTGTAACCAGCTATCATCGAAAATAATCTTTAAACCATCTCTTCTATCGATTTTTCCGCCACCAAAAACTTTCTCAATCCTGTTAAAATTGACCCTCTTACCTGTAAGGCTCACCTTTCTCTTTAGCATATGTGTTCGGGGAATTTCCTCTGCAAGCTCTAACACCGTCTTGCCACTGGAGGCCATATACTGTAATATTACAGCTACAGCCATTAATCCATCCCGGCCATAATGCATATCAGGATATATCAATCCGCCATTTCCCTCACCTCCAACAACACCACCAATCCTCCTCAATTTCTCGGTGACATTTATCTCGCCAACTCTGGTGCGATATATCCTAACGCCTGCCTCCCGGGCAACATAATCGTTTATCATCGATGAAGAAATATTAATCGCTACCGGTCCCTTTTTTTTGGTAAGGATATATCTCATCCCTAAAGCCAGCGTATATTCCTCTCCCAATGGCTTTCCTTTGTTGTCGACAATAGCCACACGATCACCATCCGGATCGAAAGCGAAACCGACATCGGCTTCAAATAACCTTACCTGTCGGCAAAGCTTTTTCAAGTTTTCAGACACCGGTTCAGGCGGTCTTGGGAATCTGCCATCGGGAATGGCATTGATAAGTTTGATAACACAGCCAAGAGCATTGAACAACTCAGCGGAGATATAAGAGGTAGCACCGTTGACACAATCAACCACAACACGAAATTTTTTTCTTTTTATTAAAAATGGATTGATTATATCAAGATCAAGTATTGCCTTAACATGTTTTAAGTCCCAACCCTCCTGAATGCAATAAGAACCAACTTTTTTAGACGATCCAACATTTTTCCCTTTGAAGCCATCAGCTTGATTGTATAATCGAATTAATCTCTTGATTTGAGATTCCGTTAAAAATGTTCCTTTCGACCCAATAAGTTTTAAGGCATTATATTCTATTGGATTGTGGCTGGCTGTAATAGCCATACCACCAGCAGAACCAGATTTATTAACTGCAAATTCCACAGTTGGTGTAGTAACCACCCCTATATCGATAACATTACAACCCGATGCCATCAAACCGGCTGAAACAGCTGAAAAAATCATAGGCCCATGGTAACGGGTATCCCTGCCGAGGACTACGTCACCTTCTTTGAGATACTTACCAAATACTCGGCCATATTTCAACGCTACCTCGGGCGTCAATGAATCGCCTACAACTCCCCTTATTCCAGAAACTGAAACTAGTAAATCTCCCACTTTAAAAATCTCTCATAAGAAACATATACTAGTGCTTTTTAAATAAATAAAGTATACTATACAATGTCAACTTAAAAATAATATTACCCCTTTTTGAAAATTTGCAATAATCAAAAATTTAACTTGACACTCATCTTAATATATAATAGTATAAAATTCCATATTGAAAGGGTAACACTAAGTTGCCCGTCTGCAGACGGTTAAGTTGGATTGTCAACTACCTAGCTAAGATGTAAATGTATAAAAACAAACACCTGGCAAGGTAGCAAATATTGTTTGGTAAACCTTAAAAATAACGATGGTGATATATGTTAGAAATAAAATTTAAAGAGTTTGGGAACAAAAGCAAAATTATAATAATAACCACTTTTTCTGCTTGTGCTATCGGTATCATGCATTATTTCCATACGACAGTTGAAACCGGCACTGTTTTTACACACTTCTTTTATATACCCATTATTTTGGCATCTTTATGGTGGAAAGAAAAAGGTTTGGTGGTACCCTTATTTTTGGCAACAGTGTTGATACTAAGCCACAATTTCCTAAGAATAGACATTACAACTATCAACGATTATTTCAGAGCTATGATGTTCATGATTGTCGCTCTTATAGTGATTGCATTAAGTAATCATATCGACAAGATGGAAGAGTATCTTAAAAAAACACTGAAGGATAACAAGAAGTTGTTTTCAACAACTCTCAATAGCATAGGTGATGGAGTAATCGCCACTGATACAGAGGGTTATGTAATACATATTAACCCTGTCGCCGAGTCCTTGACAGGATGGAAACAGAAGGAAACTGTTGGGAAATGTCTAAAAGATATCTTCAATGTTGTAAATGAACATACCGGTAAAAAGATCGAGTACCCTATTAATAGGGTGATTAAAAATGGTTTAACAGTAGGTTTAGAAAATCAAACCATATTAATAGCTAAGGATGGAACAAAACGGCATATTGACAATAGCTGTGCTCCAATTAAAGACGACAAAGGAAATATCGTTGGAACCGTTCTGGTTTTCCGTGACATAACCGAGCGCAAGCAACAGGAGAAGTCCCTGGCGGATGAGAAAGAACAGTTGGCCGTAACATTGCGCTCGATAGGCGATGGCGTCATCACAACAGATACAAGAGGAAATGTAGTTTTATTTAACAAGGTTGCTGAAGAAATAACCGGTTGGCATGAGGAGGAAGCAAAAGGAAAACACATTAATACTGTTTTTAAGATAATAAATGAAACTACACGTAAGAATGTTGAAAATCCAATAGAAAAAGTCATGAGAAAAGGCATGGTAATAGGGCTTGGCAATCATACAGTTTTGATATCCAGAGATGGTACGGAAAAGCTTATTGCCGACAGCGGTGCTCCCGTCCGCGATAAAAAGGGCAATATTATCGGCGTGATTTTAGTGTTCAGAGATGTCACTAAGACCAGGCGCATGCAGGACTTCGCAGCCCGTGCCCAAAGGCTCGAAACAGCCGGCAGGATTGCCGGCCAGATAGCCCATGATTTCAATAACCTCCTGGGTCCGCTCATAGCATACCCAGATTTCATAAAGGAAACGCTGCCAAAAGACCACCCAGCACTGGAATATATTGATGATATGGAGAAGTCCGCTGAACGGATATCTGAAATAAACCAACAGCTCCTTACCCTTGGCAGAAGAGGCCACTACAACCAGGAACCGATGAATTTAAATGAAATAATAAACAAAGCGGTAAACCAGATGGAGCCAATCCCCAATACGCTGATAGTCAACCTAGATCTTAAAAAAGATCTGATGAATATAATGGGTGGCCCTTCCCAAATCTTTAGAGTAATCTCAAATCTTCTGACCAACGCCCGGGAAGCAATGCAAGACATCGGCCAACTAACAATAAAAACCGAAAATTATTATGTGGATAAAATGTTTGGTAAATTCGGGCGTGTCCCCAAAGGTGAATATGTCAAACTCACCATCGCTGACACAGGTTGTGGTATCCCCGATAACATCATACCAAAAATATTCGACCCATTTTTCACAACTAAAACCACAGACAAAGTGAGAGGCTCCGGGTTGGGTTTAAGTGTTATCCATGGTGTAGTCAAAGACCACAACGGTTATATCGATATAGATACCACTATCGGCAAGGAAACATCCTTTTATCTATATTTTCCGATTACACGCGAAACCGTGGAAAAAATCGAAGATGACCGGATTGTTGGAGGCTCTGAAAAGATTCTCATTGTCGATGATGATCATGTCCAGAGAGAGGTCAGCCTTAAATTATTGGGAAAACTCGGCTATGAAGCTTTAGCAATTAACAGCGGAGAAAAGGCTCTAAGTATCATTAAAGATGACCCGCATGACTTAATAATTCTGGATATGATCATGCCCGGAGGAATTGACGGGGCAGAGACTTACCGTAGGGTTCTGGAAATAAATCCCAACCAAAGAGCGATTATCGTATCCGGTTATACCGAAAGCGACCGGGTTAAAGAAGCGATCGATTTGGGGGCAGGCACTTTCATCCGAAAGCCGTTGACCCTTAAAACAATCGCTCATGCAGTAAGAAAAGAACTTGATAGATAACAATAGGTAAAAGTCGCTATCAACGCTGGTTTTTCTTAAGTAGTTGCCGCCGGAGAAGTCTAATTTTGAGTTCTTGTTGATGACTCTTTAAATAATTGCGCCGGATAGCTCGATCAAGAATAACTCTATTTAACAGGTCAATCCCTTATCACCTATTCTCTAGCAAACAAAAACGAGTTAAGCTCGATTGGTTTTAATCGATTCTTTTTTGAAGAAATCCCGAGACAGCCTTTTTCAAGCACTTATAAAGCTATCTGAGACTAAGACCAGACTTGCTTTTAAGGAATAACGGCCGGTTTCTTCTTCTCAATCAACTCTACCGGCGGATACAACCCTGCTTTTTCGAACAACAGCAGCAGTTCCAGCAGCAAGCAATAACAGCGCCAGTATAATCAAACCCCATTCGGAGAGAGTGGGAATGTCAACCGGTAGCTCTTCCATGACAACATCTACGGTCGTGGTTTCGCCCTCGGTTACAACAACATCGGTGATTGTAGTATCTCTATAATTAGCATGTGAAAAGGATACTTCATAGGTGCTTGCCGGAAGGTTAATTGAGTAAGTGCCATTGCCCAGAGTAACATCCGAACCTGTATTCCCTGAACCATCATCGGCAAAAACCTGAACGCCGGCAATAGGTTGACTTCCATCGGTCACGGTGCCAGCAACTATGCCACCGGATGCTGGATTACATTCAAATACTTCAATAGATACAGCATCAATACCCGCCTCGACTATAGATCCGCCACCAAGATCCGAAGCCTCGAAGCGAACCCTGATTTGGTCGGTCAGCGTGACATAATCAGTGACACTAAACGAATGTTCTACCCATCCGCTACTTGTCGCAGGACCGATTGTCTCCGCCAGAACCCAGCTTGCGCCATTGTTATTCGAGACGTAAGTCTTGAACAAATCGTTATGAGGGTTGTCACCAGCGTTATTGGTATACCATAAAGCATAATTAACTTGAGCATCTTCAACCTGACTTAAATCGATAGTCGGTGATGTTAGGTATGTATAACCGTCATCGACATCGGAATTGTCATCTTCATTATCGGTGACATAGCACATTCCTGAACCGTCATAGTCAGTTGGTGGATCACCACGGTCACCACCGCCCGCAGGTATTGCTCGCTCCCACTGCCCATCGGAGGCATCACCACTTACAGTCCAGCCCTGGTTGGTTTCAAAATTGTCATCAAATACGACAACAATATCTGTCACCGGAAATGCACCATATGTCTCATCGGGTGCGCCCCTGGGGTCGCTGAATGTTTTGCCGGAATCTTCCTCGGCGGTAAAATAAAATTGAATATTCGAACCGCAATCTAATGCTGGCAATATAGCCTCGTAATGATTTGGTGGGCCTTCACTCATGCTTTCATCAACGAAAGGTGCACCATCAATTGAATAGTGGATCTGCCCGCTACCGGATACCGGTATCCCCTCGCCGACACCGCTTACAACAACCTCAAACGAGGTTGCTTGGCCGGGAGTTAAAATTTCTGGAATACCACCTGGATAATCAAAGGTTACAGCTCTTACACCCTTAATAGCAATAGTCGGATCGCCAAACAGATTCAACTCATAGTAACACCATCTCATGCAATCTTCGTTGATACGGTAAAGATTATCCTCTTTAGAATCCTGGTTAGCCCGTCCGATCTCTGGCATCCCCTCTGTGGCATTATACACAGCATCCCAGAATTCACGGTTGAACCGTTGGGAGGGCCCTCATTATACCAGCGAAACCACCATAATCAGTCTTTATATTCATATATTCTGCCCAGCAATCAGTACCATCGAAATGACCAGCCAGGCAGGTCTGCGAATAGAAGAAACAGAGGTCGTCATTTGTCAGGGAGTTCATAATATCGCTATCGTACAGTTTCATGGCATAATCCGGGCTACCATGGCCAAGATGGTTGAGGATATGCCGCCCCTCATTGATACGTGAGATCAATTCAGATTTTGGCCAATCGTTACCTGGCCAGTCACGATCATATAATCTGTCTACAATATACTGGTCTGATGGAATACCGATCGTTGAATAGCCATGAGTACTCGCACTATCGATTAACTCATCCAGAGTCTCGGCAGCATATTCCGAAGGTCCTCCAAATCCAAGATATTCACCTGCCATCTGGACATCCTCCAAGCGAGAATGCTGGTTGTTAAGATACCAGATGGTCTTGTTCACAAACCTTGTGGCTTCAGTGTTATTTCCAACCGATGCCCTTCCGACAAAAACTTCGGCAATCAGGTCAACATCGCCACCACCTTCGCCGTCATTGGGTTCACCCCAATAGGAATCACCGTCATAATTATAAGTGCCATCAAGACAAGCAAAATAAATGTCGGCTGGCATGTCATATACGACCTCGGGCCAGGGGCCATTATCGGAAACCACATAGAGGTCCTTAGCCGGTATTATATCATCGTCTGCGCCAATTATCACATACCGTATGCCATCATTTAGGTATCTATCCCTGATATAGTCACGCACGTCATCAGGATCATTACTGCCAACATCGGTAGTGGTATGAATCTCCGTTGGAATGCCCTCAGCGTCATGGTAATCCTTTAGCGGCTGGAAAGCGCCAGCTAATGATGTAGTGGTGAGAATCAACATATCGTAATTCTTGGCGCCAAGTATTCCCGTGGCGGTATAGCTATCAACATCCTTTGGGTTGTCGATCCTTTTAAGAACCTCCATCTCGTCCTCCGGTAATCCCCGGAAAAGAGTATTTGATTTATCACTGTCAACCGTGTTAACGATAACGGTAAGATAAGGATAATAGAAAAGCTCTCCAGAAGTTGGGATATACTGAACCGGCTGAAGTTTCAAGTTTAGGATTTGATAGCCGCGGAAACCCTGTGTTCCAATATTAAGAAACCGGGTCTCAGGAAAAGGACGATCTGAATCATAGATGGCGCTGTTTGGGGTGGGCGGACTGGCTGTACCAGGATCAGCTGATAGTCTTATTGGTTTTGAAACCGGCTCGATGAAATAACCGCTACCAAGTGAAATCTTCTCCGCCGGTATAATCTCAATACTCGAAACCTCTGTGCCAAATGGTAACAATATTTTTGCGCCTTTTGCCGGCAAGGCTGGTTGGCCAGCATTCCCACAATTTGGAACACCCGGCATAATTACCCTATCATACCGCTCGCCCCCTATCATAACCCCCACAATTTCCGGACGATCAAACGTGTAATCTACACTCACCTGCTTTGCCGAAGCTAAAACAGAAGGTTCCAACATTAATAAAAAACCAAACGCAAGAACCATTCCCAGGAGCAAGATTGAACGTTTCATAGATGCACTCCTTGATGAAAAATTAAAATCCAGGGATTCCAATCATCCCATTTATTTGTAAAATCTTTCACTGTCATTATTTTTGGCAAAACCACAGCAGTTGTTTTAAGCCGAAGATATCTTACATTATAATTAATTTAATATATATATATATTTCGTCAAGTCCTATTTTAAGTTAGTTATCCATTAGTTAGTCCTTTCGAATACCATCATTAAAACATTATATACTCTTAAAAATTCTATATTATAAAGCTGTAACTTATAAAGAAAACCCAATCAATGTCCCAGAATCACGAGGACAAATCAGTTTCTCTCACCAACCAGGAGAGTATTATAAGAAAGCAAGGCGTCTTCAGTTACAGAAATATCATGACCGGGAAATCATTTTATTTGGATTCACCGATTTCAACAATCCCGCCTCTGCGTATAATAGCAATCGTTCCTATTGTCAACAACAGCAACGCCATTATGATCATTCCCCATTCGTTGAGGGTAGGGATATCAACCGGTAGCTCTTCCATAACAACATCCACAATCGTGGTTTCGCCCTCGGTTACAACAACGTTGGTTATCGTAGTATCCCTGTAATTATTATGCGAAAAGGAGACATCATAGGTGCTCGGTGGAACATCAATTGAATAAGTGCCGTTTTCCACCGTAATATCCAAACCGGTATTTCCCGAACCATCGTCGGCAAGGACCACAACGCCTGTAATCGGACCGTTTATATCGGTAACGGTGCCGGCAATCGTACCATTAGAAGTGGGTTCGCATTCATAAGTTATGACAGATACGGCATCGATACCCGCCTCAACTATGGAACCATCATTAAGATCTGAAACTTCGAAACGAACCTTAACCTGGTCTGTAGGGACAACATAATTACTTACAACGAAATGATGCTGTGTCCAGCCGGGGAATGTCTCCGGCCCGAATGTATCAACATTAATCCAGGTTCCACCATTATCATTAGACACATAAACCTTGAATAAATCGTTATTGGGATCGTTCCCTGCATAGTTGGTATACCATAGAGCATAGCGAACCATGGCATCGTTATCTCTTAAATCGATTGTGGGTGATATAAGGTAGGTATATCCACCATCGACATCAGAGTTGCCATCTGCGTTATCGGTTACGTAACAATAGCCGGAACCATCGTAATCGCTTGGTGGGTCACCGCGATCACCTCCACCTGCGGGGATACCTCTCTCCCAGGCTCCGTCAGTCAGACCGGGTGAGTTCTCAACAGTCCAGCCTAAATTTGTGTTAAAATTATCCTCGAAGACCGTAGTAAGCGGGTTAGCACTGAAAGCGGAAAAACTTGATAAAGGAGCATCTATGGGGTCTGTATCGATAACACCTTGATTGGTCTCAGCACTGAAATAATAAATAACATCAATGCCACAATCAAGATTGGGGAATAAGGCATCGTAGATATTAGGTGAGACCACCTGCATGGAAATATCCTGCCAGCCGGACCCGGAATTATAATGAAACATCCCCGTCCCAGGTTCAGGTACTCCAGCCAAACCACTAACCTCTACTCTGACTGAGGTTCCACCATTGGGATTAACAAAATCAGGCAATCCATTGGGATAACTGAAAGTCAGATAATTCACTTGGTCGAAAACAGGGCGCTGAGTATATCGACCGATTCCGCACGAACCATAGGGCATATAAAAATAACCTTCATCACCCCAATTAGTACCCCAACTGTTCTTGACAATCCAGGCACCCAGACCACCACACATATTATCATCCCAGCCAACGATTACTACCGCATGATTTATATCACCTGTATCCTCATGCCAATAACAATTCCAATAGAAATCATTATAAACCATAAAAGTTGTCGATACGGGTCCTACCAAAAGGGCATTCTTAATGGAATTAATGTTATTTGGAACATCCACATATCCCGTCATCCAGGCCACCGGATCGCATTCCTCCTGTGTACAGGGTACATCATCATCCGCCTCATATGGCATGCACGATTCATAGACCGCACCATTATTCATAAAAATATCATAGGCATCTTCCATCCACCCACCATTACAGCTTGACCCACCTGTATTGCATGAAAGAACCTGTTGTTCGGACAAATCCATCTCAATATCGGTATTTATCAAGACTGCAGATTCAAATGCTCCTGTTGCAGCAAAATCCCAACAAGAACCACATTGCCCCTGGTCCTTAACCGGTGTAACACCGCCCATTTCACGCCAATCGAAAACATCCTCAGTATTGAGCAACATTGGCGGAGGCTGTTTGTCCAGTTCCTCAAAACGTTTCTTGACATCTTCAGGAATGATTAAACCAAGATATTTTATTCTTTCCTTGAGAGAAGGGTCAACCAGCTGCTGGTCAGTCATTTTGCTTGAATCCTGCTTTTCCGCATTTAAGGGTTGAGCAGAAACTAAAAATAACCCCATAAAAAGGACAATACCAAAAATTAAAACAAACCGTCTCATACAATTTCTCCTTGATACTAAATGCCTATGAGGGAACTAAAAACTCCCACATGTCATCATTTCCTTTTTATTATTGTCGGTAGAAATTAATCATTTCACCAAAGCCGAAGTTTCCTTAATTCTTTATTAATATAACTTAAAGTATGAATAAAACAAATGCTATTTTAACAATAACATCTTATTTACTTTGTTAAACTCACCGGCAAAGATCCTGTAAAAATATATACCGGTAGGTATATCCCCAGCTTCCCATGTAACCTGATGGTAACCCGCCGATTGGTGTTCTTTGACAATAGTCTCAACCTTGGAACCTAATATATCATAGATATTAATGGTTACATCAGAAGCTATAGGCAGATTGTATTTTATGGTTGTTGTGATGTTAAAAGGGTTAGGATAATTGCCCAACAGTTTGAAAGTTTGGGGATTAAGCTCGTCTCTACCTTCGACAAATCCGGTTGGTTGCGAATATAGATATGCTATCACCTCTAATTCCTGAGACAACACTGTTGATTTTTCATTGGAGAAAACCATATACCAGATGTCATCAGTGGGGAAAACAAACTCGATCTCACCATCTGACACCCTCCGATGAATCTCGAAAGCTCTGAATTCATTACCAGCTATATAATCATTAAAATCAACCTGGTCGCAAATGAAGAAATCTATCTGGCCCGGGGAGACGAACTCTGAGAAACGGTCGTTATCATCGATATTGTCGCCGTAAAGGATTTCTGAAGGGAGTTCAAACTCCAGCTCGATTTTATATTCCTCTCTGGGATTATCTGGAAGAGTATCAGGAAGGATTTCAAGGCGAGGCATATCCCCAGGAAGTGTGACTTCCCAGGTATAAGTGAACCCGGGTCGGCTGTTCGTTATTATCTGTTCCATTCCGCTTGGAGGGTAACCCCCGATTTCGCTGTCCACTCGACCGGTGAAATTGCGATTGTCTCCTAAAAGGAATTGTTTTTCGCCGTTCTCGGTTGTCCACCCGCAGGTAGCACCCCAGCCAACAAATCCATCACTGGAAAGCTTTATTCGGGCACCATCAACGGGATTACCACATGAATCGGTGATAGTAACATTCAAAGTACAGACCTCGGTATATCTTTCGGTGACATCCCAGACGAAACCGTCTCCTCTCCAATTGAATACTGCTGCAATATCCCAGTTCCAACCAGGATCATAACAGCGAGGATTATCGATGTGCACTCCCACCGGTTCCCAGCTTATCCAGCGTCGCTCCCAAAATTCATTTACCTTATGGTTATCGCGATACATTACTGTGACAGTAGCAGGAATCAAAGCTGCCCGAGCAACCGCTGCTGTCAGGTATGAATGGACACTACAGGTCCCTATATGAAGATGGTATATTCTTACCGGCTGGTCATGATGATCGTGACTCTGAAATGTCATTACTGAATCTATCCAGGCCGTTATAACTCCAACAGCGCCGTTTTCAATAGTATCCGGCACATTGTTCCAGAGAGTCTCAACTCCCTCTAACATATCTCTCAGCAAAGGATATCCCTCGTCAGCATGATTCATTAAATAATCCCTCCAGAAATAGCCATAAGGAGGATTAATGGGTCCTCCGGTATTGGGGTCAATATATGCCGGGACCTCTTTGTGGAGTTTAGGGTGAACCAGATACCAGTAATATATTTCTTTGGGGAGCTCGAATTCGAGAGTATCGCCGTTTTCTTCTACACGGTAGCTAACGGTTGAGTAGTAATCGCCACCCTCAAAGGAATCTCCATAATCAATAATATCAGCATAACTTAAAGAGCTGTCTATACTGTAAAGGGATGTTACATTTTCCAACAAGACTTCTAAAACCTCATATGACTCCATATACAACAAGGTCAGTGGAGCTATGTGGGCAACCTCAAAACAGAGTTCATCCACAAAAGGATCTGTAGAGTCAAGTATCATCCCTGCTAATACATCCTGCAACCAGCTCTCCATCCTAGCAAAGTTATCCTCCAAAGCTTGTTTTAACCAGTCGGGAGCTCTATCCAAAGCTGAAATCGCCATTTCCGTGAGCCCTCTTTCGGGAAGAGCCAACTCCAAAGAGTTCTCGTAAGGATTAAAAGTTATAAAACAGTTTGCCTGTGCGGGTAATCTCACCTGGAAATCTGAAGAATCTATCAGCTCCCACTGTGCAAAAAGATTGACCGGATACAAAAAATAACAAATCGAAAGCATAATCCCTGATAATAAAAATAATCTGCGTCTTGATTTCATTACCTTATCCTTTAAACCTGTTTTTTACGTTTCTCTCTCGATTTTTCATATAAAGCAATTATCAATTATAAAACGAAGAGGACTATTATTTCAACAACAACAGGCGTCGGCTCTTGCAAATATTACCGGAGGTCAGGCTATAAAAATATATTCCTGAAGCTACCTCGTCTCCATTCTGGTTGTGACCGTCCCAGCTAAGACTGTATGTTCCCGGAGATTGATGTCCCTCGAATAAAGTGCAGACCCGTTCGCCGCGAAGGTTATAAATTGTTAAATTAACCGTCGCTGGAGATAGGAGACAATATTCAATATGAGTTTGGGCATTAAAAGGATTGGGATAGTTCTGATAAAGGATTATCTCAGTTGGCAGGGTTGATGGTGATGTTTCCTCTAAAAATGTTTGTATAGGGTCGCAGGTGAAGACAAATTCTCGTGTCTCTCCTGCCGCAAGGGGAGGTTCACCCTGATACCATATACACATTAGCAGGAAATTCTCGGTAACTACAGCAGTATGACAATCCGGATCATAACTTATAATAGATGGATTTTCAACCCGGAATGGAAAAAGTATAATGGGATGGCGATTCCCCCATTTACTGGTGTAACCGGGACAGTCCTCCCTGTTCATTACAATTCGCACCGTGACTGTATCTTCTACTTCACCAGATACAATCTCGATCTGCTCATCATACATCGAGCCGGGAATAACTCCGGATTCGGTGTCCAGGCGGGCATCTAAAGCCGGATCTCCGTAAAGTGCCGAGCCGTTTAAATCGGGAGGATTGGCGCCAGGAGTATTATTGATGATATCAAACTGAAGTGCCTGATTGGCTAAAAAGAATGCCTCGGGCCAGGTGTAAAGTCCCTGACGAGCAAAAAAAGCTTTAGTGCCACCATGCTGATGGCTATATGTACCTTCTGCTATCACGTAACCGGTCATCAGAGACGCTCCACCGGTATGAATCCAGGCCGGAGCCATCGAACTCAGATTCTGGATCTTGCCGACGTAACAGTTGCCAAGAGCGAAGTATATTTTGGGATTGATGGAATTGGCATTGACATCTGGATCGAAACGAGGATCCCCGTAAAGCTGACCATTGTTAGACCTGAAATACCCTTCAAGACCGACATCAGGATAGTGTAGCTGCCAGCGATCGTGGTTACCATGCCCGCTGGTAATAAAAATATCAACGGTGTCGGCATTTATCATGTTCATCAGAAATTCCGTGCGGTCGGTAGGACAGAGGTTCTCATCGGTAGTATCAACGATGGTGCCATCCAGATACTTGTAGCGTATATGATTGTAAGTTGCCTCATTGGTACATATCCCCTGGGGGTAATAATTCAGGTCACAGCTCATTGTGCCACTAAGTAAGTTCTTCACCCTGAAACTCTCGCAGTTTGCCATACGAAGGGCATCCTCAGCATTATAACCGGTGATTATCCCCCATATAGCATCACCATAAGGATCGTCATCCAGAGAGCGGGTAAGAGGCCATACCATCGACTGAACGAAACTGGCGTTGGCGGTCAGAGGCTCGCAGACGAATGCGATATGTGTTGGCTGGTAAATAGATAGATCATCCTCAAGTTCCCACACCGAGCTACCCCAGGTGAAAATCTCACCTTCGTAACGTGACATCAGAGTATCGGCGACAAGACCCCACTCGGGAATTTGATAGGTCGAACTTTTCACAACCACTGCATATTTAAATTCAGCTTGTGATAAAGAGGTTAACAGAAGGAAAACAAAAAAAATTAAAAGAAAATTGTTTCTCTTCATGACTTCTTCTCCTTATTAAATAGATTAAACTTCCAGTAATATAACCAAAGCTCGATAAGTTTAATTCCCGTCTCGTGCAACGAGCTGGCATTCTTAATAATATCTATCTTTAAATATAAAAAAAAACCGATTTTCCGCAAGAAATATCTTACCTTTGGACATGGTGGGTAATGTCAATATTTGGGCTTGTTGCCGAACTCTTGTTGACTCGGTTTTAGATTCATGGTATGCGAGTCTTGACAGGAGGGTTCGGTAATGCAAGGGAAGAAAAAGTTTTCAGCCAAGCTATTTTATGATATTAACCTTGTGCTTAAAACCGGATTGGAAGCGGTCTGACCAGGCCGCACATTGTCGTATTTTGTACAACTAAAGCAAGTT